>JBARWP010000500.1:0-5835 GCA_049646905.1 Pseudaminobacter sp. | reverse complement strand
TGTCCAGGCCGAACTTCTCGTCGACCGAGCCCGGCACGGTCCTGAACCCGATATTGAGGCGGTTCCAGGAATTCACCACCATGACCACAAAGCTGAGATCAGAGATTTCCTTCTCGGAAAGCTGGGTGCGCACGCGCTCATAGATCTCGTCCGGCACGCCCTGTTCGGGTAGCCTCGTCATGATTTCGGCCCATGCCAGCGCGGCGCGCTCACGCGGCGCGAACAGCGTCGATTCCCGCCACGACGCGAGATGATAGAGCCGCAATTCGCGTTCGCCATGCATCTTGGCTTGCTTGACATGCATGTCGAGGCAGAAGGTACGGCCGTTCAACTGCGCCACCCTGACGGCGACGAGGTCGCGAATGGGCTCTTCGATCGCGCCTCCCTGGTCGCGGCCAGGAACTCCGTGAACTTCTTGAGCAGATCGGGTGACTGCTGCGCGTAGTTCACGCGCTGTCCCGCAGCTTTTGTGCCTGCGGCATTGGTCGATGGCTTTGCCTGGATGTTCATGCGTCTTCTCCTTATGTTGGACTCATTTCTCGTAGGTCGCCAGCTCGGTCTCGTCCGTGTCGACAACGAACACGGCAAGCAGGCGCGCGCGCTCGGTGGCGCTGGCATTCTCGCTGACGCCATGGTGATCGCCCGGGAATTCGGAAAAGCTCTCGCCGGCGCGATAGGTGATCACCGGCCCGTCATTCACCTGGCTGCGGATGGCTCCTTCGAGCACGGTGGCATAGATGAAGGCAGAGGTCGGATGGGTGTGGGCCGGCGACGAGCCGCCCGGCGCATATTCGACGAGCACGCCTTTCATGCTCTTGCCAGGTACGTTCGGCAGCGCCTGGTCGTAGACCAGCGTCACCTTCGACTTGTCATCCACGTCATGGGCCAAGGCTGCGGCTAGCGGGAGGGTCGCGAGCATCGCCACGCTGAGCAAAGTCCGGATCATGTTCGGTTTTCCTTGTCATCTTGGAATGGAGGAGCCGGCAGCGCGCCGGTTATCGATTTGCCGCTATTTCTTCCGCGCGGTACTGCTGACCCAGTCGTCGAAACGGATCGGGCCGATGCGCGGATTGCTGCCCGGGACGAGCGAACTGTCATCAAGTTCGACCCCGAAGTACGGAGCATGGGCGTCGGCGATTACCTTGCGCGGATCATTGGTCGCCTTCAGATACCGGGCCACCAATTCGTTGAGGCGCACGCGATCGGGGCCGGCGATCTCGATCATGCCGTTCACCGGGGCGGCGAGCGCAACGTCAGCCATCACATCGGCAACGTCGTCCGCCGCGATCGGCTGCACATAGGCGGGCGACAGATGCACCGTGTCCCCGCTCGCACCGGACTGGGCAATCGCTCCCATGAACTCGTAGAACTGCGTCGAGTGCACGATCGTATAGGGGATGCCGGAACTGCGGATCAGGTCCTCCTGGGCCTTCTTGCCACGGAAATAGCCGCTGCCCTGCAGACGCTCGGTGCCGACGACCGAGAGCGCGATATGATGCTTCACCCCGGCCACCGCTTCGGCGCTAAGCAGGTTGCGGCCGGAAACCTGGAAGAACTCCATCACCGCCTTGTCCTCGAAGGAGGGTGAGTTCGCGAGGTCGATCACGACTTCGGCGCCGGCAAGCACCTCGGCCACGCCTTCGCCGGTGACGGTGTTGACGCCCGAATTCGGGGAAGCTGCGAGGACCTCATGTCCCTTGTTGCGGAGCCGCTCCACCGTCTTCGAGCCGATAAGCCCCGTCCCGCCTATGACGACGATCTTCATGTCCAATCTCCTGTTTCGATTTCACGATGCCCTGTTTGCACGGCGCTCCAGGAAGCGCTGTCTTCGCGGCGCGGCTTCACTTGGCCACGGCCCCTGACATCTCCGGCTTCCTGTCGCCGCAGGCGGCACCACAGCGTGCGCATCAGCGCGAAGGTTCGCTCAAGGAATTTCCTCAGATGGCGGCCGGCATGGCCCGGGTCTCGGGGCGCTTGGGTAAGAATGGAGGCCTGGTGCCGCGACGTTGCCTGTGCCACCTCATGCCCCCTTTCGCGCAACTTCTCGGCGGTCTCCGACCGGATGCGGGCGGTGGCGCCAATGACCACAATCTTCATGTCGGGTATCCTCATGGCTTCCGGGAAGGTGGACCCGGGCGCAAAGCAGCCGCTCAATTCCTCATCGTCCCGACGCAGCGTCCTCGATGAGGGCTGCGACCTCCGCCGGATGCGAGACCATCAAGGCGTGCGAGGCGCCGTCGATGACCACGGTTTTCAAGGATCGCGCACGCTCGGCCATGAAGTGCATCGCGGCCGGCGGGATGTTGCGATCCTCCGAGCCATAGACCGCATAGGAGGGCAGTCGCTTCCATGCGGCCTCGCCCGATGCCTCCGCCAGCGCCGCCTGCGTTACCGGACGCTGGGTTGCGGCCATCAGCCTGGCCTCGGCCTCCGGAACGTCGGCGGCGAACTGCTCGTGGAACTTGTCCTGCTGGATGAAGAGGTCGGTGCCGCCGCCGGGCAGCTCGACCGGCACAATGGCGCTCGCCAGCGTGCTGCCGGGAAACAGGCCCGAAAGCGTCAGGCTGGATTCGCCGGTGTCGGGAGCAAAGCCCGCCACATAGACCAGGGCCGAGACGTTGGGACTATCATTGGCGGCCTCGGTGATGACCGGCCCGCCATAGGAATGGCCCACCAGCACGACCGGCCCGGAGATGGAGCGGACCACGGCAGAGATTGCAGCGGCATCGCCAGCAACACTGCGCAGTGGGTTAGCGGCGGCGATTGCCGTATAGCCGTCCTGGTTCAGCCTGGCGATGACCGCGTTCCAGCTCGAGGATTCCGCGAACGCGCCATGGACCAGAACGATGGTCGGCTTGGCCTCGTGGACCGCAGGCTGCGCCATCGCCCCTGCGGATACGGCCATCGCGGCAGCGACAGCCAGAATTTTCGTGATCTTCAGCATTTGCTTTTCCCTGCGATCGGTGGTGACCAATTGCCCTGGAGAATGCGCCGTCACGCTCGGCGCGCCTATCGAACGGACGGATCTGTCGGGCACTGCCAAGGTCTAGGATCGATACGCCGCAACGCGTGCAGTTCCTGAACCGAGCGATCAGAAATCCATCCGAGCCCGACTAGCGGATGGCAGGCAGCCGCAGCATCACGGTCGTGCCGATCCCGGGCTCGCTTTCGATCTTGACGCTTCCGCCCGCCTCCTGGACGAAGCGCTTGACCATCGGCAGGCCGACACCGCCCAGACCCGTGCTCTTGGTTGTGAAGAACGGGTCGAAGGCACGCCCCATCGTTTCCGGCGTCATGCCGACGCCATTGTCCGAAACCCGCAACTCGACCAGCGCTTCCGCTGTGTCCTGAAAGATCGCGACCGCTTCGAGCAGGATCACGCCGCCATCCGGCATGGCATCGCGTGCATTGAGCGCAAGATTCAAGATCGCGCCCTGCAAGCCCGAACGCGTGCATTCAACAGGAGGTAAACCGGCACTGGCCAGGATCTCGATACGATATTTCGGCGTCCAGCTGTATTGGATGAGACCCCTGACTTCGAGCAGGGACTGGACGACATCCACGCGCTCGATAGTCCGCCCCGGGCGATCGACCGGGCGGATGGCCTGCCTGACCAGCGCGCCGGCACGGTCCAGCGATGTCCTGGCGCCCGAGATCACCGGCTCCAGCACCGATGCCCCGTCAGGCCTTGAATGGCGGGCGATGATATTGACCGCCGACGAGGCGATCTGGATCAAATTGCCCAGCTCATGGGCGATGCTGGCGCTCTCCAGCAGCTCGTCCGGCCCGACAATATGCGCTTGAGCGAGGTAGGCGCCAAGCGCCTCTCTATCGGATTTCACTTGCGACATGGCACGATCCTGTTTGCTCGATGGACATGCGTCAGCGATCGCTGACCAGGACGACGCTATGGCGACGGGCAATCACGGTCGATCGGATGGAAGGCCTGGCAGGCCCATACCGCGGTACAGGCCCTGCTCTCCGTCACGACAGCACGGCGCATCCCCTGCACACCGGACGGTGCGATCCGACCGTGGATCTTCAATGAGGCGATCAGGCTACATCCGACAGACTGGGCAGGGTTGCGATCAGGCCCTCGCGCTCCATGGCAAGACGCACGGCAGGGCGGGCCGCCAGTCGCGCCCGAAGGGCCTCCAGCGGCTCCGGAACAGGGACGTGAAACCGGGCAGCCCAGAGCAACATAACGAACAGGTAGAAATCGGCCACGCTGGGCTTGTCGCCGAACAGAAAGTCCGACGTGAGGCCGGTCGCGAACACCTCCAGCTGCTTTGCGATCGTTTCGCTTGCCTTGGCCTTTTCGGCATCGCTGCCCTTGTGCCACATCGGCTTGAAGCTTCGATGGATCTCAGTGGAGGTATAGGTCAGCGCTTCAAGGACACGCGTGCGACCCAGCGGCCCGTCCACGCCCAATGCCGGATATTGCGAGGCGATCCAGTCCAGGACGGCGATGTTTTCGGTCAGCACCTCGCCGCCGTCCAGCACCAGCGCCGGTACATATCCCTTGCGGGTGACTTCGGTGAAGTCGGCCCCGGAGGCCGTCCGCTTCGTCTTGAGATCGACTGCCTCGCACTCGAAAAAAGCACCAGCTTCCACCAGTGCGATATGGTCTGCCAGGCTGCACGCCAAGGGGCTGTAATAGAGTTTCACGGTCTTTCCTTCCCTGAGATTGGGGTCCGTTTGCCTGTCGCCTGGAGCAGAGCCGCATCCGGAATTGTGCGATGGCATCGCGCCGGTAGCGGCTTCCGGCATCTACATTTGGCACCCGTTGCGTGGGCCGGCCACATGTTCGGAGGGCGTCCCTGGCCAAGCCCTCCATCCAGTTCCACCTGAACCAAGGTATCGGGATAGCCGGCACCCGGCACGATGGCGCGCCTTGCGGGCAGGCAGACATAGTGGGGTGTCGTCAACCCAGCCCAGGGAGGCCGGAAATGAACCCACGTTTTGCCCCTTTCAAAGTCGCCCCCGATCTCATCAAGGCCCTTGTCGGCCTCGAAAAGGCGATCACCGCTGGCGGGCTTGAACCCGGCCTCGGCGAGTTGGTGAGGCTGCGCGCCTCCCAGATCAATGGCTGCGCCATGTGCATCCACATGCATGCAACCGAAGCGCGTTCGATCGGCGAAAGCGAGATGCGCATCGTCATGCTGGATGCCTGGCGGGAGTCGCCGCTCTACAGCGACCGCGAACGCGCAGCGCTCGCCTGGACAGAGGCCCTAACCAACGTCGCCGAGACGCGAGCGCCCGATGCGGATTACGAACTGGTCAGGAGCCGGTTCAGCGAGGAAGAAATCGTCAACCTGACAGTCATGATCGGCGCCATCAATCTCTGGAACCGCCTGCAGATCGCCGCCCGGGCCGTCCACCCCGTCCAGCAATCGGACCGGGCGGCGGCCTGACCTTCAGGCGCGAAACGGCCTCGCCCTCCCACGTTTCGCCGCCGCCTGCGGATCGCCCGGCGCTCACGGCCGGGCGATCCGTACGGCATTGCCACACCTGAAAATCAAAGATGCCGAGGAGCAAGCCATGAGCAGCGCAGATTCGCCCTATACCCCGAAATCCGCAATCGGGCGCTGGTTCGACACGCGCCTGCCGCTGGCGCGATTCGTGCATCATTCATTCATCGTCTATCCCGTCCCGCGCAACCTCAACTACGCCTACACATTCGGCGGCATCCTCACCATGATGCTGGCGGTGCAGATCGTGACCGGTGTCACCATGGCCATGCACTATGCGGCCGATACCGGCCTGGCGTTCAAATCGGTCGAGAAGATCATGCGCGACGTGAATTCGGGCTGGCTCCTGCGCTACCTGCATTCC
>JBARWP010000499.1:0-11026 GCA_049646905.1 Pseudaminobacter sp. | reverse complement strand
GCTCAAGATCACCGGCTATTGAAGCTCAGGCAAAGAAAAAACTTCGGGCCTTGGGGATAGAAATGCAGCTGAGCAAGCTGAGCATCAGGAATTTCAGGAATTTTCAATCGATCGATGTCGCTCTGGCCGGCAATGTCGTGCTGCTCGGCGAGAACCGGGTAGGCAAGAGCAATCTGCTCTTCGCGATTCAGCTCATCCTCGATCCGACCCTGCCCGATTCGGCACGGCAGCTGAAGCTCACCGATTTCTGGGATGGCGGGCCGCCCGACTATAGCGCGCCCATCGAGGTGCATCTGGAAATTGCCGATTTCGCTTCCGACATGGCCCTGACGGCGCTCCTGACCGATTTCCGGGCGCCTCATGATCCAAACATCGCACAGCTCAGCTATGTCTTCCGCAAGAAGTCGGACGTTACCGGCCCGCCCCAATCAGGCGCTGATTGCGAATTTCTGGTCTTCGGCGGTGGCGACGAAACGCGTTCGCTGCCGAGCAAGGTGCGCCGCCGCATTGCGATCGATCTGCTCGACGCCTTGCGTGACGCCGAAGGTCAGCTCGGCAGCTGGCGAGCCTCCCCGCTGCGCCATCTTCTCGAAGAGGCCGTCTCGGGTATCAGCCGTCCGGACCTCGACGCCGTGGCGGCCGAACTCGACAAGGCGAGCAAGGCGCTTGAAGCCTTTCCTACCATCAAGACGCTTGAAGATGAACTGCGCGCCGGTATCGCTTACCTGTCGGGAAAAGCGCATGACATCGACGCCCGTTTGAGATTCGCGCCCGCAGACCCGCTTCGGCTGTTCCGCGCGATAGCGATGTACATCGACGGCGGCAAGCGCGGCATCGCGGAGGCCAGCCTCGGATCGGCGAACGTTGCGCTGCTGGCGCTGAAGCTTGCGGAATTCGCGTGGCGCCGCAAGAAGAACGAACGCAATTTCTCGCTTCTGTGCATCGAGGAACCGGAAGCGCATCTTCACCCGCACCTGCAGCGATCGGTTTTTTCCAAGCTCCTTGGTAAGGCCGAAGCTTCCCAGGCCATGATCGTCACCAGCCACTCGCCAACCCTGGCTGCGGTCGCACCGTTGCGGTCGATCGTCCAGCTGAAGAGAAGAGGCGGCGCGACGCAGGCGTTCTCGCTCGCGAACCTGCCGGTGACATCCGACGAGCTCGACGATCTGGAAAACTATCTTGATGCAACGCGTGCCGAGTTGCTGTTCGCGCGCGGCGTCATCTTCGTCGAAGGCGATGCGGAGGAAGCGCTCATGCCCGTCTTCGCCACGTCGCTCGGTCACCCACTCGACGATCTCGGCATCACCGTCTGCAACATCGCCGGTACGAACTTCCGCCCCTATGTCAAGCTCGCCGAGGCGTTGGCGCTGCCCTATTGCGTGATCACTGACTGGGATCCCCTCGACGGGACCAAGCCGCCTCTCGGCAAGAAACGCACTATGGATCTCTGGGCGGACATGCTCACCATCCGCGGCAAGCCCCCACTGACGCCGGCGCAGCTGGCGGAATGGGAGGTAAAGGACTATGCGGAATTCAGTGCCGGTGCGGCCAAGTCGGGGATATTCCTCAACGAGCAGACATTCGAAGTTTCCGTCGCCAATATGCCTGCCTTGTTGAGCCCGCTTCTCGATATTCTGAGCGAGCAGGATTTCGGCTCAGTCAGGACCAAGCGCATTGCTGGCTGGCGTACTGGCACGCCGGTCATTCCTGAGCAGCTGTTGGCCATGGTCGCGAGCGTTGGCAAGGGACGCTTGGGCGCCCGTCTGGCGAAGAAATCGGCCGGGCTCAAGCCCCCAACTTACATTGAGAGCGCCATCAACAACGTCGTCGGCATGGTTGCTCATGCTTAGCGATCGGGCCCTACTTCAGGCCTTGGCTGAACTCAAGGGCAATCCGGAGCAGGCGGCCGCGGTCGTGGAAAAGGGTCATTGCGTGGTGCTGGCCGGTCCCGGAAGCGGCAAGACCAAGACGCTGACGACTGCAATGGCGCGCGCCCTAATCCAGGACGTGGCCGATCCTCGCGGCGTCGCCTGCATCACCTACAACAACGACTGCGCTATCGAACTGGAAACGCGGCTCGCGCGCCTCGGGATCACCCCGGGCGACCGCGCCTTCATCGGCACCGTACACAGTTTCGCGCTGAGCCAGGTTGTCGGTCCCTATGCGCGTTGCGTGCCCGTTTGGCTTCCCCCAGACTTCAAGGTCGCAAGCAAATCGCAGATGAAAGCCGCCGTCGAAACGGCCTACCAGAACATGGCCGGCGGTTACGGCAATCCGCACGACCGATGGAAGTTCGCTCTAGATAAACGTCTGCGCGATGTCGACCGCTCGCGCCCCGAATGGCGCGGGCGCAATCCAGAATTGGCCGATTTCATCGAGGCCTACGAAGCGGAGCTGCGTAGGCAGGGCTTGATCGATTTCGATGACATGCCGCTGATTGCCTATCGCATGATCAAGGAGAATGGCTGGATTCGCGACGCTCTTAGGGCACGCTTTCCTGTGTTGTTTGTCGATGAATACCAAGATCTCGGCCACGCGCTGCATGAGCTCGTCCTGCTTCTTTGCTTCGCGGGAGGGATTCGACTCTTCGCGGTCGGCGACACCGACCAATCGATTTATGCCTTCGCCGGCGCCAATCCGGAACTGCTGGAAAGCCTGACGCGCCGGCCCGATGTCTGTACGATCAGGCTTCGTTTCAATTATCGGTCGGGCGCGAAGATCATTCGGGCGTCGCTCGGCGCGCTTGGCGAGGAACGCGACTATCGCGGAGCCGATGACGCACCTGAAGGCGACCTCAGCTTCTGGCATGTACCCTTTGGCCATGACCAGCAGGCCGAAGCCGTCGCCGGAACCATCATTCCGAAGCTCGTCGAACAGGGGTTCGAGCTCGGGCAGATCGCCGTGCTTTATCGAACGGCCCGGCTCGGCGATAGGGTGGCGGCGGCTTTGAAAGACGCTGGAATCCCTTTTGTGCGCACCGACGCAAATGCATTGGTCAAAAGAAGTTCCCGCCTTGCGCGCTTCATCGAGGAGTGCGCCCGCTGGGTCACAGGCGGCTGGCGTGACGCCGCGCCGCCATATGCGCGCCTGCTGTCGCAAGCGCTGACGCTGGTCTATGGGCGTCACGCCAGCGAGCCCGAGGAACAGCAACTGTCCGCCGAGCTCATGGGATTTCTAAGCGCCTCGTTTGGAGGCGGCGAAACCACCCACGCTTGGCTGCAGCGCTTCTCGCGGGACCTTGTCGCAGCATGGCGGACGATTGCTCGCAACTCCGAACAGGAGTGGGATGTCTGCGACGAGATGATTTCCGCCACCGATCCGGCACGCGATCTGGATATTCCGTTGATGCATTTCGCCGGAAGGACTGAGGGATCCGGTCGCGTCAACCTGAGCACCCTGCACAGCGCCAAGGGCAGGGAGTTCGACGCGGTCATCATGTACGGCGTAAACGCTTCCGACCTACCGAGCGCGCGCGATCAACAGACTCCCGCGGGCCTTCGCGAAGCTAGGCGCTTGTTCTATGTCGGGGTGACGCGGCCGAAAAAACACCTCAGCCTGGTTTATCAGGAGCACCACCACTCACCGTGGGTCTTCGAACTGTATCAGCGAAGTCAGCAGAATTGACCTTCCTGTCGACAATCACGCATGTCTTGTCGTCGCTCTCGTCAATGTGGTGTTGGTGTCGATACTCAACGTGTCTTGCTGGGCGCGGACGCCTCCGCGCGGATTGGAACGAGAACGCCTGCACTTCCAGCCGATCACGCGCGGAGAGCTGTCATCCTTCTTCGGCAAGGAGATCAGCCGCGACCTGATCGGCCATTTGCACGACGCGGCCTGATCGCTTCCGGCCTGCGTAGTGCACCGGCTATCGAGCAAGCAATTCGAGGTACCGCCGGGGCCGGTGCCGCTTCATGTCGTTGAATTATGACAGATCCACGTTAAGCTGGCTGCGGCTTGGGGGAAATCAGTCGCGATGTTGAATGCAGTGCAGGTCTGGAATCCAGATGACTGGGAGCTTTTCGCTCTCTGCCTGCTTCAAGGGCGTCATGGCCCTCTGCATGTCCAAAAAATTCCGGCGGCACATAAGGGGGATTACGGGGTCGACTACTATTGTACAAAAGACTCTGTAGCTTATCAGTGTTACGCGGTGGAAGAGCCGATCGATATTGCAACGCGCGCCGAACGCCAAAAGAAGAAGATAACGACTGACCTTGGAAAGCTCCTAGACAATCATGTTGAAGTTGGAAAGATGTTCCATGGTGTTCCGATCAAGCATTGGGTTCTGATCGCTCCGCTCCATGACAGCAAGGACGTCAATCTCCACTGCGCAAAAAAGACCAAGGATCTCCGCGCGGCTGGGTGCGCTACGCTCGATCCCGTGATCGAGGTCATGATTCAGGACCCAAGCTCATTTCCAAACGACGCTGTGGCGATGGGCATGTCCGGCTTGTCGACAGTGACGTTGTCGATCCCCGCTCCATCACAAGGGGAACTTGATACCTGGGCCGCAGGGTCGTCGGACCTTCTAGCCAACGCGACCCACAAACTGAAGAAGCGAGCCGCTGCAGATCAACTCGATGAAGCTGTGGCCGGGGCGGTGAGATCTTTTCTGCAAGGCAACGCCTTACTCGACGCGTTGCGGTCGGGCGCCCCAGACCTTCATGAAAAGGTTGTGTCCGCAATCAAGAGTCGCTCGCGCCGACTCGAATTTGCCGGGCCACAACCCGGGGGGTCCGCCGGAGAAATTCTACACGCGGAGCTCGATGCGCTCATCGCGGCGATGGCGGCGGCGGCACCGAGCCTTTCAACTGAAAATGCCGAGCAGATCGCCTATGGCTCGATCTGCGAGTGGATCATGCGCTGTCCGTTGGATTTCCCCAATGTCCAATGAATCGGCGCTTCGTGATGTCATTTTGGGTGGGTCGTTCACATTCACAGCCCGCCCCGACCCAGTTCCTGGTGACCTTCGGATGTCGTGGGGCTTGGCCGTGCTCGTCTTGGCGCTGTTCTACAGCCGGGGAAAAAAATCCAACTTTCAGAAGCTGCAGTTTCTGGCCCACTCGGTTCGTTTGGCTGAGGGACGGGAGGAGGTTCGCGGTCTTTTGTCGGGAGAGTATCGGCCGACGGAGGTTTCCGTCCGCGTCGAGCCATCTCTCAATCGCGCTGTTGCCTTCGCACATGCCTTGAAACTGGTGAAGATCGACAAGGGGACGTCAGTCTCGCTCACCGACGCTGGTGCCAAAATGGCGAAGGCAATTCTCGACGGAGGGGAGTCGCTGAAGGAAGAAACAAAGTTCTTGGCAGAGGTCGCTCCGCGGATGACGGACGCACTGATGAAGCGCGTGTGGCGTCTGGAGGATTTACTATGACACTCCGCTTTCGGCACCTGAAGCTTCGGGTGGTGACCTCGGACGGCGTCTATGGCGCCGATATACCTTTCGCCTCCGGACTGACGGTCCTGTGGGCCGATAACACCAAAGGTAAGTCAACCTGCATGCAAGGCATGCTCTACGCTATGGGTCTGGAGCGGATGCTGAGCCCGCGACGCGAGATCCCATTGCCGCATGCGATGACGACCTACTTGAACACTGACGATGAGAAACGCATCGACGTGCTCGAATCGAGTGTCTCGCTGGAACTTGCAAACGGGGACGGCCAGATCATCACCATCAACCGTGCGGTGAAGGCCAGCACCGATACGCGACTTGTCACAGTTGATTTCGGTCCTGCACTGTCAGGAGCGGCAGCCGACCTCAAGCGACAAAACTTCTTCGTTCTCGATCCGGGGGCGGCTCAGCGGGAGGACGGATTTCATCACTTTCTTGAGGGGTTTCTAGGGTGGCGATTGCCGCAGGTCCGAAGATACGATGCTCCAGAGACCAAGTTATATCTTGAAACCGTCTTCCCGTTGTTTTGGGTTGAGCAGAAATTCGGATGGACAGCAATACCGGCCGCAATTCCCACCTACATGAGAATTCGCGAGGTTCATAAGCGGGCCGTCGAGTTCATCATGGACTTGGATGTGTATAAGCTTGAAGTTCAGCGAGAGCGCCTCGCCGAACGCATTGCAGCCAATGCGAAAGAATGGTCCGTCATCAGGCAAGAGTTGAATCGCTTCGTCGCACGTGGCGGCGGACGTGTCGCCGCGTTGAGCGAAAATCCTCTTGCCGATCCGGCGGCTTTGTCGAATGCGTATGTTCAATTGGCGGAAGGAACCGAATGGCTCCCGCTGAGAGCGGTGGTAATGCAGCTACGGGCGAGTATCGCGGACTTGGCCGCCAAGGCTGTACCGATCGTCGAAGAACAGTCAGAAGAGGTCGAGCAAAGGCTGCAGCAGCTCACGCAGCATGTTGATCAGCTAAACGCCGAGCGGATAAGGCTTCACGGGATCCAGCAATTAAAGCTGGCAGACATGCAGTCGCTTCAGCGTCGTATCACCGCCCTGAACGACGATCTTCTGAAGAACCTCGATGTGCAAAGGCTGCAGCGCTACTCGGGCGTCACCGCTGCGCTGACGCCCGATAGATGCCCGACTTGCGAACAAGCGCTCGTGGATACGCTTCTGTCGCAGGAGGCTCTTTCGGCGGTTATGCCGGTTTCAGACAACATCGAGTACATCCGATCGCAGAAGAAAATGTTTGAAGATATTCTCGCCAGAGAGCAGACAGAAGAGAGCGAGCGACGCGACCAGCTCTCAGCCGTCAGTCGCACGCTGGTCGACTACTATGCTCAAATCCGACTTCTTCGATCAGAGCTCGTTGCGCCGGGGTCAAATCCGTCCGCTGCCATCATCGAAGAACGTATCCGAGCTGAGGCAAGAATGCGGGACCTTGAAGCCCTTCAGACAATCTTCGATGATGCCATTGATCGGCTGCGCACCTTGCAGGATGCATACGCTGAACTGCTACAGGAGCGAGCCCAGATTCCGACGGAAAAGCTTTCTCCCGGCGATAGGGACAAACTCAATCGTCTCACCGGGCTTGTTCAGAGCCAGGCGAGGGATTTTGGCTTCAGCACGTTCTCGCCCTCGGAATTGTCGATCTCTGAGGACAGCTACAGGCCGGAGAAGGAAGGGTTCGAGATTGGCTTCGAAACGTCTGCGAGCGATGCTATCCGTCTGAAGTGGGCCTACCAATTGGGCCTACTCGAGCTAGCCAGCGATGTGCCAACCAACCATCCTGGAATGTTAGTCTTCGACGAACCGCGCCAACAGTCGTCGTCGCGCCCAAGTTTTCAGAACCTCCTCAGCCGCGCCGCCGACGCCAAAATGCGAGACCAGCAGGTGATATTCTCAACGAGCGAGGATCTGGAAACGCTCAAAACGATAACCGCCGCGATTGACTGCGAGGAAGTGATCTTCCCAGGGTACATACTCCAAAAGCTTGGCTAAGCCCGACTCCGACACCTACCGGAGGTTGGAAGCTGCACGTGCCAGCTCAAGCTTCTTGCAATCAAGGAAACGATTGAAGCTTGACCAAGCAGAAAGGACGTCGATCCAGTCGGGCCATCGTGTCGATCTTCGAAGCCATGGAGATCTGGATGGCACGTTCATGGCCGAACATGCGTCCGACTGACCGGCAAGCGCGCATTCATCCCACTTTCCCTTACGCAGGCAGAATTTGAAGCGTGACAGGCCTCTGATGAGCTATCAAATTGGCCACACACAGACAGAACGTCGACCTTAGCGCCGTCGGGGTTACCATTGCCGCTTCGCCGCATGCTGTTGGCGTAGATTTGGTGGCTTGCAGGCCTTGTAGAGGTTGGGCGCCGCCTCGGCATCAACGAGTTCGATCCCAGAACCAGACTTGCTGCGCAAAATCAAGAGAGCGCCGCAATCGTCGCGTTCTTGTTCGCGCACTCCAACACGCCCTTCGATGAAGTCGACCTGCTGGTGCGCATCAAGTTCCGCCCAGAAGCCGTCCGTCGCAACCAGCAGTGGCCGATCGTCGAGTTGGATCGAATTCAGATCAGGAGCAATGAAGCGCTTCGAGCGGAAGCTGCGCGTGAGCCTGTGACGGGCGGGGTCTTTGGCGAGACTCTCGATCGCCAGGGGCAACAGCGGATTTGCGAGCGTATGGGGCTGTATCAGCCATGCGATCTCTCCGTCCTCCGCGCGTCGGCCCACTAGGCAATCGCCCGCATGCAGCACCAGCACCGGGCGCGTCGCTTCAAAGTGGAGAAGGGCATAGCTCGCCGAACCTGTGCGATAGTCCATCGCGAGCGACGCATGGGTCAAGCGAAGCTGTTCGATCAAAGCGGCGGCGGTTGCCTCTTCAGTGCCGGTTACGAACCAGTCGACCATGCGGCGCGCAATTTCGCGAGCAAACTCGCCGCTGGCCGAACCCGATGTCGATCCATCCAGAACGATGGCCAGGACGGCGTCGCCGCGGATGCCTATGCCTGCATGGTCCCGGTTGTCGGCCGTCCGCGTCCCTTGCCGGCAATGCCACCGGATTTGCAAGGTCATGTCAGCTCGTATCCAGCGTGCTGATCGCGACCAGCCGCTCGTAAACGATGTCGACACGGCCCGCCGGTCCGCGAATATTTCCCTCCAGGAAATGGTCGAAGTTCGGATCATCGAGCAGCGCCGCAATCTGTTCGGCGATGTAGTCCCGGATCTCCGGCTCGCTGCTCGCGATTTCGTCAACGATCTCCTCCCGCCCGTCGACCAGTAGGAGAATGTCCTCCGCATCGCGGCTGCCGATGAGATCGCCATCGCCGCGTCCGCGGTAGGCCTCCAATTTGGTCGCGACAAACAGTTCCGGCGTAAGGCGCCGGATCTCGAGCGCCTCCTCCAGCCGTTCCGGTACGGCCGTCTCGATCCCCTTTGCGTACCAGCGATTGCTGAAACCCAGGATCGCCTCGTCGTCCGGCATGAAGTCGACCTTGAGCTCGCCGAGCTTCATGCGGCAGATTACTGCATCATCGGCCGCCTCGGTGAAGCCGCGTCCGCGCAAATGCTCCATCAGCGCGGCCCATTCTGCGAAGCCAGCGAGATCGACGATCAGGTCGACATCGTCGGTCGCTCTCACTCCTTCGAGAACGATGGGGTCGGTGATGTAGAGCGCGGTCGTGCAGCCGCCGACGAAGACCAGGCGCTCGCGCAACTCCTCGCCGAGCGCCTCGGCTACGGCAACCAACATCGCCTTCAATTGACCCTGGACTGTCATTCCAGCCTCTGTACCAGCAGATCGGCGGCGTGCTTGCTTTCGCGCTGATTGCCGATGCGAATCGCGTCGACGAGGGCGAGATAGGCGTAGAGCCGCTTATCTTTCTCGCAGGCCTCCGGTACGCTCTTGAACAGCGGATCGACCGATTGACCCATGTCTTTTGCGTGCGCGTAGGGCCAGACGAAGATGAGACTGCCGGCGCTGTGCAGGGATTCCCGCAGCACGGGGGCGGCGAAGGCCGTCGGCAACCCACGCTGCATGGCGCCGGGTTTCGCCGGAAAGACGAATTTCAGACCGTGGACGATGAACTCGCGCAGATGGCGACGGCTCGGTTTGGGCCGACCTGTCTTCCTGTCCCTGATCGCGAGGCCCGACGCCAAGCTGCGCTTGAGCGAAGCACTGATCTCCGTCTTGCTGATTCCGAGTGCTGCCTCGAGGCCACGCACGGAATAGGGATCCTCTCCCGCAGCCAGCCCGGGCGGCGGAAATTGGTGATCGATTTCCTTTGCTTCGTCCTCCAAGCTCGCCAGCTTGAGCAGGATGACAACATCCTGGCTCTTCATCATGAGTGCCGTCCTCTGTCCTCGGACAAAGGACACCTAATCATTGTGCGTCCCTGCCTGTCAACAGCCACGGCAGTCCGGGCGACGGAGTAGCCCGTTTCTACGGCGTCAGCTCGACATGCCGTCCGCAACCGCGTCCCCAGTCTAGCCATGTCCTCAGTCCCGGGACAGTGGACACACAGGTGGAGGTGACGCACACCAGCATAGCTGGTTCTTTCTACGACCGACGCTGCGCCGATTACCAAGAGCCGGTGGCGACCGTCTCGCCGGCGTCAGGCTGCGAACAGATCGGACTGCCGATCGTCAGGAAGAAGCTCGCGAGCCCATTCGGCGCGGAGCCGGGCATATTCTTCTTCGAAACGATGCCGTTCGAAGGCCAGATACGCATCAACGGATGCAGCCGCTCATCATAGAGCCGCCGCTGTTCGTCCGTCAGTTGATCGAAGTCCCAGTCGTCGAGGAGATACGCAACTTTGTCCTCCGGCCGTCCATCATCGAAATACCCCTTCTCGCACATCTCCCCGAGGATGCCGGCCTCGGCCGTCTCGAACAGCCATTCGCCTTCGTTGCCGCCGCCCGTCAGCCTGAAACGCTGCGGCTCCTGCACCAGTTCGAGTTCGGCCGAGCCCGGAATCTTGTCTGCCGGCCATCCGGCGCAGCATGCCTTGACGGCCGCCTGGTCGGCTTCGTCCCATACGCCGCAGATGCCAAGTTCCACTTCCGGCGCCGGCTCGGGAAAACCCCTGATGTCCCAACCGTCGACGACGAAACGCGCGGTAGCGGCCTGATCGGGAGTGACGCCTGCCCTGTCGAACACGTCCTGTGCGGCAAGCAAACCGCGGACGATGTCCTCCGGCCGGGCTCCCTCAACATGAATCGTGATCGTCATCCGCTCGCTCCATTTGCACCGTTTTCGGCGGTTCCGGACTGTCTTCCTTCCCTTGCGTTCTTCGACCTTCGCCGGAGTCCAATTGACTCTTTGTCAGGATGAGAACAAATGTAGAACATAACACAGGCATTCCGCGTTTCAAGGGACAGATGAGTGGATCGGCGCCCCGAGCTGTCATTTCCGAACTTCGAGATCGCATCGCGCGTCTCGAAGGCGGAAATGCACGTGAGCGCGCGGTGCTGCCCTTCGGCGTTTCAGGCATCGACAAGGTTCTTCCGGGGGGAGGGTTGGCGCTGGGGGCGCTGCATGAGGTCGCCGGCAGCGGCAATGGGGCGTTGGATGGCGCGGCGGCGGCGCTGTTTGCAGCAGGCATCGCTGCGCGGACGCGCGGCAAGGTGCTGTGG
>JBARWP010000498.1:0-1656 GCA_049646905.1 Pseudaminobacter sp. | reverse complement strand
AGATACTCACGCCCCGTCTGGGTAGGAAACGCCAGGCAATCGTTGGGCACATAGGCTATGCGGGCTTTGGCTTGTTGTGGCGCTTGGGTTAGCGAATGCCCATCGACCCAGACGTCTCCGGCATCCGGTGCGATAACGCCCGCAATAATGCCCAGCAAACTGGATTTGCCGGTGCTGTCTTCTTCGCACAGCGCTATACACCCAGAGGAGAACCTATGCGTCAGCCCCTGAAATATTAATTGATCGTGATAGCGCTTACTGAGATTGTCGATACGTAGCATGTAAGGAAGTGTACGCATGTATGCGGCGCGTGACCAGAGCTGTTACTTCAGTGCCTGCACACCCCGGCCTGCAGCTTCAATAGCGCCGGCAACGTAGCCGGGAAACTGTGGCGACCATTCGCTGGCGATGCCGGTCAGGCGTTTATGCCATGGACCGGACTCAGCCGTGGCGATGGGGGCTTGAGCATGATGGCTCGCCCCGTTCAGATCGGTGGTAGCGGCCGTAAAGGGATCCAACGCCCAATCCTTGATGATCTCGGCGCGGGGCGTAGCTGCCTGCGGCCCGAACAGGCGTGCCAGCTGTACGCGGCAATGCGTGCGCAACACGTCATCGGGAACGCTCTTGCGTATGCTCGCCGGTACGCCAAAAAAGCCAAACAATGCCGCATTGCCGCCGGGCACGGAGGCGTCGTGGATCTCACCCAGTGGCCCGCGTGCACTGCGAGCCTCGCCGGACAAACCGTGTTCACGCCAGAACGGCATTTCATAGATGGCAATGTACTTGGCATGGGATGACATCCACGTCGCCGTATCGCGCCACTTATGAGCCAGCACCGGCGGCAAGGCAGGTTCGAACGTAATGGAGTTCTCGGCCAGCCGCGGCGGCAGCGCCAGCAGCACATGCTCGGCACGCCAGGTCGTGACCTGGCCGAAGGCATCGATGCTGTCCAGCTCAACATGCGACTCCCTATTGCGCAAGTGAGACACCTTCTGGCCGGTGAATATCTGCTCCGAGCCCAGAGCGCGACGCAGAGCGTCGGTCAGGGCACCCATGCCGCCGACCAGGCGCATGGAGGTCGCAGCGCTTACGTAGCCGCGCGTGCGCATGGGCGGTTCATCGGGTGAGCGTTCCACCATCATGTCGCCAATTTCGAACTGCTCGAAGCATTCAAGCCCAAGGTTGTTGACGACGCGGTACAGCTCGCGCTGGTAGTCAGGCCAGAACCACGTGGGCCCCAAGTCGAATCGGTCGATGGCCCCCGACGTGCCGGGGGTGGGTTGCCCCGACGCAGACAACGATACAATGCGGCCACCGGGCGCATCACGCGCTTCCAGCAGCACATAATCCCGGATGCCCTGGCGCTCCAGCAACCAGGCAGCATACAGGCCGCTTAGTCCGCCGCCGACAATGGCGATACCTGTGGTGTGCATGGTTAGGCCTCCGCGACGACGTCGCCTAGGTGGCCGGTCTTGAGATAGACGGTGGCACCCTGGACGCCAGCGGTGATATCCGGCAACTCGGAGGCAGGCAGGCGCATCCAGCTACCATAGGCGTAAGATTTTTTGTCCGTTACCACCTCACCCGCCAGCACCAGCAGCTCAACGCCGCCCACCCGCTTAGCAAACAGGATCTCATGCGGCGCAAGACGTTGCA
>JBARWP010000497.1:0-1567 GCA_049646905.1 Pseudaminobacter sp. | reverse complement strand
CGCCGAACCCAGAGCCGATATGTGCGAAAAGTTGCCGATCTGCCCATCGCTGGCCGGCGGGTTATCTTGCGGATAACGGTTCGTCGGTTCTGGTGCGATGCCGTTCTTTGCCGTCGCCGGATCTTTGCCGAGCGGTTTGGCGATACCGTATTGGCTCCGTTGTCGCGGAGGACCGGACGCCTTGAGACCATCATTCATCACTTGGGACTGGCATTGGGCGGCAGGCCGGCCGCTGCCTTTGCCGATCGCCTAACGATGCCGGTGAGCAACGACACCCTGTTGCGTGTCGTGCGCCGGCGGACTGAGCAGCCGCGTGACAAACTCGCCATCATCGGTATCGACGACTTCGCTTTCCGACGTGGCCAGCGATACGGGACAATTGTCTGCGACCTCGAGCGGCGTAGGCCCGTGACATTGCTTCCGGACCGTGAACAGGACACCTCGCGGGCCTGGCTCGCAGGACATCCGTCGATCTCGATTGTCGCCCGCGATCGAGGCGGTGGGTATGGCGAGGCAATCGCCAAAGCGCTGCCTCATGCCGACCAGGTAGCAGATCGATGGCATCTGATGGAGAACGCGAGCCGCGCCTTTCTCGACGCTGTCGGCAAATCCATGCGTCAGATCCGAAAAGCGGTCGGCAGCTCCGTGATCGACCCCAAACTTCTGACCTACGCCGAACGCCTTCAATATGAGGGTTTCCTGCGGCGGCAGGAAACGAACGAAGCCATAATGGAATTGTCGAAGCAGGGCGTCCCAATCAAGCAGATCGTCAAGCGCACCGGGCATAGCCGCAAGCTCGTCCGCAGCGTCCTGCGCGGTCAGCGCTCCGATGTCTTCCGTGTCCGCCAAAGCTCGATCGAGGAGTGGCTCCCCTGGCTCGACAGCCGTTGGACGCAGGGCGCGCATAATGCATCGGCATTATGGCGCGAAATGCGCAAGAAGGGCTTCTGCGGCCAACGCGGCGTCATCTCTGAATGGGCGCGGCGTCGACGATTGGCCGAAAAGGCTGATCAAAGCGCGCTTGCCCGCACGCCCTCGGCGCGAAGCATCGCCAGGCTCATGACGCTGGCGCGCGACGACCTGTCCAAATCCGACACCGTGCTGGTCGCCGCAATCGAGAGCAATGTTCCTGACCTGACCACCGCTCGAACGTTGATCGACGACTTTCAGGCGATGATCCGATCGAAGGCGGCTGAAAAATTGGATAGTTGGCTGGCGGACGCAAAGATAAGTCTCGTCAGATCATTCGCGAACGGCGTCGAAAAGGATATCGCCGCCGTCCGAAACGCCATCATCTCTCCGTGGTCCAACGGCCAGACCGAAGGCCAGATCACCAAGCTCAAACTCATCAAGCGGCAGATGTATGGCCGCGCCAAGATCGATCTGCTCCAGGCGCGTCTCATCGGCGCGGCCTGAGCCAAAGATGCAGCGAGTTTGCGTCAGACCCCTCATTCCACGAAAAATCACAGGCCGACCACAATCGCGCGACGACAACCCAACCCGGTGACGTCCCGGGACGTGGTGTAGCGGGGTAGCGCGGTGGTCATCGGCGCTTTCCGGTAGGGTC
>JBARWP010000496.1:0-15077 GCA_049646905.1 Pseudaminobacter sp. | reverse complement strand
CAACGACAGACGACGTCCTCGAAGCCCTGGTACCGCTGGGCTATCGAGCTCATCTGATAAATACTTCCAAGAGCCAAGCCCTGTCCGCTTTTACGATGGACTACCCCGGACGCCAAGCGGGGCTGGGCCCTACGGCTAAAAGGTGCGGCACTGGGCCGCCGGATCATCCATTCGCGCCGACATGAGAACTACCCAACCGGTTCCCCGTCCACGAAGGTACGCGCGATGTTGGAGCGGGTCGCGTTCAGCACGATCTTCTGGAAGACGTCTTCCAGGTTATCGAGCTTCGGCCAGTAGCGCACATTGGAGCCTGGCGCATCGAGGTCGAGCAGCAAGGCGTCAAACTTGTAGCCTGACGCGAACTTGCCGACCGGCAGGCCAAGCGCCTCGCCGCCACCTGCAGTCGCCAGCCAGAATGCCTCTGCCACGGTGATGGCCGAATTGGCGACCCCGCGGGCGGCGGGCGCCAGGGAAGGATCCACGCCCCCTTCCCGCGTCCGGGCGGCCGAGAGAGCGTGGCGGCAGCCGTCGAGGATGGAGGGGCTGTGCCCGCCCGACACATCGCTTCCCAGCCCGACATGCACATTGCGATCGAGGGCTGCACGCAGTGGAAAGACCGCCTTCGCGAAATAGACGTTGGAGAGCGGGCAATGGGCGACCGCCGCCCCGGCATTGCCGATCAGATCCAGATCCTCGTCGGTAACGAAATTGGAATGGGCCAGGACCGTGCCTGCGCGCAACAAGCCGAAATCGCCCAGAACCCGGGTATCGGTTTTGCCGAAGCGCGCCATCACGAAATCACGCTCCCAGTCGCTTTCGGAGCAGTGCGTCTGGACAAGACAGCCGGTTTCGGCGGCAACCTCGCCCAATCCCTTGAGCAGTTCGTCCGTGCAACTGGGGATGAATCTCGGCGTGATGATCGGCCGCACAAGCGCATCCTCGCCCGCCGACAAGGCCTGCACGCGCTCGATGAATGACTTCATCTCGGCGATGGCGGCGGCTGCGCTGGCGTCCCGATAGGTGTCCGGACACTGGTCGGGGTCGTCCATCGCGACCTTCCCCACGAATGCGCGCTGGCCCTTCTGCAGGCAAATCTCGGCCAGTGCCAGTGAGGCCTCCATGTGGATGGTGGCGAAATAGACGGCCGTCGTGGTGCCGTTGGCCAGCAAGCCTTCGACGAGCTCGCCGTAGACTTCGCGGGCAAAATCCAGGTCTTCGTATCTGGCCTCCAGGGGGAAGGTGTACTTCTGCAGCCACACCTCCAGCGGAACGTCGAGCGCCTTGCCAAGCTGCGGCCATTGCGGGGCATGGATGTGAAGATCGACGAGGCCTGGCAGCAGGAACTGGCTCTCGGCCAATTGCGTCAGCCATCCTCCACGCTGCGCCTCGGCCTTGACGTCGTCATAGCGCGGGTCGTCCCTGCGAAGAACCTCCGAAATGCGGCCGGATTGGTCGACGGCGATCAGGACCGCCTCCAGCACCTCGAGTTGGCCACGCTGGGGCGTATGAAAAGCTGTAGCGCAAACCAGTCTGTTCTTCATCCTGTCATCCCTCGTACACCGTCAGCCATACCCTGTCTGATATCGGACTGGCGGAGGTTCGGCGAGCCACCGGGCAGTTCGCGATTCCCCTCGAAAAAATGAAACTGTTTCAAGACAAGCCGCGATTATGTGACGTAACGTCAGGCCGGTAATGTGCGATTCTGCCATTTCCGGCCTTGGAGGGGACCATGGAAAAACAAGCATTCGAGGGGACTTTGGTATCGCAGCCGGACGATCCGCTACCGCCCGGCCGTGCCATTTTCCTGGGCCTGCAGCACGTCCTGGCCATGGACGTCTATATCGTGCCCTTCATAATCGCTTCGGTACTCGCATTCAGCCTTGCCGATTCAGCCGCCTTCATCCAGTCGGCATTCATTGCCGCAGGCGTGGCAACGCTGATCCAGTCGCAACTGCTGATGCGCCTGCCCGTCGTCCAGGGACCCTCCTATGTTCCGATCGGCGCCATACTGGCGATCGCATTCGGTGCCGGCGGCGGGCTTGCCGGCCTGTCGGCCGTCATCGGCGCGCTGATCCCCGGTGCAATCCTGGTGGCGTTGCTCGGCTCACCGACCAGGCTTTTCCATAAGGTCGTCGGCCGTTTGGTGCCGCCGATCGTCGGCGGCGCCATCATCATCGTGGTCGGCATCGCGCTGATGCCGGTCGCGCTCAAGGAAAGCGTCTTTGCCGTGCATGGGGCAGGTTCGGTTGGCGGCAACATCCTGCTGGCAGCGGTATCCGCCGTGCTCCTGGTTGGCTGCATGATGGCGGGTATCCGCATGGGAGCGAACGGTACCTGGCTGCGGCTTTCGTCCGTCCTCATCGCGTTGGCTGGCGGCTGCATCGTTGCCAGCCTAATGGGCCAGTTCAGCCTTCAGGGCGTCGCCGACGCGAACTGGTTCACGATGCCCCGCATCGCCTTCGTGAATTTCGATGTCACGTTCTCCGTATCGGCCATCCTCACCATGGTGCTGGTTTACCTCGTGGTGCTGGCCGAGACGACCGGAACCTGGTTCGCGGTCGGTGCGGTGATCGATCGCCCGGTGAGCGACGAGCAGCTCGACCGCGGTGCGACCGGCGAAGGCCTCGGCTGCCTGGTCAGCGCCCTTTTGTGCAGCACCCCGGTTACCGGCTATTCCTCCAACGCCGGCATCATCGCCATAACCGGCGTGGCGAGCCGCGTCGCCTTTGCAGCCGCCGGCGTCTTGCTGGTCTGTTTCGGCCTGATCGGCAAGCTTTCGGCAATGATCGCCTCGATCCCGGGGCCGGTGATCGGTGGCGTGTTCGCAGTATTGTGCGCCGTGATCGCCATGAACGGCTTCCGGGTCGTTCGCAATGTGCCGCTCACCGAACGAAACATGTTCGTGATCGGCTTGCCCATCCTTATGGCGCTGTTTGCCACGCTGGTGCCGCCGGACTACATCAAGACGCTGCCAAGTCTGGTGCAATACGTGCTGGGCTCGTCTATCGCTTTCGGCGCGATCTGGGCGATCGTGCTCAACCAGGTCCTGCCTGAAGAAAGGACGGCAACTCCCTGACGGCCGCGGGATCTTCCTGTCCTGATCCATCGTGTGCGGTTCGGGACCATCGACACGCGGCAAGATAACGTGACGGCTCCTCGCGCTGGAATCGGTTGACGCGCATCGAACGTTACGTCATGATTTATCGAACATGAGCAAAGGCGCTCTGCAGCGGCACTTCCGCGCGGAGCGCTTTTTGTCGGCTCCGAACGCGTTACGGAGTTGATTTTGACAAGCAGAAGCTCTCAAGCACCCCTCAAGGTCGGCGTCCTGTTCTCCCAATCGGGACTGACCTGCGTTACCGAAAAGAGCATGCTCGGCGCGACGCTGTTTGCGATCGACGAGGTCAACGAGGCAGGCGGGATCGACGGGCGTGAACTGGTCCCGGTGCCACTCGACCCCTGCGGCGATCCGGCCTGCTTCCACAGGATGGCCAATTGGCTGCTGACCGAAGGCGACGTCAAGATCATCTTCGGCTGCTATATGTCGAGCACGCGCAAGGCCGTTCTGCGGGCGGTGGAAAGGCTCAACGGCCTCCTGTTCTACCCGGCCCAATACGAAGGCTTCGAATGCTCCAGGAACGCGGTCTACTGCGGCGCCGCACCAAATCAGAACAGCGCCAGACTGGGCGAATATCTGCTGAACAATGTCGGCACACGATTTTATATGGTCGGGTCCGACTACATATGGCCGCGTGAATCCGACCGCATCATGAGCGAAATGGTTTCGACGCATGGCGGCCGGGTGGTCGGCAGGGGATATCTGAAGCTCGATGCGGAGCGTGCCGCCTACGCACCGCTGGTCGCCGATATCAGGCACAGGCAGCCCGACGTGGTGTTCTGCAACTTCGTGGGCGAGGCCATCGTCCACTTCTACCAGGCGTTTGCGGAAGCCGGGCTGGATCCCGCCAGGATTCCGATCGCCAGCCTTACCACCAGCGAATCCGATGTCCAGGCAATGGGGATCACGGCGGGCATAGGCCACATCACGTCCGCCACCTACTTCCAGTCCCAGGACGGGCTCCAGAACAAATTGTGCATGGAGCGCTACAAGAGGAAGGTCGGCGGCGACGTCGTCACCAACATGTGCTGGGAGGCGGCGTATTTCCAGGTGCACATCGCTGCCGAGGGGCTGCGAAAATGTGGTACGGACGATCCTGATATCGTGCGAGCGGCGGTCCTCGGAACCGAATTCGACGCTCCTCAGGGGCGCGTGCGCATCGATCCGACCAATGCACACACTTATGTCTGGCCGAAGATAGGTCGCGTAGGGCAGGATGGGCAGTTCGAGATCCTCGCAGCTACGGAGACCGCAATCGCGCCTGAGCCCTATCAGGTCAGCTACTATGCCGACGAATGGGAGGCCCCGTTAGCGATATAGTCGAACAAACCTCACTCCCCCCAACTGAGGAATGGAACCGGCAAGATGATCGAAACGGCCCTGGTAGCCGCAAGAAGCAAGAAAAACGATGGCGGCGAGGAACCGCCGCACCGAGGCACATGCCCGACGGTGCGCAATCGATCCAGAACGCATGGACCGCGGCTCCTGCCGCCGGTCGGAGGCGAGCGAAAGCTCTCCGCACTGCCATAACCCGCTGCCGGGCCGATGGCCCTGCCACATTCAACCGGACTGAAGGTACTGACTCAAGAGTCCCATCCTTGCGCCGAGGCGAGCCCCACCTTTACGCCGCGCAACGTTGCCAATGAGGAACGATGGTCTCCAGCAGCCCCTACCCGCCCGCCGTGCGATCCGCGCCGATCCTGATCAAGGATCTACGCACCCTGCGGATACTGTTGCTCCAGCCGAAAAGCAGCGAAGGAGAGGAACTATGGCAGCACCTCAAGCGGATAGGCTGCCAGGTCCAGGCATGCTGGCCCCCGCCAAGCGAAATACCGGCTGACACCGACGTCGTATTCGTCTTTGTCCGGCCGATCATCGAGGACGACATCACGCTCAACTGGAATGCCGACGATCCACCTGCGGTGCTGATCGCGGTCGTCGACTACGAGAACCCGATCATCGTCGACAAGCTCCTGCGGCTGCGGGCCCAGGCGGTAATCGGTCTGCCGCTGCGCACATTCGGCATACTGGCGAACGTGCTCCTGAGCGTGAACAACCACAAGCGCGAGAAACGGCTGCGCATGCGCCTCGAGCGAATGAACACGAAGCTGAAGGCGCACCGCGACATCGACAAGGCGAAATCCATCCTGATGGTCGCCAACAACATGTCCGAGCAGGCCGCCTACGAGACGCTGCGCGAGCAGGCGATGAACAAGCGCACGACGATCGAGGCCATCGCGATGGCAGTGATCAACGCCAGCGACCTGTTGCCGAACCGCGTCGCGGTGGTTCAGCCGGCAAATGAATGAAGCCCCAAAAATCAGCCTTTGTGCCCCGGTGCCATTGTGCGGCTAAGGAAAATCGGTTTCATGACAATAAATTGGTTGACAGAATAGCACACATACGACAAGAGTTAATTTGTCGCACCGCTGCGACGAAATGAGCAACGTAGCTCTCGTGGGAAAGTATGCCTGCGGGAGCTTTTTATTTTTTGCCATGAAGAACCGGCAACCGACGCCATCGGTTGCTTGAGCGTGAACTTTCGACGCTAGCAACGAAGCTACCAACAGCATCGACATACTGACCGGTATCGAAAAATGCCGGCACTTGGACTGCGCCTGAATTCGAGGCTGCGGACCTTCCAAGCAAGACAGCTCGCTCCATGCATGGGGCGGGTCCAGGGCAGATTTGTCTGTTTTCGTTGGTCGAATGGAGGAGAGACTACCAATGACTACCGAAGTGAGAGAAGCACCTGCGGTACGCGTCGCCTGCGATGTCGGGGGCACGTTCACCGACGTGTGTATCCTGAACGAGGCGTCAGGCAACATACATGTCGCCAAGACCCCCACGACGCCCGATCCGATCGACGGCGTGCTCAGGGGCATCGATGCAGGCGGTGTCGCCCTCAAGGATATCATCCTGTTCTCGCATGGCACGACGCTGGCCACGAACGCCCTGATCACGCGGCGTTTCCCCAAGGCGCTCATGGTTACGACCAAAGGTTTTCGCGATGTGATCGAGATCCGCCGCGGCACCCGCGACGACCTGTGGGACACCTACAAGGAGATGGCGCCGCCCTATCTGCCGCGCCGTGATCGGCTGGTGGTGAGCGAGCGCATCGATTATTCCGGCAAGGTCATCGAGGAGGTCGATGAGGCCGAGGCGCGCGAACTCGCCCGTGTCATCAAGAAGCGCAAGGTCGACAATGTCGCGATCTGCTTCGTCAACTCCTTCATGAACCCGGCCAACGAACAGCGGATGCGCGACATCCTGCTGGAGGAAATTCCCGGCGTCACGATCTCGCTGTCGAGCGACATCATGCCGGAAATATTCGAGCATGAGCGCTTCAACACGACCGTGGCGAATACCGTCCTGGGTCCGGTCGCGGGTCAATATGGCGCCGAGCTCGAAGGCAGGATGCAAAACGGCGGCTATGGCGGCGAGGTGCTGCTGCTCCACTCCGGCGGCGGCGTGATGACCGCCAAGGGTGCCACTAAGTTCGCTGCCCGCCTCGCCGCTTCCGGCATTGCCGCAGGCGCCATCGCCAGCCGCTTCGTCGCCGAGCTGGCCGGCTACGCGAACTCCATCAGCCTCGATATGGGCGGCACCAGCACGGATATCAGCCTGTGCTCGGACGGCCATCTCCATGTCACCAACGACTGGCACGTGGAATATGGCTATCCGATCCGCTTCCCGAGCATCGAGGTCCTGACCATCGGCGCCGGCGGTGGCTCGCTTGCCTGGCGCGATGCCGCCGGCGCTCTGCGCAACGGCCCGCAATCGGCCGGTTCGACCCCCGGTCCGGTCTGCTACAACCAGGGCGGCACCGAGCCGACCAACTGCGATGCCAATGTCTATCTCGGCCGCCTCGGAACGAAGCTTGCCGGCGGCAAGGTCGAGCTGGACGTCAAGCTTGCCGAAAACGCGATCAGCCGCGTCATCGCCGAGCCGTTCGGGATGGAAACCGAACAGGCGGCCCTTTCCATACTGAAGGTCGCGAATGCCAACATGGCGGACGCGGTTCGCCTGGTGTCCCTGAGAAAGGGCTACGATCCGCGCGATTTCGCGCTGGTCGCATTCGGTGGTGCCGGGGCCCTGCACGGCGTGGCGCTGGCCAGGGATCTGCATATCCCTGTCGTGCTCATCCCACCAAACCCGGGCGTGACCTCGGCCCTGGGCTGCCTGCTCGTCGATATCACCCACGACATCACGCAGATGTACACCGACACGGTTGCCGACATCGACATGAAGGAGCTGAACGCCGCGTTCCGCGTGCTGGAGGAAGATGGCCGCGAACGCCTGCTGACCGAGGACATCTCTTCGGACCGCATGCTGTTCCAGCGCTTCATCGACATGCGCTATCTCGGTCAGTGGAGGTCGATGTCGATCCCGGTGAGCGCCGACATCGAGAACCTCGACGAGGCGGTCAAGCAGTTCCATGAAGAACATGGTCGCGAGCACAACTACTCGAGGCCGGATGCCCCGGTCGAAGTGTGCCGCATCCAGGTGAAGGCGACCGGGCTCAACCGCAAGGCGGAACTGGCCAGGCATGAAGTGCGCAAGGCCCCGCTGCCGGCCCCGGTGGCCGAACGCATGGTGCGCTTCGACGAAGCGCCTCAGCGCCTCAAGACGCCGGTCTACGACCGTTCCACCCTGCATGCGGGCGCAGTGGTCGAAGGGCCGGCCATCATCGATCAGCTCGACTCCACCATCCTCGTCCCGCCCGGGATCAAGGCGGAGGTGGACCAGTATCTGATCATCAAGATGGAAGTTCCGCAGCTTTCGTGAGCAACGCGTCCATCACGACACGAATTTGAATTGGAGATTGAAAATGGCCCCCAGAAAAGATCGCCGTACGCTCGATCCGGTCACGTTTGAGGTTCTGAAGAACGCCTATGTCAACATCGTCGACCAGATGGCGGAGCAGATCCTGCGCACCTGCTATTCCTTCGTCATCTACTCTCGCGACTTCTCGTCGGCGCTTTGCGACCCGACCGGCGACACCATCATGCAAGGCAGCGGCGACATCGCCGCTCACGTCGGCACCCTGCACCTGACCGCCAAGGCGGTGATCAAGAAGTTCGGGGACGATGTCCACCCCGGCGACGTCTTCGTCATCAATGACGTCTACCAGGGCGGCACCCACTTCAACGATACCCGCCTGTTCGCGCCGATGTTCTACAAGGGCGAGCTGCTCGGCTTTGCCCAGGCCAACGGCCACTGGGCCGATGTCGGCGGGGCGGTGCCGGGCTCGTTCAACGTGAACGCGCTCGACCACATGGCCGAGGGTCTGCGCATCACGCCGGTCCGCGTCTACAGCAAGGGCGTCTATCTCTCGGATGTCGCCGAACTGATCGCCCACAATACGCGTGCGCCAAACGACATCATCGGCGACCTGCAGGCCCAGTCGGAAGCGTGCCGCCTTGCGGAGCGCGAGATCCAGCGCCTGTGCGACAAATATGGCGTCGAGACGATCAAGAAGTCGTTCGCCGAAGTCCAGGACTATGTCGAGGACATGACGCGCCAGCGCATCTCCGAGCTTCCGGACGGCGTGTGGGAAACGATCGACTATATCGACGTCGATCCCGACGAGGGCGAAGGCCTGGTTCCCATCAAGGTCAAGATGACCATCGAGGGCGACCGCGTGCATTACGACTTGGCCGGATCGCATCCCAAGACCGTCGGCTCCTTCCTGAACTGCTGTTATGGCGGTGCGTTCGCGGCGGTGGTCGCCGGCACCAAGATGCAGTCTCCCGACATTCCGATGAATTCGGGCTTCTACCGCGTGGTCACGGTCGATGCCGGCCCTCTGGGCTCCGTCGTCAATGCCGAATGGCCGACGCCGGTGGCGGGCTTCGCCTCCGGCCCGTTCGAGAAGATCATGAACGCGGTCTTCGAACTGTGGGCGGAGGTCCTGCCCGAACGCGCTATGGCATGCACCTTCAACCTCGACTACCTGCTCATCGGCGGCCGCGACACGCGCCATGAAGGCAAGCCCTACTTCATGTGGTACGACTGGATGGTCGGCGGCTGGGGCGCGCGCAACGGCCGCGACGGCTGGGCCGCGACCGGGCCGGTGTTCGGCGTCCAGCTCGGAACCCAGCCCTTCGAAGGCCAGGAGCGCCTTTCGCCGGTGCTGACGACCT
Organism: Pseudaminobacter sp.; assembly: GCA_049646905.1. Lineage (GTDB taxonomy): Bacteria > Pseudomonadota > Alphaproteobacteria > Rhizobiales > Rhizobiaceae > Pseudaminobacter. The sequence goes on along the minus strand of JBARWP010000496.1, from coordinate 5,813 downwards.
GCCATGAACTGATGGTCGATTCCGGCGGCCCTGGCGAGTTCCGCGGCGGCCTCGGCGTCCAGAAGGGCGGCACGCTTTACGCCTGCGAGCGCACCGTCGTCTCCTATTGCTGCGACCGCGAGCGCTCCATCACCTGGGGCCTGTGGGGAGGGCTACCATCCATTCCGCACGGCGTGTGGGTCAATCAGGGCCAGGAGAACGAACGCTATCTCGGCTCGCTCTTCTCGGGCGTACCCCTGCAGCAGGGCGATACCGTCCAGCGCCCCTCGGCAGGTGGCGGCGGCCTCGGCGACCCCCTCAAGCGCGATCCCGAGGCGGTGCTGAATGACGTGATCGAGGGCTACGTCTCAGTGGCGCGCGCCAGGAAGGACTACGGCGTGGTCGTCGAAGAGATCGATGCCGACCTCGCCGAATACAAGCTCGACGAACAGGCCACCCTTGCGGAGCGGGCGCGCATCGCATCGCACCGCAAAGCCTGGCTCGATGAGGATGCGGGGGAGATCGCGGCACGCTATCGGGCACGCGAGCTCGATATGTTCGATCTCATCCGTCAGTACGGTGTCATCGTGGATTGGGGCTCCGGAGAGCTCCTGGCGAATACCACGGCAGCTTTCCGCGACATGCTGAAACGCCGCACGGTGCCTTACTGGACCGCCGAACAATCCAGCAATGCGACCTTGAAGGTCGCCTGATCGTCCCGCCGCGCAGCAAGGCCGGGCAATCACGCCACCTGACCCTGTCGCAGGCAATGGGACCATCCATTGCCTGCGAAAATCGGCTCGAAATCACATCCCTGAATGCGTCGTGGAAGCGAAGGAAATGACCGCTGCGGAAATATTTTTGCAGATGACCCGGTTATTGGCGCTCGGTTCCATCGGTCGCTCGGCTCTTTGAGGACGTAGGGCAAGGACTGAAAAAACGAGAGGGAACTAACAATGGAAAAGATCACCGAGATTCCCAAACTGGAAATTATCTACAAGGACGAACCGGAAGTGCTGCGACAGGCAGCGACCGAAGACTTTTCCCTGCACCTCGTTCCGCCCACCTGGCGCAGTTCCCCGCTTTCTCTTTCCATGGCCTGGTTCGGGCTCATGAGCGCCATGTTCTGGGTCGTGGTGGGCAGCACCGTCGCCCTGACGGTCGGCACCGTGAACACGCTGATCGGCATCGCTCTGTCGACCGTCGTCTACGGCATCCTGTGCACCATCGCCGCACGGTTCGCCACGAGGTCCGGCACGAGCGTGGCCTTGTTTTCGCGCGCGGTCTTCGGCCAGGTCGGGGCGACCTTTGCCGCCCTGCTGTTCGGCATCACGATCACCTATTACGCCATTGCCGAGGGATCGATCGTGGCCATCGCCCTTCAGGACTATTTCGGCGGCTCGATCAATGTCTGGTATCTTATCGTGTGCCTCTACAGCGCGCCCCTGGTGATGAAGGGTGTGCGCACCTGGCTCGACCGCATCAACGGCGTCCTCCTGCCGCTTTATGTCTTCGGCATAATCGCCTGCGTCATATGGGCGGTCGCGCGGGAGGGCTATTCGAACAACTGGCTGACCGACCTTCCCGCGGGAGGTGTGGATGTCGGCGTTCCCGGCTGGTGGTTTGCCTTCACCGTCTACATGGGCGTCTGGGTGGTCGTGATGATGACCTGGGACGTGGCGCGTTTCGGCCGCAACGAGGACGCGAAATTCAACGGGAATTTCACCTTTGGCATTCCGTTCTACGTCGTCACCCTGCTTATCAATGGCGCGATCGGCATCTTCATTGCCAATACGATTCCAATCGAAGGCCCGCTCTCGGAGACTTCGGCGATCATCGGCATCGTCGCGCTTATGGGGCCGTTCGGAGTTCTTCTCGTCTGGGCCAGCCAGACCCGGATCAACACCATCAATTTCTACCTGTCCTCGACCAACATGCAGAATTTCTTTGCGCGGGCATTCAAGATCTCCTGGCCTCGCACGGTATGGGTCGCCATCATGACGGTCGTGATATTCCTGGTGATGCTGACCGATGTCTTCAGCTATCTGCTGCTGACGCTTCAATTTCAGGGCGTCATCATCGTCGCTTGGGTAGGCGTCGCAATGACCCATATCGCCTGGTTCTGCCTGCGTGGAGCCAAGGCCGACACGCTGGAATTCAGGCCCGGCAGGGTGCCGTTGGTCAATCCTGGCGGCCTGCTGGCATGGGTCAGCGCTTCGGTTATCGGCAGCCTGCTCCTGGCGTTCGGCGGTTCCTTCGGAGGCATCTGGGCGCCGCCGATCGCCCTGGCTGTCGCCGTCGCCGTCTATGCCGTCTCGCTTGTGATGGCGCGGCGCAGCTGGTTTGTCGTCGAGCGTCCCTTCGACCCGCGCAACGAGGTCGACGACCCCTGGACGGCCCGGATCCGCTGCCACCATTGCAAGCAGGCCTATATCGCGCATGAGATGGACCGGGACCCCGCCTGCGGTCACGCGCCGATTTGCCTGGCCTGCGCATCGGACAACAGGGAATTCCTGCGCGCGGCACGGGCCGAGGCGCGGAGCTATACGCGCCCCACCAAGGAGGTCGATCTCGACCTGGTGATGGCGCGCTCGCAAGGATCCTCGTCGCTGGGCTAAAATGATCGGCCGGGCGCGGCCCGTATCTCGAGTTACCCCATTTGGAGATTCGCCACGCCCGAACGAAGTGAGCGCCGCGCGACCGCAGGGTCGCACGGCGCTCACGCGCATTCGCGAAAACATCCGGCCTTTGCAGGAAACCGGCACGCGATATTCCTGAGGAATAGAAGCCGGAAACCCATCCCTTTCGCTTGCCGGCCAGGGGCATTGTTGGTTACCATTTTAAAAAATGGGGCCTGCGACAATGCCCAGATATACATGCGTCGAAGAACCCGACGATCTGTGGACGGTATGGGACGGGACCAGGGAGGAGCCGGCGACTGTCGACGGCAGGCCGCTCATCGGGCTGACACGCCAGCGCGCTGAGACAGCCCGCGATATCCTCGAGCGGATAGAGGTCGGAAAGCTGGCCCCGCGCAGCGGACACGAGATATAGCGATCGCCGCGTTCTTCGCCTCCTGCTCGCTTCGGACCGACGACAGGACGGCAAATTCAGCCTGCTGTCGCGCCGGCAGCCGCGAAGGGCCGCGCAATCGCGATACGCTTGAGCCGAATGTATTGTGCCGATGGCATCCCAGGTCCCTCAAAGGGGCGATCTTCGATGTCAGATCAAAGGCACCGTTCTACCCAATTTGTATAGGTATCGGGACTTGTCATTTCTTTGGCGACCGCCAAGAAATTATATAAAATAGATAGCAATCTTTTGTTACCCGCTGATTATCTTCCTGCATCGAGGGAAGCTTGGCCCGAATGAAAATCGAACACCTGTCGAGTTTTGACGACAATTCGATTATCTCGGTAGACCTCGTAATTGTCGGAGGCGGTCCCACAGGGCTGACCATAGCGGCACAATGCGCGGGGACAGGCAGGAAGGTACTCGTCGTCGAAAGTGGCCTCGAACTCGAAAATCCCGAGCATTCGGCGCTCAACGAGGTCGAAAACGTCGGCCAGCCCCAGACGCAGGAGCAATTCGACAAGCGGATAGAATTTCACGGCCCACAGGCGAAATTCTGGTCCCATGAGCTTCAACCCTACGGTGTTCGCTGCCGTGGCCTCGGGGGTTCGACACATGCATGGGCCGGCAAATCGGCGCCTTTCGATGCGATAGATTTCAAGGTCCGCTCGTGGGTGCCCAATTCCGGCTGGCCGATCGGTCACGAGCAGATCACCCCCTATCTCCTGCGCGCAATGGAAGTGCTGAACCTCAGCCCCAAGGCGCCGCCGGATCGTTTTGACGAGGAGGGGCTTCATTCCTTCTACTGGCAGTTTGCGCGCTCGCGTGTCGATCGGCTGGACATCATGCGCTTCGGACGTGAGTTCATGGCGCGACAGCCGGACAACACACATGTCCTTCTGAACGCATCCGTGACCCGTGTCGGCCTGGATGCAGATGGATCCCGCTTCTCGCACCTCGACGTCGCAAGCACCGACGGCAAGCGTGCGCGCATCGATGCCAAATTATGCGTACTGGCTGCCGGCGGCATCGAGAATGCCAGGCTGCTGCTGGCATCCAACGACGTGTATCCAGGCGGGATCGGCAATCGCCACGATGTCGTGGGGCGATTCCTGATCGATCATATCGGGGCACGCGTCGGCCGCATTCCGTTCGACCAGATGGCTGCGCTTGCAAAGCTCTTCGGTTTCTTCGGCGTTCATCACAAAAGCCGCGCGCACATGTTCATGCACGGCCTGGCCTTGACGCCGGAGATCCAGGAACGCGAGGAATTGTTGAACGCCGCACTCTATTTCGCGGCGGAGCGTGCGCCGGACGATCCGTGGGACGCATTGAAGCAACTGATACGCCGGAGCAGCACAAATGTCCGGCGCGACCTGCTTTCGGTCGCGGCAGGCTCCGGGCTCATAGCCAGGGGGATCGGGATGAAGATACTGTCCGATCCCCGCACGCCCAAGGCCTTCAAGGACCTCGTCATCAATACCGCGATCCGTCTGTCGCCAAACCTGGTCGCCGATGAATTCCAGAGCCAGGGCGTGCCCCACAAGCTGGTCGGCTTGCGCATCGAGGCGATCTCGGAGCAGGTCCCCAACCCCGACAGCAGGATAAGCCTCAGCTCGCGCAAGGACCGGTTCGGCGTCCCGCTCGCCAAGGTCGATTGGCGCATCGACGATGCCGAACGCCGCACGCTGCTCAGGATAGCGGAACTCTCGCGCACCGCCTTGACGAGGGCCGGCCTTCCCGCACCTACGCTTGAAAACTGGGCACGCGAACGGCGGCCTCAGGATATCGTCATAATCGACATGGCACATACGCTTGGCACGACGCGAATGTCGGCAGAGGCGAAGACAGGCGTCGTCGATCAGAATTGCAGGGTCCACGGCGTCCATGATCTCTACGTTGCCGGGGGATCCGTATTCCCGACTGGCGGCCACGCAAATCCAACATTGATGATCCTGGCCTTTGCGATCAGGCTGGCGGATCATCTGAATTCGGAGCTGACACGGGCCTGATCCGGCACGCCACGCATCGACGGCCTCTCGCCGACGCAGATAGCTACGCCGTTTCGGCCTGTAAACCTGTTTGTCGGATTGGAGACGAAGCAATGGACATTCGTTCGACCCTGATAGAGCTTTGCGACGCTTTCAACGCCCACGACCTCGATCGGATCATGGCGTTGTTTGCTGACGATTGCGTGTTGGAAATGCCGAGAGGAAGCAAGCCCTGGGGTTCCCGGGCCGAGGGCAAGCAGAATGTCCGGGCAATGCTCGCGACGCGCTTCGAAGGTCTGCCTGATGTCCACTACGGCGACGCCGAGCACTTTGTCGATCCGGCTGCCGATACCGGCATCTCGAAGTGGAGGCTCGCAGGCACCGCGCGCGACGGGACGAAGGTGGAGGTCCGAGGTTGCGACTTCTACACATTTCGCGACGGCAAGGTGATCCGCAAGGACTCATACTGGAAGATTGTAGAGTAAAGGCCCGATAGCGGAACCGGACGGCGGGGTCCGCTCCCGCTATCCCATAGGCCCGCGACGGGAGTCGAAGTACTGCCGCACGGGCGACTTGACTCACGTATATCCCTCCAGTTATGAGTTAATTAATAATCAGCGGGTTATGCGTTTTACTCCAATGCCGGACATGTCAAACGGCATCCAAAGTTGACCCCGGATCGGCGTCCAATTTTGACCCCCCTTGGTGTAGAGCGCTGCGGCGAGCGCCCGACCGGGTGGAGCTGGCCCGGGTTGCGCAGCCCGGTCGGGC
>JBARWP010000495.1:0-11359 GCA_049646905.1 Pseudaminobacter sp. | reverse complement strand
GGCAAAACCCTATTTACCGAAAGTTCTGCAAGTCAATCCGCCGATGTGGCCCCGGCTTTCCTCGCGGATCGAGTTTCGTTAAGTTCGTGATCGCGGGGTGTCACCGGTGGTTTCCTTCATTTGCGGGAAGCCGTCTTTTGTTCGTTGCATTTTTGAAGCGTATTGCATTGGAAATGGTAACGCGTCATGGCCTCCATGCATGATGAGATTTCTGAAATCCTCTTGGACCAGGTTGCCGACTGGCTGATGCAATCGTCGCTTACAGGCGACGATCTCGAAACCATGGTGCGGGGCTTTTGCGAGCGGCTTGCGGCAGCCGGTCTCCCGCTGGTTCGCGTGCATCTCAGCTTTTCCATGCTGCATCCGCTCTACGATGCCCTCGGCTTCACCTGGGAGCGTGGGCGCGGCATCGAGGTCGAGGGCCTGCGCAAGAAGGACGGGCTTCCTTCCGAACGCTTCCTCAACAGCCCCTATTACCACCTGCTCAATCACAAGCTGGAGCATTTGCGGCGGCGCATCGACCCGGCCATGCCCTCGGAATTTCCGATCTTCGACGATCTCAAGCTGATGGGGGTCACCGACTATATGGCCTTCGTTCATCCGTTCGGCGGCGGAACCAGCCAGGGCATGATCGGATCGTGGTCGACCGACCGGGCCACCGGTTTCAGCGAGAGCATGATCGCGGCTTTGCTGCGCATCCAGAACCATCTCGCCGTCGCGACCAAGATGGCGGTGCTCAATAAGCTCGCCGACAACATGCTGACGACCTATCTCGGCTCCGACGCCGGCAAGCGCGTGCTCAACGGCCAGATCAAGCGGGGCGAGGGAGACACGATCCGGGCAGCCCTGGTGATGGGCGATTTGCGCGGCTCTACCAAGCTGGCCGAAACCGCCGGCCGCGAGGGTTATATCGACATGCTGAACCAGTTCTTCGATGCGGTCGCGGCTCCCTTCAACCGCTCCGGCGGCCAGATATTGAGCTTTCTCGGCGACGGCTTCCTTGCCGTCTATCCCTGCGAGCGCCATCGGGCGCCGTCCGTGGTCGCCTGTCAGGCGGCGCTATCGGCCGCGCTGAGGGCGAATGCGCGGGTGGAGGAACTCAACGCCAGGAGACAGAAGGAGGGTACGAGTGCGATCAGATACGGCATCGGTCTCCATGTCGGCAATGTGATGTTCGGCAATGTCGGGCTATCCGATCGCCTGACCTTTTCCGTCTTCGGCTCAGCCGTCAATGAGGTCCAGCGGCTTCAGCTCCTGACCAAGAAATATCCCTATCAGTTGATCGCCAGCAAGGAGTTCGCCGGCTATTGCGGCGGCGACAACTGGCTGACGCTCGGAAGCGAAAGGCTTGCCGGTGTCAGGCAGAAGCTGACGGTCCTGGCCCCCAACCTGACCGATGCCCAGATCGGTGATGATGATGCCGGTTTCGAGGACGCCCATGGCCGAATGTCCGATGCCGAGCAGGTCATGATCCTTCATCGCGACCGCGGCAGGCTGCATCTGCCGGTGTCCCGCAAGCAGGAATTCCTATGAAGACCGCGGCGCTTCGGCTGGTCGCAGCGGCCATCTTTTGCATTTGCGGCAGTGCGAATGCCCAGCCGCTGGTGGATGGCTTCGATGGGCAGGATTTCTCCGAAGCCGGCGGCCTCTATTATCGCGACAACTTCGAGCAGAGCGCCGGCCGCGTCGAGTTCCAGAGCGAAGTGAGGCACAGCGGCAGCGGGGCGCTCAAGCTTTCGGTTCGCCCGATCTGCCCGTCTTCCGACGATGGCTGCAGCGAGCGGGCGGAAATCTGGGAAAAGACGCCCCTGCGCGTGCCTTACACGCAAGGTGTCTGGTACGGATTTGCGGTCAGGTTCGCCGATCCGATACCGCAGGACGACCATCGCTACCTGATTGCCCAGTGGAAGCGCGAGATCGGACCGGAGGCGGAGGGCGATTTCAGCCCGTTCCTTGCCCTACGGCTCAGGCAGGGAAAGCTTTTTGCCACCGTCGAGACGAACTACCTGCCTGTGGTCGAAGGGGCACCGGTCGACGGAGCCTGCCCGGCAGGAAGCGTCGCGGTGTGGATGCGGCCGGAAACGAACCAGATGCGTGCGCTCGTTGCCACCGATGCCTCCTGGGCCGCGCCTGATGGCGATCTCTTCGACGCATGCACGGCTGCGATCACCGTCAATGACCATGGCAACAAGCTGCCGGAGCCGGGCTCCGGCTGGATCGACTTCGCGATTTTCACCAAGCCTGGCCCGGACGGCTCCGGCCATATCGAGCTCTTTGCCAATGGCAAGCCGATCGTGACCGTCACCGGCCGTGTCGGCCATGCCGACAAGGGTCTTGGCGAGAACCAGTATTTCAAGTTCGGTCCCTATCGGGCGGCCCACTCCGACGATTGGACGCTCTATTATGACGATTTTCGGCGCTCTTCGCGCTGTGCCGATGTCCTGGGCGATGGGCTTTGTAGTGATCTGGACGAGAAAACAGCGGTAGCAGAGCCGCTTGCGCAGCCTTGACTTGCGAGAAACGCTAGGCAGTCAATCGGCCCTGCGGTAGTCTGCAACTGTACCGGCAAGGTGCGCAGGGGCGTGAGGCCATGGTTGCAAGCGCTGATCTCTTGAGGATCGAGGATCTTGCCATCTCGTTTGCGATCATGGGTGGATCGATCCACGCCGTGAAGCGGGCAAATCTGCGAATCCTGCCTGGCAAGGTAACCGCGCTGGTCGGCGAATCCGGCTCCGGTAAATCGGTTATCGGCCAGGCGATCATGGGGATATTGCCGCGTACCGCACGCGCACGCGGGCGGATACTCTTCGCGGACCCGGCAAGCCCCGGCCAGTCGGCCGATATCCTGCAGATGCCGCGCGACGGACCGGAAATCAGGGCGCTGCGCGGGCGGCGCATCGGTAAGATATTCCAGGAGCCGATGACGTCGCTGTCGCCCTTGCACACGATCGGGAACCAGGTCGGCGAAGTCCTGAAAATCCACACCGAGCAATCGGCTGCCGAAAGAAGGGAGCGCACCGAAGACATGCTTGCGCTGGTCGGCTTCCCCAATCCGAAGCGCGCCTATGACATGTATCCCTTCGAGCTTTCGGGCGGCCTGCGCCAGCGCGCGATGATCGCGATGGCGTTGATATGCCATCCCGCTCTGCTGATCGCAGACGAGCCGACGACCGCGCTCGACGTGACCATCCAGGCGCAGATCCTCCTGCTGCTGCGCGAACTCCAGGCCGATCTCAACATGGCCATGCTGCTGATCACCCACGATCTCGGCGTGGTGGCCAATGTCGCCGACGAGGTGGTGGTGATCTATCACGGCGAGATCATGGAGGCGGGCCCGGTCGAGGCGATCTTCCGCAGACCCAGCCACCCTTATCTGAAGGGCTTGATGGCCGCCGTTCCGCATTTCGACATGAAGCCCGGCGAAAGGCTGAAGGCGCTGCGCGAAGTGCCGGTAAATGTCGAAAACCTGCTTGGAAAGCAAAAGGCGAAGGCCGGCGCCGATATCCTGCTGTCGGTGAGGAACCTGACCAAGGCCTTCTCGATCCGCAATGCCGGCTGGTCGTTCGGCGAGGTGGCCACGGTGCGCGCGGTCGATCGCGTGAGCTTCGACATCAGGCGTGGCGAGTGCCTGGGGCTGGTCGGCGAAAGCGGCTCCGGCAAGACCACCGTAAGCAAGCTTTTGATGCGCGCGGTTACGCCCGACGAAGGATCGGTGGTCTTCAATGGCAGCGACGGCCCCATCGATATCCTGTCTGCAAGTGGCGCTGCCCTGCACAGGTTGCGCTCGAAAATCCAGATGGTGTTCCAGGACCCGGTATCCTCGCTTTCCCCGCGCATGACGGTCCAGAACATCCTGAGCGAGCCGCTTGAAATCCATGGGCGCGGGGATGCCCAGACCCGGCTTGCGGCCATCAAGGCGCTGATGCGGGCGATCGGGCTGGACCAGCATTTCATCAATCGTTACCCGCACAGCTTTTCGGGCGGTCAGCGTCAGCGCATCGGCATCGCCCGCGCATTGGCGCTGGGGCCTGATCTCCTGATCTGCGACGAGCCCGTGTCGGCGCTCGATGTGTCGGTCCAGGCGCAGATACTGAACCTTTTGAAGGATCTGCAAAAGGAACTCGGGCTCACCTATCTGTTCATCTCCCACAATCTCGCCGTCGTGGATTACATGGCCGATCGGATTGCGGTGATGTGCGGCGGTCGCATCGTGGAGCTTGCGCCGCGCGAGGCGTTGATGCGCAATCCGGTCCACCCCTATACTCGCGCGCTGCTCGCGGCGATCCCGTTCCCCGATCTCGACCGGCCGCTGGACCTGGGGATGCTGCGAAAGAACGGCGCTTCCGACAAAGGCACCTGGGGGCCGCAGTTTCGTGACGACGGCGAGGAGGGTGTGCTTGCGCAAACCGATCTCGGCAACGGCCATTTGGTGCTGGCCCGCAGCAACGCGGATGCCAGGGAGTTGCTTCCTTGCTGACCCGTCGCACAGCCCTCGGCGCCATTGCTTCGGTGATTGTTCCGGGCAGGCTGCACGCGGCCCAGTCCGAGGCCAAACCGGCTGCATCGGATGACGATCTGCCCGATCTGGCCGACCGATTGCCCAAGAAGCCGCGGATCATCGACCTCGCCGCAATGGGTAGGCAACCCGGCTATCAGGGCGGGACGATACGCACGCTGATCGGCAGCCAGAAAGACATCCGGTTTATGACGATCAACGGCTATGCACGCCTGGTCGGTTATGACGACAGTCTGAATATGCACGCCGATATCCTCGAAAGCTTCGAGGCGGACGACAACCGCGTCTTCACCTTCAGGATACGCGAAGGACACAAATGGTCCGACGGCAGCCTGCTGACGGCGGAGGACTTCCGCTACTGCTGGGAAGATGTGTGGCTGAACAAGGAGTTGAAGTCGGAAGGGCTGCCGCGGGCCTTCCTCGTCGGCGGCAAGATGCCGGTCTTCGAGGTTATGGATGAACTGACCGTGCGCTTTTCGTGGGGTTCTCCCAATCCGGACTTCCTGCCGAGCCTGGCCGCTCCGCAGCCGCTGAGCCTTGTCCTGCCTGCCACCTACATGAAACAGTTCCACGAAAAATATCAGGATGCGGACCAGCTCCAGGCCCTGGTCAAGAAGCACAGGGCCAGGAAATGGACTGCGCTGCACCTGCTCATGTCACGCCAGTACCGGCCGGAAAACCCGGAACTGCCTTCCCTCGACCCCTGGATCAACAAAACAACACCTCCGGCGGAGCGGTTTGTCTTCGACCGAAATCCATACTTCCACCGCGTCGACGAGAACGGCGAGCAATTGCCCTATATCGACCGGGTCATCCTCAATGTGAGTTCCTCGGCAATCATTGCCGCAAAGACCGGGTCGGGCGAGAGCGATCTCCAGATGAACGGGATCGACTTTGCCGATTATTCCTTCCTGAAGGACAGCGAGAAGCGCTACCCGATCAGGGTTCACCTGTGGAAGCGCACGCAAGGCTCGCGGCTTGCCCTGCTGCCCAATCTTAATGTGGCCGATACCGGCTGGCGGTCGGTGCTTCACGATGCGCGTGTGCGCCGGGCGCTTTCGCTGGCGATCGACCGGCGCGAGATAAACATGGCGGTCTTCTACGGCCTGGCGAAGGAAAGCGCCGACTCGGTGCTGCCTGAAAGCCCGCTCTTCCGCCAGGAGTTCGCAGATGCCTGGGCCGCACACGATCCCGATCAGGCCAATGCCCTGCTCGACGAGGCGGGGCTGGGCACGCGCGACAAAGACGGTTTCAGGATGCTGCCCGATGGCCGCACCGCCCGCATCACCGTGGAGACGGCAGGGGAAAGCAGCCTCGACACCGACGTGCTGGAACTGGTGACCGACCATTGGCGCACTATCGGCATACCGCTGTTCATCCGCTCCTCGCAGCGCGATGTCTTCCAGAGCAGGGCCTTGGGCGGCCAGATCATGATGACGCTGTGGTCGGGCATCGACAATGGTGTTCCTACCGCGGAGATGAGCCCGCACCAGATCGCACCGACGGTCCAGGATCAGCTTCAATGGCCACTGTGGGGCTCCCACTATGCCTCGGACGGCCAGGTCGGCGAGCAGCCCGACCTTCCCGAAGCGGTCCAGCTTGTCTCCCTGCTGACAAGCTGGCGCAAGGCGGTGGAGCATGAAGAGCGTGCGCGCATCTGGGATGAAATGCTCACCCTCTACACCGATCAGGTGTTCTCAATAGGCATCGTCAATGCCACGCTGCAGCCGGTGCTGGCTTCCTCCCGCCTGCGCAACCTGCCGGAAAACGGCCTCTACGGGTTCGACCCCACCTCCTATCTCGGCGTCTATATGCCCGATACCTTCTGGCTGGCGGAGGAAGGCTGAAGATGCTGCGGTATATAGCCTGGCGCATCGCCGCGATGGTCCCCACGCTGCTGATCATTTCCGCGCTGGTCTTCACCATCATCGAACTGCCGCCCGGCGACTATTTCGAAAGCTACGCCGCCGAGTTGCGGGCGCAGGGCGAGGGCGTCGATATGGGCCAGCTCGAAGCGCTGCGAGCGGAATATGGCTTCGATAAGCCCCTGGTCGTGCGCTATTTCTACTGGCTTGCCGGCATGCTGCACGGCGATTTCGGCTATTCCTTCGAATATCAGGTGCCTGTCAACGATGTGATCGGCAACAGGATGTGGCTGACCGTCCTGGTCTCCTTCGTCACCATCGTCTTCACCTGGGTTATTGCCTTTCCGATCGGGATGTATTCGGCCACCCACCAATATAGCTGGGGCGACTACGGCCTGACATTCCTCGGCCTTCTCGGGATTGCGATCCCGAATTTCATGCTGGCGCTCATCCTGATGTATTTCGCCAATATCTGGTTCGGCACCTCGATCGGCCATCTCATGGACCAGCGATATCTCGGCGAACCCATGAGTTGGGACAAGGCCAAGTCGATCCTCGAGCATCTGTGGATTCCCGTCATCATCATCGGCACGGCCGGCACCGCCGGCATGATCCGCCGCCTGCGCGCCAATCTCCTGGACGAACTGCAGAAGCAATATGTCATGACGGCCCGTGCGAAGGGGCTGCATCCGTTTCGCACGCTCGTCAAATACCCGCTTCGCATGTCGCTCAATTTCTTCGTTTCCGACATCGGGTCGATCCTTCCGGCCATCATTTCCGGTGCTGAGATCACGGCCATCGTCCTGTCGCTGGAGACGACCGGCCCGATGCTCATCCAGGCGCTGCGCAGCCAGGATATGTATCTGGCCGGTGCGTTCCTGATGTTCCTTGCCTTCCTGACGGTGATCGGCGTGCTGATCTCCGATCTTGCGCTGGCGATCCTCGATCCGCGAATCCGGCTCCAGGGCGGCAGCACAAAATGACGTCGCCGCTCCCCCCGCCAGGCGCTCCGCTTGAACATTACGTATCGACGGCGCCGTTCGACCCGATGTCGGTGGATGTGGCCAACGCGCAATTGCTGGACGTCTACCAGGCCTCGCAACTGCGGCTGATGTGGTGGAAATTCAGGCAGCATCGGCTGGCCATGGCCTCTGCCGTGCTTCTCACCGCCTTCTATCTGACGATCCTGATCTGCGAGTTCCTGGCACCCTACAATCTGCACACGCGCAACATGGATTTCATCTATTCGCCGCCGCAGCGGGTGCGCCTTTTTCACGAAGGGCAGTTCGTCGGGCCGTTCGTCTACGGCCGCACCATGACGCTCGATATGGAAACCCTCAAGCGCGAATATGCCGACGACAGGACCGATGTTCAGCGCCTGCGCTTCTTCTGCCGGGGCGACGCCTACAAGTTCTGGGACATCGTTGCTACCGACATCCATCTGGTCTGCCCGGCCGAGGGGGGCGAGATGTTCCTTCTGGGCACCGACCGGCTCGGACGCGACGTGCTGTCGCGCATCATCTACGGCGCCCGAATTTCCCTGACGATCGGCTTGGTCGGTATCAGTTTCAGCTTCCTGCTTGGGATCATCATCGGCGGACTGGCCGGATATCATGGCGGCGTGTTCGACCTGATCGTCCAGAGGATCATAGAGGTCCTTCAATCGCTTCCGAGCATCCCGCTATGGATGGCTTTGGCGGCAATCATGCCGGTCACCTGGAGCCCGCTGGTGATTTATTTCGGGATCACCATCATATTGGGCCTGCTCGACTGGACCGGCCTGGCGCGGGCCGTACGCTCGAAACTGCTTGCGCTGAGAGAGGAAGATTACGTGATGGCGGCACAACTGATGGGCGCCAGCAGCCGCCGCATCATCGGGCGCCATCTCATCCCGGGCTTCATGTCGCATCTCATCGCCACGGCAACCATCTCGATTCCTGGAATGATCCTCGGCGAGACGGCATTGAGCTTCCTGGGGCTGGGCCTCCGGCCGCCGATCACCAGCTGGGGCATCCTGCTGACGGAAGCACGCAGCGTCAGCGTGATCGCATTCTATCCGTGGCTGCTCTTCCCAATAGTTCCCGTCATCCTCGTCATCCTCGCCTTCAATTTCCTGGGTGACGGGCTGCGCGATGCGGCAGACCCCTACCGATAGTCGGCGCGGTCGAAAGCTTTTAGGCGACCTCGCGGCTCGACATGTCCGCTGCGCCGCCATTGCGCCGCGTCGGTTCACCGCGCCCGATCGCGTAATAGAGCAGGCCATGCCGGCGAACCTGGGCAGGATCATAGAGATTGCGGCCATCGACGATCACCGGGCTGCGAAGATTCGCCTTGAGCCAACCGAAATCCGCAATCCTGAACTGCTTCCATTCGGTGCAGACCGCCAGTGCATCCGCCCCTTTCGCTGCATCTTGCGGGCTTGAGCCGAAGGTCAGCATGGCATGGTTGCGATAGTGCCGGCGGGCCTCGTCCATCGCTTCGGGGTCGAATGCCCTCACGGTTGCGCCGGCCTTCCACAAGGCCTCCATCAGGACACAGCTTGGCGCCTCGCGCATGTCGTCCGTATTCGGCTTGAAGGCGAGCCCCCACAGGGCGATCGTGCGGCCACGCAAATGCCCGTCGAATGCCTGGCTCAACTTGTTGAATAGCGCGTTCTTTTGCGCATTGTTGATGCGTTCGACCGTTTCCAGAAGCTTCGCCCGGAATCCCGCCGCCTTCGCCGCATGGGCCAGGGCCCGCACGTCCTTCGGCAGGCATGATCCGCCATAGCCACAGCCGGGATAGATGAACTGATAGCCGATGCGCGGGTCCGAACCGATGCCCTTGCGCACATCCTCGATATCGGCGTCCAGCCTCTCGGCGATGTTCGCCAGCTCGTTCATGAAGCTTATCTTCGTGGCCAGCATGGCGTTCGCCGCGTATTTCGTCAGCTCCGCCGAGCGCACATCCATGCTGATCAGCTTGTCGTGGTTGCGATTGTAGGGCGCATAGCAGTCCTGCAGCGTCCTGCGCACGGTTTCGGAGTCTGTTCCGATGATGATCCGGGCAGGCTTGGTGAAGTCCTCGATCGCGCTGCCTTCCTTCAGGAATTCGGGATTCGAGCAGATGTCGAAGCGATGATCGGCGCCCCGTGCGCGCATGGTTTGTCGGATCGTCTCCGCGATGAGGTCCGCGGTCCCGACCGGAACCGTCGATTTGACCACCACGATCTTGTAGCAGTCGATATAGTCGCCGATGGTCCTGGCGACGGCGATGACATTGCCGAGATCGGCTGCCCCGTCCGCGCGCGGCGGTGTTCCCACGGCGATGAAAATCAGGTCGGCGAAGCGCACGCCGATCGGTGCGTTGGTCGAAAAGCGCAGGCGTCCGGCCTCTGCGTTGCTGGCAACGAGTTCGGAGAGCCCGGGCTCGAAGATCGGTATTTCGCCGCGTCGAAGGGTTTCTATTCGTTCTTCATCGACGTCGATGCACACGATATCGTGACCGATGTCAGCCAGGCAGGCCGCGGTGACCAAGCCGACATAGCCCGTACCAAAGACGGTAGCTTTCATCCGTATCCCCTTCGAAAAAAATTGCTGCGTGCAAGTCTTTCAATTCGGGAATGTTCGTCCTGGCTTCGGGCCAGAAAACTTCTGTCGTACCGCCCATACTCCAGGTTGACCGAGCGTTGCCTTGCCGGAAACCGGCTTATCGGGTCACACTCCAAGTCGACCGTTGCAAAATCAACTGTTCAACTCTATCCCATTTTCAGGCACGGCACGAACGATTTCACCGTTCGGCGATGGCGGTCGGTACGCGATGGTGCAAAGACAGTGAAAATTCTGTTGACCGGGGCGGCGGGGTTCATCGGCTTTCACGTCGCGCAGCGCTTGCTTGCGCGTGGCGACGAGGTCTTCGGCATCGACAATCTCAGCGACTATTATTCCGTCGAGCTCAAGCGTGATCGCCTGAGCCTGCTGGATGCGCATGAACGGTTCGCATTCCGGCAACTGGACATCGCCGGGCCGGAGGCGCTGGCCGCACTCGAGGAATATGCCGCCGACACCGGCGTCATCCTTCATTTCGCAGCCCAGGCCGGAGTCCGCTACTCCGTCCAGAATCCCTTCGCCTATGTGGATTCGAACGTCACCGGGCAGGTCACGATCTTCGAACTGGCTGCCAGGCTCGCCAGGCGTCCTGCGGTGATCTACGCCAGTTCCTCTTCGGTTTACGGAGCCGATGAAACCGTGCCGTTCACCGAAGGCGCTCGCGCCGACCGGCCGGTTTCCATCTATGCGGCCACCAAGCGGGCTGGCGAATTGCTGGCCCATGCCTATGCGGATCTGCACGGCATCCGTTCCACCGGGCTGCGGCTGTTTACCGTCTACGGCCGCTACGGCCGGCCCGACATGGCGCCTTGGCTGTTCGCGGACGCCATACTGGACGGCAGGCCGATTTCCGTCTTCAACAATGGCGAGATGCTGCGCGACTTCACGCATGTGGATGACATTGTCGATGGCATCGTCGCCGCAACGCAGCGGATTCTGGAAAAGCCCGCGGATACTGCGCCGATCTACAATCTCGGCAACAATTCCCCCGTCAAGCTGCTGGATTTCATCGCCGCGATCGAAAAGGCGGCAGGCCGCGACGCGATCATGGAAATGCGGCCCAAGCCTGCCGGCGACGTGCTGAAGACCTACGCGGATATCGACCGTGCCGCAAAAGACCTCGGCTTCAGGCCCAGGACGCCGCTGGATGACGGAATTGCCGATTTCGTCGCCTGGTTCAAGGCATATGCCGGTCTGCGCTGAAACGCGCATCCGAAATCGTCCAGGCAAAAATGAAAGCGGCCGCGATGAGCGTCGCGACCGCTTTGCCGCCCCCGCTTATGCCGACAGGGTCTTGATCAGCGGCAGCTTGCGGATGGTCCTGCCGGTGGCCGCGCGCAGGGCGTTGCCAACAGCCGGGCCGATCGGCGGCACGCCGGGCTCGCCGACAC
>JBARWP010000494.1:0-10151 GCA_049646905.1 Pseudaminobacter sp. | reverse complement strand
TTCGCGATCATCGCGCACCCGGACGCCGGCAAGACCACGCTGACCGAAAAGCTGCTTTTATTCGGCGGCGCCATCCAGCTTGCCGGCGAAGTGAAGGCCAAGAAAGACCGCATCCAGACGCGCTCCGACTGGATGAAGATCGAACGCGAACGCGGCATCTCGGTCGTCACCTCGGTGATGACCTTCGAATATGGCGACAACGTCTTCAACCTGCTCGACACGCCCGGCCACGAGGACTTCGCCGACGATACTTATCGAACGCTATCAGCGGTCGACAGCGCGGTCATGGTCATCGATGCGGCCAGGGGTATCGAGCCACGCACGCTGAAGCTGTTCGAGGTGTGCCGGCTGCGCGATATCCCGATCGTCACCTTCGTCAACAAGATGGACCGCGAGGCTCGCGACACGTTCGAGATCCTTGACGAGATCGAGCAGAAGCTGGCGCTCGACACTGCGCCGATCACCTGGCCGATCGGGCAGGGCAAGACCTTTGCCGGTACCTATCACCTGGCCGAGAATGCGGTGCGCCGCGGCGACGACGAAAAGGAGCGTACGTCCGTCCACGGCCCGGACTCCAATCGAGCCGCCGGCCTCCTGCCTGACAATGACCGGCCGGCCTTCATCGAGGAGCTGGAACTGGCGCGCGAAGCCTGCCGGCCCTTCGATGCGGAGGCTTTCCGCCAGGGTCACCTGACCCCGGTCTATTTCGGCTCGGCGCTGCGCAATTACGGCGTGCGCGACCTGATCGAGGCGCTCGGCGCCTATGGGCCCGCACCGCGCGCGCAGGAGGCGGATACGCGCAAGGTCGAGGCGACGGAGGAAAAGATGACCTCCTTCGTCTTCAAGATCCAGGCCAATATGGATCCGAACCATCGCGACCGCATCGCCTTCGTGCGAGTCTGCTCCGGCAAGCTGGAGCGTGGCATGAAGGCCAGGCTGGTGCGCACCGGCAAGCCGATGAGCCTGTCGGCGCCGCAATTCTTCTTCGCCCGCTCGCGCATCACCGCCGACGAGGCCTATGCCGGCGACGTGGTCGGCATCCCCAACCACGGCACGCTGCGCATCGGCGACACACTGACCGAGGGCGAGGAGATCCTGTTCCGCGGCGTGCCGAATTTCGCCCCGGAAATCCTGCGCCGCGTGCGGCTCGGCGATGCCATGAAGGCCAAGAAGCTCAAGGAAGCGCTGCACCAGATGGCCGAGGAGGGCGTGGTGCAATTGTTCCAGCCGGAAGACGGCTCGCCGGCGATCGTCGGCGTGGTCGGGGCGCTGCAGCTCGACGTGCTGAAAGAACGGCTCAATGTCGAATATGGCCTGCCGGTCGATTTCGAGGTGGCGCGCTTTTCGATCTGCCGCTGGATCAGCGCCGACGATCCGGCCGACATCCACCGCTTCATCGAGGCGCATCGCGGCGACATCGCGCGCGACCTGGACGACGATCCGGTGTTTCTCGCCCAGCACGAGTTCTCGCTGAACTACGAGGCCGAGCGCTGGAAGGCGATCCGCTTCGCCACCATCAAGGACTACCAGGTGCGCGACAAGGCGGCTTGATCCTTACTTCTTCCGCACCGGTCCCTCGCGCTCGGCCGAGCGTGCCCACAGATTGATATTGGCGTCGCGCGCGAACTGGTCGATCTCGGCGAGTTCGGCATCGGTGAAATCGAGGGTCTTCAACGCGCCGACGCAATCCTCGACCTGTTCGGGGCGGCTGGCGCCGATCAGTGCCGAGGTCACCCGCCCCTTGCGCAGCACCCAGGCCAGCGCCATCTGCGCCAGCGTCTGGCCGCGCTTTTCGGCAATGGCGTTGAGCGCCCTTATGTTGGCGAGAGCCGCCTCGCTGAGGAACTCCTGGCGCAGCGACTTGGCCTGAGCGGCGCGGCTGCCCTGCGGAATCCCGTCCAGATATTTCGTCGTCAGCATGCCTTGGGCCAGCGGCGAGAACACGATCGAGCCGATGCCGAGCCCGTCCAGCGTGTCGAGCAGGCCGTCATCCTCGACCCAGCGGTTGAGCATGGAATAGCTGGGCTGGTGGATCAGGCAGGGCGTGCCGAGGCTGCGCAATATGTCGGCCGCCTCGCGGGTGCGCTGCGAATTGTATGAGGAAATGCCGGCATAGAGCGCCTTGCCCGAGCGCACCGCCTGGTCGAGCGCCATCATGGTTTCCTCCAGCGGCGTTTCGGGGTCGAAACGATGCGAATAGAAGATATCGACATAATCGAGCCCCATACGCCTGAGGCTCTGGTCGAGACTGGCGAGGAGATATTTGCGGCTGCCCCATTCGCCATACGGGCCGGGCCACATGTCGTAGCCGGCCTTGCTGGAGATGATGAGCTCGTCGCGGTAGCCGGCAAAATCGGTGCGCAGGATTTCGCCGAACGCCCTTTCGGCCGAGCCGGGCGGCGGCCCGTAATTGTTGGCGAGGTCGAAATGGGTGATGCCGAGGTCGAAGGCCTTGCGGCAGATCGCCTGCTTGGTGCGGTGCGGCGTGTCCTCGCCAAAGTTGTGCCACAGGCCGAGCGAGATCGCCGGCAGCTTCAGCCCCGATCGCCCGCAGCGATTGTAGCGCATGGTTTCATAGCGGTTTTCGGCCGGATGCCAGTTCATTGGTCATGTCCCTGCTTTGCGATGTTCCTTCGGCGCCGGGCTGCCTCAGCCGCTCTGTGCCCACGGCCCATGATACGCGCCCTTGCCGTCGATGCGCTCGAAGCCGTGCGCGCCGAAGAAATCGCGCTGGGCCTGGATCAGGTTGGAGGTGCCGCGCCCCTGCCGGTAGAGGTCGAAATAGGCCAGCGCCGAGGAAAGCGCCGGCATCGGCAGGCCGGCATCGGCCGCGCGCGCCACGATGCGGCGCAGGCTCGGATGGGTCTGCCTCATCATCTCGATGAAGGCTGGCGCCATCAGGAGATTGGCGAGTTCGCCGCTCGTCTCGAAGGCCTCGGCCAGCGTGCCTAGGAATTGCGAGCGGATGATGCAGCCGGCGCGCCAGATCTTGGCGATGGTCGGCAGCGGCAGGTGCCAGTGGAATTCCTTCGACGCCGCTTCCATCACCGCGAAGCCCTGCGCATAGGCGGCTATCTTGCCGGCAAACAAAGCCAGTTCCAGATCGTGCAGCACGGCGTCGCGCGGCCCTTCGAATTTTGGCAGGCCGGCCGATCCGTAGGCCTGTTCGGCTGCCAGCCGCTCATCTTTCAGCGATGACAGGATTCGCGCCGAGACCGCAGCCTCGATCGTGGTTGCCGAAACGCCGAGCGTCTGCGCCTCGATCGCCGACCATTTGCCGGTGCCTTTCTGGCCGGCCCGGTCGAGGATGATTTCGACGATCGGCCTGCCTGTCTGCTTGTCCTGTGCGGCGAGCACTGTTGCCGCGATCTCGATCAGGTAGGAGTTCAGCCGGCCCTTGTTCCACTCACCAAACACGCCGGCCATCCCGGCCGGGTCCATGCCGAGGCCGTCGCGCATCACGCCATAGACTTCGGCAATCATCTGCATGTCGGCATATTCGATGCCGTTATGGATGGTCTTGACGAAATGGCCGGCGCCGTCCGGCCCGAGCAGGGCAACGCAGGGCTCGCCCTCGAATTTGGCCGAAATGGCGGTGAGGATGCCCTCGACCCGCGCATAGGCCTCGGGCGTCGCACCCACCATGAGCGAGGGGCCGTGGCGGGCGCCTTCCTCGCCGCCGGAAACGCCCATGCCGATGAAGGTCAGCCCGGACTGTTCCAGTTCGGAAAAGCGGCGCACCGTGTCGTGGAAATTGGCGTTGCCGCCATCGATGATGATGTCGCCGGATGCCAGTTCCTCGCGCAGCATCGCGATCTGCTCGTCCACCGGCTTGCCGGCCGGCACCATGATGATGATCGGGCGTGGCGGGCGGATGGCCTCCACCAGTTCGGCCAGGGTCGTGCAGGGCACGATCCTCGGCTGCAATTCGCCCGCCGCCTCGAAAAACGTGCCGACGCGCGAGGTGGTGCGGTTGAACACGGCGATCCTGTGCCCGTTCTCGGCAATGTTCAGCGCCAGGTTGGAGCCCATCACGCCAAGGCCGATCAGGCCGATTTCGGCTTTGTCCATTGCTCTTGTCCCGTGAGGTTTCAGTGGAAGGGTCGGCGGATCATGCGGCGATGATCCTCCCGCATTGCCGCCCCGTCAACATGGGCGGGGGCAGACGGGGCGCGTGCCGGCGTGGGATTATCGCTTGCGCCCGTACAGTTCCAGCCGGTGGTGGACGATGTCGTAGCCGAGCGCTTCGGCGATCTCGTTCTGCAACTGCTCGATGCGATCGGACTTGAACTCGATGACATCGCCGGTGTCGAGATCGATCAAATGGTCGTGATGCTCGCCCAGCGCCTGTTCGAAGCGCGAGGGGCCGCCTTCGAAGGCATGGCGGTGGATGGCGCCCATGTTCTCCAGCAGTTTCGTGGTGCGGTAGACGGTCGAGAGCGAAATGCCGGGATCGATCTCCGAGGCTCGACGGAAGATCTCCAGCGCATCGGGATGATCGTCCGTGCCGGCCAATATATCCACGATGACGCGGCGCGGGCGCGTGATCCTGACGCCCGCCTTGCGCAGCATCTTCTCGTAGTCGGGTTTCTGATTCTTCTTTCCAGCCATGGCGGCGACTATGCGCCAGATGACAATCAGTTGCAAAGAGGGGGAGGGTCACTGCTTCTGCACCGTGGCAGTTATTGTCAAGGTCACGGCATGGATCCTCGGGTCAAGCCCGAGGATGACGAACCGGAAGGTGGCTGCTCCTTCTCCTTTCCGTCGCCAGTTGCGAGGGAAGAAGACAGGTCTTGTCAGCCCCGGTCCTGGCAGGTTCACTAGTTCTCGTCTTAACAAGCTGATGTGTCGCCCATGGCGTACAAGGACGTGATTTGTTCTCGACGTTTCAACATCGTCATCCTCGGGCTTGACCCGAGGATCCATGCCGTGAGCGAACGAAATGAGCGCTTGGCCTCAAGGCATTCACCAACCCAAGCCTCGCAGTTCGTTCCAATCCGGATTGGATGTCTCGATCAACTCGATCTTCCATTGGCGAGGCCAGCGCTTGAGGGATTTCTCCCGCTGAATCGCGTCGCGAATGTCAAAATGCTCCTCATACCAAACCAGCCTATGCACGCCATACCGTGCAGTAAAACGTGATCCTGTGCCCGACTTGTGCTCAGGGATACGACGACCGAGATCGTTGGTAACGCCGATGTAGATCGTTCCGCGCTTCTGGCTTGCGGTCATATAGACATAACCCGTCATGGCGTGACGATAACCTTCCCGGTGGAGAAGGCAACGGTACCGCATGCCTATCTCCTGTGCGGCCAGTCGGAATACTCGTCCATATTACGATTTTCTTTTTGCAAACGATTTGCAATTGCATTGACAAGTCGGGGCCGCCGCTATATCTGGCAGGCAGGATGGCAGATGTTCAAACCCCCGTTTCAGACAGGATCCCCGTGACCCGCCTTCGAATTTTCCTTGCCCTGATGTTTTCCCTGGTGCTTGCAGCCTGCTCCGCCGAAGGCGGCGCGGCCGATAGTGCGAAGCCGAAGATGACCGTCGTCACCACCTTCACGGTGATTGCCGACATCGCCCGGAACGTGGCCGGCGATGCGGCGACGGTGGAATCGATCACCAAGCCCAATGCCGAGATCCACAACTACCAGCCGACACCGGGCGACCTGATCAAGGCGCAGAAGGCCGACCTGATCCTGTGGAACGGCCGCAACCTCGAACTGTGGTTCGAGAAGTTCTTCGCCAATCTGAGCGAGGTGCCGGGCGTCGTCGTTTCCGAAGGCGTCGAGCCGATGGGCATCGCGGAGGGGCCTTATACGGGCAAGCCGAACCCGCATGCCTGGATGTCGCCGCAGGCCGCCCTGATCTATGTGGAGAATATCCGCAGGGCCTTCGCCGAGCAGGACCCGGACAATGCCGAGGTCTATGCGAAGAACGCCGCCGCCTATGCCGACAAGATCAAGGCGACGATCGAGCCGATCCATGCCGAGATCGCGTCCATTCCGGAAGAGCGGCGCTGGCTCGTGACGAGCGAGGGCGCGTTCTCCTATCTGGCACGCGATTTCGGCCTCAAGGAGCTCTATCTGTGGCCGATCAATGCCGACCAGCAGGGCACGCCGCAGCAGGTGCGCAAGGTGATCGACGCGGTGAAGGCCAACAACATCCCGGCGGTGTTTTCCGAAAGCACGGTTGCGGCGGCGCCGGCCGAGCAGGTGGCGCGCGAGACCGGAGCGAAATATGGCGGCGTGCTCTATGTCGACTCGCTGAGCGACGCAGGCGGGCCGGTGCCGACCTATCTCGACCTTTTGCGTGTCACCACCGAGACGATCACCAAGGCGCTGGTGCAATGAACCTCGCCGCCCCGCAAGCTGCCGTGAACCGTGCCGAGGGCAGCGGCCTGCGCGTCGAAAACATCACGGTCGCTTATCGCAACGGCCACACCGCGCTGCGCAATGCCAGCTTCGCCATCCCCACCGGCACCATCACCGCGCTGGTCGGCGTCAATGGCAGCGGCAAGTCGACTCTGTTCAAGTCGATCATGGGCTTCGTGCCGCTGGCGGCCGGCAAGGTGGAGATCTTCGGCGAGCCGGCGGCCAAGGCGCTGAAGCGCAATGCGGTGGCCTATGTGCCGCAAAGCGAGGAGGTCGACTGGAACTTTCCAGTCCTGGTCGAGGACGTGGTGATGATGGGCCGCTACGGCCACATGAACTTCCTGCGCATGACCAGGGCGATCGACCGCGAGGCGGTCAGCGAGGCGCTGGAGCGGGTTGGCATGGCCGACTATCGCAAGCGCCAGATCGGCGAACTTTCCGGCGGGCAGAAGAAGCGCGTGTTCCTGGCGCGCGCGCTGGCGCAGGAGGGCAGGGTGATCCTGCTCGACGAACCCTTCACTGGCGTGGATGTGCGCACCGAGGAGGCGATCATCGCACTGCTGCAGGATTTGCGCGCCGAGGGCAGGGTGATGCTGGTTTCCACCCACAATCTCGGCAGCGTGCCGCGCTTCTGCGACCGGGCGGTGCTGATCAACCGCACCGTGCTGGCGGCGGGGCCGACCGAGGAAGTGTTCACCCATGCCAATCTGGAAAAAGCCTTCGGCGGCGTGCTGCGGCAATTCGTGCTCGGCGGTGCGGAACTGCATGCCGACGCCGATCCGCGCACCGTGACCGTTCTCAGTGACGACGAGCATCCCTTCGTCATCTATGGCGACGGCGAGGAGGTGCGCGAGGTGGCGCGCGACGGAAAGGCAAAGAAATGATCGCCACGCTCAGCGAGCCTTTCGCCTATGGCTATATGCTCAACGCCATGTGGGTTTCGGCGCTGGTGGGCGGCGTGTGCGCCTTCCTGTCGGCCTATCTGATGCTCAAGGGCTGGTCGCTGATCGGCGATGCGCTCTCGCATTCGATCGTGCCGGGGGTGGCGGGCGCCTATATGCTCGGCCTGCCCTTCGCCTTCGGCGCCTTCCTTTCGGGCGGGCTGGCGGCGGCGGCGATGCTGTTTCTCAACCAGCGCACCAAGCTCAAGGAAGACGCCATCATCGGGCTGATCTTCACCTCCTTCTTCGGGCTCGGCCTGTTCATGATCTCGCTGTCGCCGGCCTCGGTGAACATCCAGACCATCGTGCTCGGCAATATCCTCGCCATCACGCCGGGCGACACGCTGCAGCTCGTCATCATCGGCGGCGTGTCGCTGGCGATATTGCTGGCCAAGTGGAAGGACCTGATGGTCGCCTTCTTCGACGAGAGCCATGCCCGCTCGATCGGCCTCAACCCGGATTGGCTGAAGGTGCTGTTCTTCACGCTGCTGTCGGCCTCGACGGTTGCGGCGCTGCAGACGGTCGGCGCCTTCCTGGTGATCGCCATGGTGGTGACGCCGGGCGCCACAGCCTATCTCTTGACCGACCGCTTCCCGCGGCTGATCGCCATCAGCGTGGCGATCGGCGCGCTGACCAGCCTGGTCGGCGCCTATGCCAGCTATTTCCTCGACGGGGCCACCGGCGGCATCATCGTGGTGCTGCAGACGCTGATCTTCCTGACCGCATTCCTGCTTGCGCCCAAGCACGGCATGCTGGCGGCCCGCCGCCGGGCGCGCGAAGCACTGGAGGCGGGGCTGTGACCGAAACCCTGCTTCTCCCCTTCGCCTTCCCGTTCATGCAGCAGGCCTTCGTGATCGCCATGCTGGTGGCGGTGCCGATGGCGCTGTTGTCCTGTTTCCTGGTGCTGAAGGGCTGGTCGCTGATGGGCGACGCCATCAGCCATGCGGTGCTGCCCGGCGTGGTGCTGGCCTATATTGCCGGCCTGCCGCTCGCCATCGGCGCCTTTATCGCCGGCATGGTCTGCGCGCTCGCCACCGGCTATCTGAAGGAGAACAGCCGGGTCAAGGAAGACACGGTGATGGGCATCGTGTTTTCGGGCATGTTCGGGCTCGGCATCGTGCTCTACACCAAGATCGAGACCGACGTGCATCTCGACCATATTCTGTTCGGCGACATGCTCGGCGTCACCTGGGGCGATGTCGCCCAGAGCGGGGTGATCGCGGCGATCGTGGTGGGCGCGATCGGGATTTTCCGGCGTGACCTCTTGCTGCACGCCTTCGACCCGCAGCATGCGCAGGCCATCGGACTGCCGGTGCGGCTCCTGCATTACGGGCTGCTGGCGATATTGTCGCTGGCGATCGTCGGCGCGCTGAAGGCTGTCGGCATCATCATCGCCATCGCCATGCTGATTGCGCCCGGCGCCATCGCCTTCCTGCTCACCAACCGCTTCGAGCGCATGCTGCTGGTGGCGGTGGCTGTTGCTGTCACGGCATCAGTGCTCGGCGTCTATCTCAGCTTCTTCATCGATTCCGCGCCGGCACCGACCATCGTGCTTTTGATGAGCATCGGTTTCGTGGCGGCGTTCTTCCATTCGCGGGTGAAGATCGCGCAGGCCGAGCGTGCTTCAGAAGTTGCCTGATGCAGTGAAGACCTGCCTGCCGTCGATCCAGACGCCGCGTATTGCTAGTGTCTCGGACAGATGCAGGAGATTGGCGGCGAGGCCCTTGGCAAGACGCCCGATCCGGTGTGACTGGCCGATCGCTTCGGCGGGATAAAGCGAGGCCATGCGCAGGGCCTCGCCAAGCTCCAGACCGATCGTTTCGTGGATGAAACGAACCGCCGAGATCATGTCGAGATCGGCGCCGGCCAGCGTGCCGTCGGCAAGCGTCAGGCGGCCGTTCTCGCGCCTGATCTCGCGCCCGTTGAGCATGAAGGATTTCATGTCGGTGCCGATGGTGGCCATGGCATCGGTGACGAGGAAGATTTTTGCGGGGGCCCTCTTGGCGCGCAATGCAATCGAAATCGTCGCGGGATCGACATGGAAGCCGTCGGCGATCAGCCCGGCCCAGAGCGTGCCGGTGTCGAGCGCCGCACCTGCAAGGCCCGGCTCGCGGCTGCCGAGCTGGCTCATGGCGTTGAACAGATGCGTCACCATGGAGGCGCCGGACGCAGCGGCGGCGACGGCCTCACGGTAGCCGGTATCGGAATGACCAAGGCTGACGACGACGCCGGCAGCGCTCAGCGCTTCGATGCGGTGGAGCGGAACGGATTCGGGCGCCACGGTCGTCAGCAGCACCGGCAGTTTCTGGCAGGCAGCGATAAGTGCTGCCTGATCTTCATCGTCCATCGACCGGATCAGGGCGGGATCATGCGCGCCCTTGCGGGTGAGCGACAGATGCGGGCCTTCCAGATGCAAGCCGAGGAAGCCCGGCACATTTTCTCGCGCGGCTTGCGCGCCGGCTTCGATGGCGGCGGCGGTGATTTCGCGCGTATCGGTGATGAGCGTGGGCAGAAGCGCGGTCGTGCCGAAGGGCGCATGGGCTGCGCAGATGGTGCGGATCTTCTCGACCGAGGGATCGTCATTGAGCACTACCCCGCCGCCGCCATTGACTTGCAGGTCGATGAAACCGGGAGCGAGAATACCGCCGTCGAGTTCCGTGATCGGGATGGTCGGATCGATGCCGGTACGCGGCACAATGGCCTCGATCAGGTCGCCACGCACCAGCAGCGCGGCGTCGTCATGCCAGGTCGAGCCGTCGAAGATGCGGGCACCGGCAAGGGCGAAGCGGTCGCTCATGGGGTCTTGCTCGAAACCCGGCGGGCGATGCCGTCC
>JBARWP010000493.1:0-4309 GCA_049646905.1 Pseudaminobacter sp. | reverse complement strand
TGAGCGGCGGGTCGGCGGCCAGAGCCCTCAACACGCCGACACGCTGCTGCTGGCCACCCGAAAGCTCCTTCGGATAGCGCTTGAGAAACAGGTCGGGTTGCAGCCCCACCATGTCCAGAAGCTCGCGGGCGCGCGCCCGTGACCTGGCTCGCTGCCAGCCGAGCAGGTCGGGCACGACGCAGATATTGTCTTCCACGGTCTTGTGCGGAAACAGGCCGATCTGCTGGATCACGTAGCCGATGGTGCGGCGCAGCTCAATCGGATCGACATTGATCGCATCCTTGCCGTCGATGAAGATCTTCCCGCTGGTCGGCTCGATCAGCCGGTTGATCATGCGCATGGTCGTCGTCTTGCCGCAGCCCGACGGCCCCAGAAGCACGCAGATCTCGCCCGAAGGCACTTCGAGGGTCACATTATCGACGGCGACGACCGGATGGGCCCCTTGGCCGAAATGCTTAGTCAGGTTCTCGAGCCGGATCATGCGGGCGTCTCTCCCCTGATCCCTTTCGACGTCATCAGGCGCTGCAACTGGGCGAGCAACAGATCGGCGACGATTGCCAGCAGCGAGACGCTCAGCGCGCCGGTGATGAGCTGCCTCGGATCGGTCTGGCTGATGCCGCGGGCAATCAGGGTGCCAAGCCCGCCGGCGCCGATATAGGCGGCAATTGCGGTCACGCCGATATTCATCACCACAGCGGTGCGGACACCGGCCATGATGACGGGAACGGCCAGGGGGATTTCCACCTGGCGCAATCTCTGCCAGTCGCTCATGCCCATGCCGCGCGCGGCCTCGCGCAGGACCGGGTCGATATTGGTGATGGCAGTGTAGGTGTTGCGGATGATCGGAAGCTGGGAATAGAGGATGACGGCAATGACCGCCGGCACATAGCCGATGCCGTGGCCGATGGGCGAAAGCAGCGGGATCATCAGCCCGAACAGCGCGATGGACGGGACGGTGATCATCATGGAGGCCAGATAGAGCACAGTATCGGCCGTGCTCTTGGACTGCGTGATGGCGATGCCGATGGGAACGGCGGTCACGACGGCGATTCCGACCGCGACCAGGACGATGGAGATGTGCTCGAGCGTTCGTTGCCCGATCACGTGAAGGTTGTCGGCGATGAAACTGATCGTCTCCATCCAGTCAGCTCGGCCTGTATCGCTGCAGCCTTGCGGCCGCCGATGGCTGGTATGGGGGCGGGTTGCTGATCACGGATCGCCTGCTCCGATCTCTTCGCGCCGCTTGATCACATAGGCGTCGAGCTCTTCACGGATCGCGGGGTCGAGTGCCGGCTCCTCATATTCTACGAGCGCCTTTTGCCAGATGTCCGTTGCCCGCTGCAGAGCATCGCGCGAGCCGGCTTCCTGCCAGTTTCCGAAATTCTGCCAGTTGGAGAGCATCGGCTGGTAGAAGGCCGTGTCGTAGCGGGCCATCGTGTGGTCGGATCCAAAGAAATGGCCGCCCGCGGGTACGGACTTGATGGCTTCGAAGCCGAGGTCGTCGTCGGCAAACGATATGGGCTCAAGAAAGGCCATCATGTTCTGGAGAATCTCGACATCCAGAACCAGCTTTTCATAGGAGGCGGTAAGCCCTCCCTCCAGCCAGCCGGCGGCGTGATAGATCATGTTCGCGCCGCCGAGCACCGCGCCCCAGGTGGACATTTCCGTCTCGTAGGTCGCCTGCAGATCGACCGCATTCGAGGCGTTCGAGTTGGAGGTGCGGTAAGGCAGGTTGTATCGCCGTGCCAGTTGCCCGGCGATGATGTTGGCCTTCGCGTTTTCCGGCGTGCCGAAAGTCGGCGCGCCTGAGCGCATGTCGACGTTCGAGGTGAAGGCACCATACATCACCGGTGCGCCCGGGCTGGCGAGTTGCGTCAGCACCACCCCGAACAGCGCCTCGGCGTTTTGCTGGCTGAGCGCGGCGGCGAGCGTGACCGGCGTCATGGCGCCCATCAGGGTAAAGGGCGTCACGGTCACCGGCTGCCCATGCTCGGCCATCGCAATCAGGCCGTCGGCCATCGCGTCGTCGAACAGGCGCGGCGAATTGACAGAGATGATGGTGATCACCCCGGGCTTTTCCCGCATCTCCTCGATGCTGGCGCCGCGGGCGATCGCCATCATGTTGATGCCGTCGACCGCCCGGCCACGTCCGATTGCCGTGCAATGGTAGCAGAGGTCGCTCAGCGTCAGATTGGCGTAATAGGTGTCCAGATGGCGCGTGTTCGCCGGCAGTTCGATCGGCGCGCAGACCTGGTTGCCGATGATGTGGATGGCGTTGAAATAATGCGCCAGGCGGATGAAGTTCTCGTAGTCGGCCATGTTGCCTTGGCGGCGGCCGTTGATGCGGTCGTGAACATTGGGCGGGCCTGCCACAAGGCCGAAAACCATGGCATCCCCGCCAAGGATCAACTGCTTGTCCGGATTCCGGCTGGTCAGGGTGAAGCTGGAGGGCGCCGTTGCGAGCGCGGCATTGACGATCGCTTCGTCAATGCGGATCACTTGCTCATCGTGATCGACAATGGCGCCGGCCTTTTCGAAAAGCTCGATCGCCTTGCTGCTTATCACCCGGATTCCGATATCGGAAAGGATGCGCATCGAGTTGCGATGAAGCTGCTCGAGCCGTTCTGCGTCGATCAGGTTCATCGGCGGATGGATATTGCGGACAAGCCGCCATGGAAGCTGCGGGATCGACCCGCTGCCCCGCATCACACGTGCCCGTCTGCCGCCACCCCGCCGCTCAGAGCTCATTTCGGCAGTCCCGATCCCGGAGCCATCCCTCTCAGGCCGGCTTTCTTACGGCCCGGTAAATATGATGCACTGGTTGTCATTTATTCCGGCGGCTCCTTCTGACGGTCAAACTATCGCCAATCCGGCAGCGCGCTTCACATGATAAGACCGGCGCCAATGCACAAAAAAAACCATGTCATTTACCGCCGCGATCATGCTAGACCGCGACTGGATGCAATCTCTTGCCATGGAGAGCCCGATGCCGCCGCCAGCCAAGGTGCCCGCACCGCTGAACTACATCCGATCCTTCGAATGCTCGGCGCGGCATCTCAGCTTCACCGAGGCGGCGGACGAGCTCGGTTATACCCAGGCGGCAATCAGCAACCATGTGCGCGCGCTCGAGAACTATCTCGGCCGCCAGTTGTTCATCCGATATCCGCGCAGCCTCAAGCTGACGGAGATCGGCGAAGCCTTCCTGCCCATGCTCAGGGAGGCGCTCAAGCAGATCGACTTCGCGACCGAGGCCGTCCTGGCCTCGGCGCGCAACCGTACCGTAGTGATTTCCTGCCCGACCAGCCTGGCCGAGAACTGGCTGTCGAAGGCGATCTCCGCCTTCAGCCGCAAGAACCCGGAGATCGAGATCCTCATGCACGGGATCATCTGGGAACAGCCGACCGAACAGATTGCGGACGTCTCCATCGCCGTGCGGCGAGACGACAACCGGCCGGCTTTCTCCGCGCAGCTGTGGCAGGACCGGCTCGTGATGGTCTGCGCGCCGGAACTGCTGACTGGCCGGGGCGCGATTTCCAAGCCGGACGACCTTTTGAAGGCCAATTGGATCGCCATTCATGGCCGTCAGGAATTCTGGCCGGAAATGGCGGCGGCGCTGGGCATCGACGCCTCGCGCAACGACAAGCGGCTTTCCACCAATTCCACCAACATTGCCCTGGAGCTTGCCGCCAGTGGCGCCGGCTGCCTGGTCACGACCTGGTCGCTGGCGCGGCTCTATGTCGAGAGGGGCCTGCTGGTCGAGCCCTTCAAGGCCCGCCCGCCGAGCCGCTGGAATTATTATCTGATGGACAGCCCGACCGCAAAGGGCGGGGTGGTGCGCAGGGTGCGCGAGTGGCTAATGGACGAAGCGCATGGTTTCGCAGCCGAAATCACCGGCGAGACATCACCTCAGGAATGAGGGATGCCATTGGTTGTACGCCATTTCGCCGGCTGCCGTGAATTGAATTGCGCAATGACCCCGTTTTATTTTTCCATCCGGATGCATCTCGCGTGAAGTTTCAGTGGCGTTCCGGCGCGAAAAATGTCCACCCTAGAGCATGATCGCATCGAGGTCGGTGCACACAGGGCAGGATTCGAAGACTACATGCGCACACATGCTCAGGCTGTCATTGTCGGCGGAGGCCTCATCGGATGCTCGATCCTCTATCACCTGGCCAAGCTCGGCTGGACAGATGTCGTTTTGCTGGAGCGCGATGAGCTGACCTCTGGCTCGACCTGGCACGCGGCGGCCAACATCCATGGCCTGCACGACTCGACCAATATCAGCCTGCTGCAGCACTACACCATGTCG
>JBARWP010000492.1:0-1583 GCA_049646905.1 Pseudaminobacter sp. | reverse complement strand
GTTCTATCCCGTGCCGATGACCATGCAGACGCTGGTCGTCATCGGCCTCGGGCTCGCGCTCGGCCCGGTGCGCGGCGCTGCCGCCGTCGCGCTCTATCTCGCGCAGGGCGCCTTCGGCCTGCCTGTCCTTGCCGGCACGCCGGAAAAGGGCATCGGGCTTGCCTATATGATGGGGCCGACCGGCGGCTATCTCGCCGGCTATGTTCCGGCAGCACTACTTGCCGGCTGGCTGGCAGGGCGTGGGTGGGATCGCAACGTCTTCACCGCCATGGCGGCCGCATTGCTGGCCGGCGCTGTCATCTATGTGCCCGGCCTGCTGTGGCTCGGCGCGGTGATCGGCTGGGACAAGCCGGTGCTTGCCTTCGGCCTCTATCCCTTCATCCCCGGCGACATCGCCAAGGCCTTGCTTGCGGCCATTGCCTTTCCCGCCGCCTGGAAATGGCTGTCGGCGCGGGGCATGAACCGATGAGCGCCGTTCTCGAACAGCTCGAGGCCCGCCGCGCCCAGGCGCGTCTCGGCGGCGGGCAAAGGCGTATCGATGCCCAGCATGCCAAGGGCAAGCTGACGGCGCGCGAACGTCTCGAAGTGCTTCTCGACGAGGGCTCGTTCGAGGAATACGACATGTACGTCACCCACCGCGCCACCGATTTCGGCATGGCGAGCCAGAAGGTGGCGGGCGACGGCGTCGTCACCGGCTGGGGCACCATCAACGGCCGCATGGTCTATGTCTTTAGCCAGGACTTCACCGTGCTCGGCGGCTCGCTGTCGGAGACCCATGCCCAGAAGATCTGCAAGATCATGGACATGGCGGTCAAGAACGGCGCGCCGGTGATCGGTGTCAACGATTCCGGCGGCGCCCGCATCCAGGAAGGCGTGGCCTCGCTCGCCGGCTATGCCGACGTCTTCAAGCGCAATGTCGATGCCTCCGGCGTCGTGCCGCAGATTTCCCTCATCATGGGGCCGTGCGCCGGCGGCGCTGTCTATTCGCCGGCCATGACCGATTTCATCTTCATGGTGCGCGACAGCTCCTACATGTTCGTGACCGGCCCGGATGTGGTCAAGACTGTCACCAACGAGGTGGTGACGGCGGAAGAACTGGGCGGTGCGCGCACCCACACGCAGAAATCCTCCGTCGCCGACGGTGCCTATGAAAACGACATCGAGGCGCTGGAGCAGGTGCGCCGGCTGTTCGATTTCCTGCCGCTCAACAATCGCGACAAGGCGCCGACACGTCCGTTTTTCGACGATCCTTCACGCGTCGAGATGCGGCTCGACACGCTGGTGCCCGACAGCGCCAACAAGCCCTACGATATGAAGGAGCTGATCCTGGCGATTGCCGACGAGGGCGATTTCTTCGAAATCCAGGCAGCCTTTGCCGGCAACATCATCACCGGCTTTATGCGCATCGAGGGCCAGACGGTCGGCGTGGTGGCCAACCAGCCCATGGTGCTGGCCGGCTGCCTCGACATCGATTCCACGCGCAAGGCCGCCCGCTTCGTGCGCTTTTGCGATGCCTTCTCGATCCCGCTCCTGACGCGGGTCGATGTGCCCGGTTTCCTGCCGGGCACGAGCCAGGAATATGG
>JBARWP010000491.1:0-3725 GCA_049646905.1 Pseudaminobacter sp. | reverse complement strand
GCCGAGGCGCTGATGCCGAGCAGGCCGGGTTCGGCGAGCGGGTTGCGCAGATAGCCCTGCAGCACGGCACCCGACAGGCCGAGCGTGACGCCGATCAGCAGCCCCAGGATCGCGCGCGGCAGGCGGATTTCCTGCATGATGAGCGCGATGCCGTCGCCCTTGCCGGAAAACAGGGCGGCCATGCTGTCGCCGAAGGCGATGCCGGCCGGCCCGACCGTGAGCGAGAGCAGGAAGAGGATGACCGTCGCGACGGCGAGGATCGATGCGACGATCCTGTAGCGGACGGGATCGCTCACTTCGCGGCCGCCTTCTGGAGAATGGCCGCCACCTCCAGCGTGAAAGGAGCGCCGCAGATCATGTTGGGCACCGGCACGTCGACGACGTTGGCCTCGGCGCCCAGCGCCAGATAGGCGGGATGCACGAAGTTTTCCTGCGCCAGGGCGGGTGCGCCATAGTCGCGGTAGCTGGTGGCGATGAGGTCCGGCTTGGCCGTGATCAGCAGTTCCATAGGCAATCTCACCGTACCGGCCACGCCGAGCTTTTCCGCAATATTGGTCAGCCCGGCGGCACGAAAGATTTCATCCGCCAGCGTGCCGGTGCCGTTCGTATAGCTGTTGGCGTCATAGAGCGCGATGGACTTGCCCGACGGCTTGGCCGCTTGCAACCGGGCAAGCCCCTGGTCGAGTTCGGCGACGAGTTCGCCGGCCCTTTTCTGGCGATGCAGCAATTCGCCGACGCGGATGAGGTTCTCGCGCACGTCGTTGAAGGATCTTGCCGGCGCAAACTCCTCGACGCGAAAGCCGAGCCGGCGCAGAAGGCCGACCGTCGCACGCGGCGAGAAGGTTCCGGCAAGCACGAGGTCCGGCTCCATCAGGAAGATTTCCTCGGCGAGCGCGTGATTGGCGACATAGCGCCCCGCCTGCCTGGCCATGACGGAAGTGCTGGGGTCGCTGGCAAGCACCGAGACGGAATGGAGCTGGCCGTCATCGGCGATCAGCATTGCCAGTTGATCGGTGCAGACATTCATCGACACGACCCGGCGCGGCACCGGATCGTCGGCTGCACCCGCGGGCCCCAGCGCAAGCATGACCACTGCCGCAACCACGGTTCCGATTTTGCAGAACTGCGCCGCGGCAGCGATCATAATGGCGAAAAACCTCCCTAGAACGACCGGGTGAAGCTGAAATCGATGGTCCGCCCCGGAGCCCAAAAACCCTTCTTCGTCTCGTATTGCTCGTCGAAGAGGTTCGCTACCGAAAGCTTGAACTGCGACCGGTCATCGAGCGCGTAGAGGGCTGTGAAATCGGCCGTGACATAGTCCGGCAGCTTGGTGTTGTTGGCAACATCCGCATAGCGTGCCCTGCCATAAATGACTGAGGCCGAAAGCTCCAGTTGTTCCGTCGGCTTGTAGGCCAGGCCGGCGATGGCCTTGAAGCGGTCGGCATGGGCAACATACTTGCCGTGGGTGCCCGAGCTCTTGTTCAGCGGCTGACGGATGTCGATGCCGAGGCTGCCGCTCCATTGATCGTTGAACTGGTGCGCCAATGCCGCCTCGAAGCCGGTGATTTCCACCTGTTCGACGTTGTCCGGATGCCACATGAAGCTGCCGGGTGCGACCGGTGCCCAGTTGATCTGGTCCTTCACCCGCGTGTGATAGAGCGCCATGTCGAGGCTCGTCCGGGCGGTGGCCTGCCAGTTGAGGCCCACCTCATAGGAGCGCGACGTTTCCGGCTTCAGGTCAGGATTGCCCGACAGGTAGGGGTCCGGATAGTAGAGGTCGTTGAAGGTCGGCGCGCGAAAACCTGTGGCATAGGAGGCGCGTGCCACCAGCCCGTCGATCAACTCGTAGCTTGCGCCGATATTGTACGTGGTTGCGCTGCCGAACTGTTCATTGTGATCGTAGCGCAACCCGCTATCGATGGTGAGCGCCTGGTATTCGAACGAATACTGGCCGAAAACGGCCGCCAGGTCGCGCTTCGTCTCGGCATAGGCGGCACTGCTGATGGAGGTGCCGTTAACGGAATCGCGATAGGCTTCGATGCCGCCGAGCGGCGTGTGCTTGGTTTCATTGATCTCGAAGGTCTTCTGCGTGGACGCAAGAATGCCGTAGCGCAGCGTATCAAAATCGTCGCCCTCGACGCCCGGTCCGAAGTTCGAGGAGTTATCGAGCGCGCTCATCAGTTCGACCGTGGAAGACCAGCTGTCGGAATGATCGATGCGTGCGCCGAGACGGCCTGAAAAATTGTTGGTGTCGGATTCGTTTGCCGGCTGGCGGTCGTATTGGTTGCGGCCACGTGCATAAAGCCCGTCGGCGTAGACGCGCCCCCAGTCGAGGTCCTTCGACAGCGAGAAGTTGACCGAACCCTGCCGGAAACCATCCTTGTCGGGTTCATGGCCGTATGTGGTCGGCAAGGTGAAGTCGTAGCCTTCCGTGCCCAGTACCTGCGCGCCGAAAGAATAGTTGACCCCGGCTTCGCTCTGGCCCTGCACGTTGCCGGACAGATATCCGCCCCACGGATGCAGCACGCCTACCGTGGCCGTGCCGCAGCTTGTGCGCCCATCGGCACAGATGCCACCCTGCTTGGTGATGATATTGATGATGCCGCCGATGGCGTCGGCACCGTATTGCGCCGAATGCCCGCCCTTGGCGATCTCGATGCGCTCGATCGAAGCAAGCGGAATGGCGGACAGGTTGACCGTGCCCGAGGTCGCCGAGCCGGCGCGCACGCCGTTGACCAGCACCAGCGTTTGCGCCGCCGTGGTGCCGCGCAGCGACACGCTGGAGTCGGCGCCCATGCCGCCATTCGAGGTGACGGTGACACCGGGATAGCTTTTGAGCAGCGAGGGCAGGTCGGGCGCGGCCGACCGCCTGATCTCCTCCTCGCCCACCACTGTCACCGATGAAGTCGAGCGCTCCAGGCTGGACTCGCGCCGCAGGGGGGTGGTGACCGTTATCTGGTCCAGCCGGATTGCCGCATCATCGCTTTCCTGGGCGGATGCGGGTGCCTGAGATATGAGTAGCGTGCCGGCGCCGGCGGCCAGAGCCACAATACCGGCGCGTAAAATTCTAGTCGTCATTCGTCCCTCCGTTTAGCCTGCGGGCAGCGCCGGCAAAGCCACCAAAACCGCGGATCGGAAGGATTGCGGGGCACAGCGCCCCCTGGGCCATTCGAACGCGCGGCAACACATTTGTGTCACCGCTACGGACGGCCGCGCCTGAGCACCCCTCGTGCCCTGGCATGGGTGACCGGAAAAGGCAGGTCTCCTGACTTCCGTGTCATTGCCGGCTT
Source organism: Pseudaminobacter sp. (assembly GCA_049646905.1). Lineage (GTDB taxonomy): Bacteria > Pseudomonadota > Alphaproteobacteria > Rhizobiales > Rhizobiaceae > Pseudaminobacter. The sequence continues at coordinate 435 of JBARWP010000491.1, read as the reverse complement.
CTGTCTTCCCGACCCGAAAGCGGGTCAGTGACGTCGGTGAAGCGGCTCAACGGTTACAGTTGCGGGGGCAGTCACGGATTCGGCCGAACAGTCCGACTTCACCGTGTTCCCTTTTCATTCGCCGGGGCGAAACCAATTCCGGCGACAGGATTAGCGATGGTTTGGGGGGCCGTCAATCATCGGTTGCGAAACGGGGAGGCACGTGCCCGGCCCCTGACGTTTTGCCGCATCCCGCCGCTGAATGACAGGCCTGTGGCCAAACTCCTTGCGCGAAGCCGCTGCAAACGGCTAGACCGCTGGCAATTTGATCGCGCGACCAGCCTTTGCCTGCGGGGATTCATGACAAAATATGACGTGCTTTGTGTCGGCAACGCCATCGTCGATATCATTGCCCAATGCGACGAAGCCTTCCTGCGCGACAACGCCATCATCAAG
>JBARWP010000490.1:0-8503 GCA_049646905.1 Pseudaminobacter sp. | reverse complement strand
CACAAAGACCTGACAAGAATTTTTTCATGGCTTGGCTCCTCGGATAGTAATGGTCATAGTTGTGCGGACGTAACGATTTTTGCGCCAACAGGTTCCGCCAAAACAGACAACCTATTGAAATATAAAGGTTCAACACTTCGGGATAGTGCATATCCCGGTTATGTGATGCAGCCAGGAGCGGCGGGACACAGGCCGCGATTTAACGGTTGACCGGCTGTGACACTCTCCCTATGTTCCGGCGCAATTTCGGGGGCGCCTGGCACCACCGGAAGCATCCGCTTCGCCGCCGTCAATTGGCCTGAATCATCGCATGCCACCTCAGTGGCACAGCCTGCGACATTCGGAGCAAGCTTGCGAACGGATATTGGTGAGGGCTGGTAGCTCAGATGGTAGAGCACGGAACTTTTAATTCTGGGGTCATGGGTTCGAGTCCCATCCAGCCCACCATTTCCTGATTTCATCGAAGCGAACGCATTGAAGATGCTGCCGTGAGCGTTCGGCGGCATCGCGCATGGACCATTCGGCACTCCAAGTCTATTTATGGTGAGCCACGTGGAGATGAACAGATGCAGCGATTTCTGATTCTGACGGTTCTTGCCACTGCGATTGCCGGCTGCCAGGCTGTTCCTCCGGCATCTAATTATCGTTGGAACTGCAACGACAAGCCCTTCGAGGCCGGCCTGTGCGACCAGCCCACCAACTGGCGCCTCGGTGAAATGATGATCCAGCGCTGACGCCTCAATCCTACCCATGACGGCGACGATGTGCCACGCAGTCGTGATTGGTGGAAAGGCCACGCGCCGTCTATAGGCTGGATCCAGGCAGCAAGATTTCGAGACGTAGCGGTACGTGATGGCATTGGATGTAGGCTATTTCACTGCGGTCGGGGCAGGGGCGCTCTCTTTCCTATCGCCCTGCGTGCTTCCGCTGGTGCCACCCTATCTGTGCTATATGGCCGGTGTCTCCGTCGATGATTTTCGTGCGGATGGGGGGCGGGGGGAAAAGACAGGCACACGCAATGCCTTGCTGGTGACGTCCGTGGCGTTCGTTCTCGGCTTCTCCACCGTCTTTGTCGCCCTTGGCGCAGGGGCATCGACGATCGGTCGTCTGCTGCGGGTGTGGCAGGAACCGCTCGCCATGACCGCAGGCGTGCTCATCATCCTGATGGGCCTGAATTTCCTGGGCATCCTGAAAATCCCGTTCCTCTCACGGGAAGCGCGCTTCCAGACACAGGGAAAACCTGCAAGCACGGCCGCGGCCTATGTCATGGGGCTTGCATTTGCCTTCGGTTGGACCCCCTGCATCGGGCCTGTGCTCGGGCCGATCCTGACGCTGGCCGGCGGGCGCGAAACCGTGAGCGAGGGCGCGCTTTTGCTCGCAGCTTATTCGCTCGGGCTTGGCATCCCGTTCCTGCTTGCAGCGCTGTTTTCAGGCGCGTTCATGCGCTTTCTCGGCCTGTTCCGCATGCATCTCGGCCGCGTCGAGAAGGCGATCGGCGCACTTCTCGTGCTTGCCGGCGTGTTCTTCCTGACCGGCGGCATCCAGAGCGCATCCTACTGGCTGCTCGAGACTTTCCCGGTACTTGGCACGCTTGGCTAACCCATCGAAATTCAGCCGCATTGGTCCGCGAAGCCACGGATGCTAGAACTGCGCGATTCTCCTATCCTGGACACCGTCATGACCGAAAGATCCTGCCTGTCGATCATCCTTGCCGCCGGCGAAGGCACGCGCATGAAAAGCGCGACGCCCAAGGTGCTGCACAAAATCGCCGGTCTGCCGATGCTCGCCCATGTGGCGAAGGCCGCACGGAATGCCGGCGGCGGAGACCCGTCGGTGGTGATCGGATACGGCGCCGACAAGCTGCGCGAAGCCATTTCCGATCTTGCGATCGATGCAGAGATCTTCGTCCAGGAACAGCGGTTGGGCACCGCACATGCCGTGCTGGCCGCCAGGTCGGCCATAGAGCGTGGCTATGACGATATCCTGGTGATGTTTGGCGATACGCCGCTTATCCAGGCCGAGGCACTGGCGGCGGCGCGTTCAAAGCTGGCGCAGGGTGCCGCTATAGCCGTCATGGGCTTTCGCACCGAGAACCCGGCCGGTTACGGCCGTCTCATCGAGCAGGATGGTGCGCTGATTGCCATTCGTGAGCACAAGGATTGCTCGGAAGAAGAGCGACGCATCACTTTCTGCAATGGCGGCCTGATGGCCATTGCTGGCGCCCATGCGCTGGCGCTGTTGGACAGGATCGGCAATGCCAACGCCAAGGGCGAATATTACCTCACCGATATCGTTGAACTCGCGCATCGATCGGGGCTGAAGGTGGTTGCCACCGAAGCGAGTTTCGAGAATGTGCTCGGCATCAACAACCGGGCAGAACTCGCCGAAGCCGAGGCGATCTGGCAAAAGCGTGCGCGCCGCAGGATGATGCTCGCCGGCGTGACGCTGATTGCGCCGGAAACGGTGTTTTTCTCCCATGATACCGAGATTGGCGCGGAGACGGTCGTTGAGCCCAATGTGTGGTTCGGGCCGGGCGTAAAGGTGGCCGAGGGCGCCAGGATCCATGCGTTCTGTCATCTCGAGGGGGCAAGCGTTGGCCCCGGTGCGGATGTCGGCCCGTTTGCAAGGCTGCGGCCTGGGGCGGACCTCAAGGAAAAGGCCAAGGTGGGCAATTTCTGCGAGGTGAAGAAGGCCACGGTCGAGGCCGGCGCCAAGGTGAACCATCTGACCTATATCGGCGATGCACGCATCGGCGCGGGCGCCAATATCGGAGCAGGCACCATCACCTGCAATTATGACGGCTATTCCAAGTTCTTCACCGACATCGGAGCGGGCGCTTTCATCGGCTCGAATTCGGCTCTTGTGGCGCCGGTGTCGATCGGAGACGGTGCCTATGTCGCCTCCGGCAGCGTTATCACCGAAAACGTTCCCGACGATTCCCTGGCCTTTGGCCGGGCGCGTCAGAAAACCCTGCCGGAACGGGCGCGATTACTGCGTGCGCATCGGGCCAATGCGGTAAAGAAGTAGGTATTCGGCATTATTGTCGTTTCGATAGTCTTTCGGCTGATATGAAGCGATACTGAAAGTGACTTTCGCACGGCCGCTTCGCAAACTAGATAGCGTCCGGATGTTCGGTGGGAATCAGGGCAAGTAGACCATGTGCGGAATTGTAGCGATTGTCGGCCGCAAGCCGGTTGCGCCATTGATAGTCGATGCGTTGAAACGGCTGGAATATCGCGGATACGATTCCGCGGGCGTTGCCACGGTGGAGAACGGTGAGCTTGGCCGGCGGCGGGCCGAGGGCAAGCTGGTCAATCTGGAAAAGCGGCTTCAGGCCGAACCGCTGGAAGGCACGATCGGCATCGGCCACACCCGCTGGGCGACCCATGGTGTTCCCAACGAAACCAACGCGCATCCGCATTTTTCCAACGGTGTTGCCGTGGTTCACAACGGCATCATCGAAAATTTTGCCGAATTGCGCAGTGAATTGCTTGCCGATGGCTACGATTTTGCTTCTCAGACCGACACGGAGGTGGTGGCGCATCTGGTTTCACGCGAGATTGCGCGCGGCACCGATCCGGTAACCGCAGCCCACAAGACGTTGAAGCGGCTGCAGGGCGCCTTTGCGCTCGCGATTATGTTCCGTGGCGACGACAATCTCATCATCGGCGCGCGCAACGGGCCGCCTTTGGCCGTCGGGCATGGCGATGGCGAAATGTTCCTCGGCTCGGACGCAATCGCTCTGGCCCCCTTCACCAACTCCGTCACCTATCTGGAGGATGGCGACTGGGCGGTGGTGCGCCGCGACGACATCGCCATTTTCGACATCGAGGGCAATCCGGTCGAGCGCAAGCGGCAACAGTCGCTGAGCACCAGTTTCATGGTCGACAAGGGCAATCACCGCCATTTCATGGAAAAGGAAATCCATGAGCAGCCGGAGGTGATTTCCCATACCTTGGCGCACTATCTCGATTTCGGCGCGGGCGCCTGCAAGCCGCTCGAACTTCCCTTCGATTTTGCCAAACTTGATCGGTTAGCGATCTCAGCCTGCGGGACTGCCTATCTCAGCGGCCTCATCGGGAAATACTGGTTCGAGCGCCTCGCTCGCCTGCCGGTCGATATCGATATCGCGTCGGAGTTCCGCTATCGGGAAATGCCGATTGTCAAGAACAGCGCGGCTTTCTTCGTCTCGCAATCCGGTGAAACCGCCGACACGCTGGCCTCGCTGCGTTATTGCCGCAAGGAAGGCGTGCCGATCGGGGCGATCGTCAATGTACGTGAATCGACGATTGCGCGTGAATCCGACGTGATCCTGCCGACGCTGGCCGGGCCGGAGATTGGCGTTGCCTCGACCAAAGCCTTCACATGCCAACTCTCGGTCCTGGCATCCCTGGCCGTACGCGCGGGCGTGGCCCGCGGTACGATCCCGCCGGAACAGGAAAAGACGCTTGTGCGCGAGCTTTCGGAAGCGCCGCGCTATGCCAATCAGGTTCTCAAGCTCGACCAGCAGATTGAGCGGCTCGCACGTGACCTGTCTTACTACAAGCATGTGCTTTATCTCGGTCGCGACACCAATTTCCCGCTCGCAATGGAAGGTGCGCTCAAGCTCAAGGAAATCTCCTATATCCATGCCGAGGGCTATGCTGCGGGAGAACTCAAGCATGGGCCGATCGCGCTTATCGATGAGAATATGCCGGTCATCGTCATTGCGCCGCATGACCGCATCTTCGAAAAGACGGTGTCGAACATGCAGGAGGTAGCCGCGCGCGGTGGCAAGGTGATCCTGATTACCGACCGCAAGGGGGCAGCACAGGCAAGCCTCCAGACCATGGAAACCATCATCCTGCCCGACATGCCGGAGATCATCACCCCGATCGTCTATGCGCTGCCGATCCAGATGCTAGCCTATTACACTGCCGTCTTCATGGGAACCGACGTCGACCAGCCGCGCAATCTCGCCAAATCGGTGACCGTGGAGTGATCTGACGGCGCCGACCGGCTGCATCGCTTCATGCGTCTTATTTGATTGTTCTGTTGTCAAATAGCTGCTCTACATAGGGCGTAGATTTGACTGAGCATCGAATGTCTGAAACTGCGGTCTCCATTTCCGGCATGGCGAAGATACGCAACTACTTCCTGACCGGAGTGGTGGTCTGCGCGCCGTTGGCCATTACCCTCTATATCGCCTGGTCCTTCATCGGCTGGGTCGATTCCTGGGTAAAACCCTATATTCCGGCCCGCTACAGCCCCGACACCTATCTGCCCTTCACCATTCCGGGTTTCGGGCTGATCGTCGCACTGGTGCTGACGACGCTGATAGGCTTCCTGACAGCGAATTTCGTCGGGCGTGCCGTCGTCGGATTCGGGGAACGGCTCCTTGGGCGCATGCCTCTGGTGCGCGGTATCTATCGCTCGTTGAAGCAGATATTCGAGACGATACTATCCAACAAGGGCGACATGTTCGACCAGGTCGGGCTGGTCGAATATCCTCGCAAGGGCGTGTGGTCTCTGGTTTTCATGGGCGGTGAAAAGGAAACCGAGATCAACGAGAAGCTGCATGTCGCGGACGATCCGTTGATCGGTGTCTTCATGCCCTGCACGCCCAATCCGACCACGGGTTTCCTGATGTATGTCCGTAAATCCGAGATCGTCCTGCTGGACATGACGATCGAAGAGGGCGCCCGCCTCATCGTATCGGCTGGGCTGGTGGCGCCTGCGGTGAAAAAGACGCTCGTGGATGTCAATGGCGAGAAGGTTGAAATCGCCAATCCTGCGCTCTCTGCTGCATCTCAACCGGCGCGAAGTAAGCGCACGGCCTCGTCCCGACCGAACAGATAGAGAAGCAGCCTGATCGCCTGGCCGCGCTCGGATTGCAGATCGGGGTCACGCGCCAGCAGCAGTCGTGCGTCGTCGCGGGCAGTTTCCAGAAGATCGGCATGCATTTCGATGCGGGCCACCTGGAATCCGGGCGTGCCGGACTGCCTTGTGCCGAGCAATTCGCCTTCACCGCGCAGCTTCAAATCCTCCTCCGAGATACGGAAGCCGTCCTCCGTCTCGCGCATGACGGAGAGGCGGCGCTTGGCGGTTTCGCCGAGCGGGTCCTGGTAGAGGAGAACGCAAGTCGAAGCCTTGGCGCCGCGCCCGACGCGGCCGCGCAACTGATGGAGTTGGGCAAGCCCGAACCGCTCGGCATGCTCGATGACGATGATGGTGGCGTCCGGGACATCGACGCCGACCTCGATCACCGTCGTGGCGATCAGGATACGGGTCTCCCCTTCCTTGAAGGCGCGCATCGCCTCGTCCTTCTCCGCGCCTTTCATGCGACCATGGACGAGGCCGAGCGCATTTCCGAAGGTCAGTTTCAGCGAAGCGAAGCGGTCTTCCGCTGCCATCAGCTTCACCTCCTCGGATTCCTCGACCAGCGGGCAGATCCAGTAGATTTTCTGGCCTTCCGCCACCGCCTCGCCGATGCGGCCGATCAGTTCGTCCAGCCTTTCGAGCGGCAGGGTGATGGTGCGAATGGGCTGGCGGCCGGCCGGTTTTTCGGTGAGGCGCGATACATCCATGTCGCCGAAAGCCGTCAGCACCAGCGTGCGTGGGATGGGGGTCGCCGTCATCACCAGCATGTCGGGGGCCTCGCCCTTAGCGGTGATTGCCAGCCGTTGATGCACGCCGAAGCGGTGCTGCTCATCGACCACCACCAGCGCCAAATCGCGGAACTTTACCGTCTCCTGAAACAATGCATGGGTGCCGACGACCAGATCGATCGCGCCACTTTCAAGCCCTGCCAGAATATCGTTGCGTTCTCGACCCTTTTCGCGCCCGGTCAGGACAGTAGTGCGCAGGCCAGCCTTGGCGGCTAATGGGGCGATGGTCGCAAAATGCTGCCGGGCAAGGATTTCGGTCGGCGCCATCAGGGCTGCCTGGCCACCAGCTTCGACGGCACGCGCCATGGCAAGCAGCGCCACCACCGTCTTGCCGGAGCCGACATCCCCCTGAAGCAGCCGTAGCATGCGTTCCGGCTTCTGCAGGTCCGCATCTATCTCGGCAAGTGCCTCGCTTTGCGAGCGGGTGAGTGAATAGGGCAGGGCGTTGCGGATCGCCTCGATCCTGCGGCCATCGCCGACAAGCGGCCGGCCATGGGCGCGGCGCACGGTGGCGCGCACCAGTGCCAGCGAGATCTGGCCGGCCAGGAATTCGTCATAGGCAAGCCTGCGCCATGCAGCGCTGTCTGGCGAAACATCGAGCGGATCGGCTGGGCTATGCAGTCGCCTGAGCGCGTCGGCGAAAGCCGGAAAGGTCTGGCGCCGCATCACGTCCGCATCGAGCCATTCCGGCAGCGAAGGCAAGCGCTCCAGCGCCTGGCCGATGGCGCGGCGCAGCACCTTGCCCGAGAGGCCGGCGGTCAGCGGATAGACCGGCTCGACAAGAGGCAGGCTGTCAGCCTCGCCGGCGAGTGCGATATGGTCGGGATGCACCATGCTGGGGCGGCCGTTGAACCACTCCATGCGGCCGCTGACGACAACCTCCGCGCCGATCGGCATGGACTTCTCCAGCCACCCCGCATTGGCATGAAAGAAGGTCAGGGCGATTTCGCCGGTCTCGTCGAAGGCATAGACACGATAGGGAACCGACTTGTTGCCGCGCGGTGGCGGCTGGTGGCGGTCGATCGTCACTTCCAGCGTGACGATGGCGCCGTTTGGTGCCAGCGCGATTCCCGGCCGGTTGCGCCTGTCGATCACCGAATGAGGCAGCACGAAAACGAGATCGCCGGTGCGCGCCTTGCGAACTGAGAGGTCGGCCGGAATGACCTTCTCGATCAGTTCGGCGATTTTCGGCCCCACGCCTGCAAGCGAGGTGATCGGCACGAACAGGGGATCGAGGAGTGATGGGCGCATGTGCTTGAGCTTAAGTGCACCGCGACCATACGCAAGGCTGACATGCCGTGTCATCCACGCTATATGCCCGGTTCGGCAATCAGGATGCGGACTAAGATGACAGGAACGACACGATCAAGTGACGGGCTCGACGCCCGTCGGCGCAAGCTCCTGTTTCGCTCCTGGCATCGTGGCATGCGCGAGATGGACCTGATTCTCGGTGGCTTCGCCGATAGCGCAATCCACCAATTGTCCGAGACCGAACTGGACGAATATGAAGCCATGCTGGAATTGCAGGATGCCGACCTGCTTTCGTGGGTCACGGGAGAGCGGTCCGTCCCACCGGCGCACGACACGGCAATATTCCGCAAGATCCTTGCCGCACGGCAGGCAATGAGTTTTTCCAGATGAGCTTGATCAAACCGCTGGGTCTGCCGAAGGGCGGCAGCACCGGCCAATTCGTGATCGATGGCGTAGCCGACGGCTACGAGGCGTTCGCGCTCGCACAGGCCGCTGCTGAAATCGCACCGGACGGCCCGATCGTTTTCGTGGCCCGCGACGGCCAGCGCCTGCCTGCAATCGTAGATGCGCTGGCTTTCGCCGCGCCGGGCCTGCCGGTGCTGGAA
>JBARWP010000489.1:0-2541 GCA_049646905.1 Pseudaminobacter sp. | reverse complement strand
GTCCCGGCTTCACGCTGACGCCGATGCTCGAGCGTTCCATCGAAAACATCATGCAAAAGACCGGCAAGAGCCGTGACGAGGCGGTGGCGGCGCTGACTGCCGCCAATCCTCAGAAGCGGTTCGTGCTGCCGGAAGAAGTGGCTGAAAGCGTGCTGTTCCTGTGCGGGCCCAATTCGGCGTCGATGACCGGACAGGCCCTTTCCGTTTCCGGGGGTGAGATATGAGCGGCGAGGAACTGGCGACGACGGGACACTCGCAGATTGTCAGGCAGCGCCTGCGCCTGTGGCTGAAACTGCTGAAGGCGACGAAGCTGGTGGAGGCCACCATCCGCGAGAAACTGCGGGAGGAGTTCGACACCACATTGCCGCGCTTTGATGTTCTTGCTGCCCTTTACCGTTTCGATGAAGGGCTGAAGATGAGCGAGCTTTCGGCCGCCCTGCGCGTTTCGAACGGCAATGTCACCGGCATCGTCGAGCGGTTGGCGCTGGATGGGCTGGTGCTGCGCGTGCCGGTGGAAGGCGACAGGCGGGCGACGCTGGTGCGCCTGAGCAAGAAGGGGCGCGACCGGTTCTCCGTGATGGCAGCCGCCCATGCCGAGTGGCTGGGCGCCATTCTGGAGGACCTGCCGCCGAGCGACTGCGAACGCATGATCGCGATCCTCGATACGGTCGGGCATTCCCCTAGATTGACTGATAAGGTGAGTGAAAATGACTGACATGGCCGGCTATGTGGCGAAGCACTTCCGCTGGCGAGCCGAGGACGGCATTGCCGTCATCTCGCTCGACCGCCCGGAGCGCAAGAACCCGTTGACCTTCGATAGCTATGCGGAACTGCGCGACGTGTTCCGCGCGCTTGCCTATGCCGAGGACATCAAGGCGGTGGTGTTCGGCTCGAATGGCGGAAACTTCTGCTCCGGCGGCGACGTCCACGACATTATCGGGCCGCTGCTCGACCTCGACATGAAGGGCCTGCTGAAATTCACCCGCATGACCGGCGACCTGATCAAGGCGATGGTCAATTGCGGCAAGCCGGTGATTGCGGCCGTCGATGGCGTGTGCGTCGGCGCCGGCGCCATCATCGCCATGGCCTCCGATATGCGCCTGGCGACGCCCGAAGCCAAGACCGCGTTCCTGTTCACCCGCGTCGGCCTTGCCGGCTGTGATATGGGCGCCTGTGCGATCCTGCCACGTATCATCGGCCAGGGCCGCGCCTCGGAACTGCTTTACATCGGCCGCACCATGAGCGCGGAAGAGGGCGAGCGCTGGGGTTTCTTCAACCGGCTGGTGGAGGCGGATTCGCTGGATGCCGAAGCACTGGCGCTTGCCCGGCGGTTGGCTGACGGCCCGAATTTCGGTCACATGATGACCAAGACGATGCTCAACCAGGAATGGTCGATGTCGATCGAGCAGGCGATCGAGGCCGAGGCGCAGGCACAGGCGATCTGCATGCAGACGCTCGATTTCAAGCGTGCCTATGATGCCTTCGTGGCACACCAGAAGCCGAAATTCGAAGGCAACTGAGATGGCCGATCGCAGCTTTCTCGATTGGCCGTTCTTTGAGCCGCGTCACCGCGATTTGGCGGATGCGCTTGAGGGCTGGGCTGCGGCCAATCTTGAAAATATCGATCACGCTGACGTCGATAGTGCCTGCCGGGAATTGGTGGCGAAACTGGGCGAGGGCGGCTGGCTGCTGCATTCGGCCGTCGATCCCGGGGACGAGGCAAGCAGGCTGGACGTCAGGAGCCTGTGCATCATCCGCGAGACGCTGGCCCGGCACGATGGGCTGGCCGACTTTTCCTTCGCCATGCAGGGGCTGGGCACAGGCGCGCTGTCCCTGTTCGGCACGCCCGAACAGCGGCGCGCCTGGCTGTCGAGGACTCGCCGTGGCGAAGCCCTTTCGGCCTTTGCCCTGAGCGAGCCGAAATCCGGTTCCGATGTCGCCAATCTCGATCTTGCCGCGCGTTCGGAGGGAGACTTCTATATCCTCGACGGCGAAAAGACCTGGATTTCCAACGGCGGCATCGCCGATGTCTATACGGTTTTCGCCCGCACCGGCGAGGGACCGGGGGCCAAGGGCATATCGGCCTTCATCGTGCCCGCCGGAACGCCCGGCCTTGCCATCGCCGAGCGACTGGAGGTGATCGCGCCGCACCCGCTGGCGCGGCTTTCCTTCGCCGATTGCCGCGTGCCGAAATCGGCGCTGATCGGCAGGCCAGGCGAGGGCTTCAAGATCGCCATGTCGGTGCTCGACGTGTTCCGCTCCACCGTTGCCGCTGCCGCACTCGGCTTTGCCCGCCGCGCGCTGGACGAGACGCTTGCGCGGGCCTCTTCACGAGAATTGTTCGGGGCGCCGCTATCCGAGCTGCAGATGGTGCAGGGCCATATCGCCGACATGGCGCTCGACATCGATGCCGCGGCATTGCTGGTCTATCGCGCCGCCTGGCTGAAGGACAAAGGGGCCGCCCGCGTCAGCCGCGAGGCGGCGATGGCCAAGCTCTATGCCACCGATCGCGCCCAGAGCGTGATCGACAAGGCAGTGCAG
>JBARWP010000488.1:0-9243 GCA_049646905.1 Pseudaminobacter sp. | reverse complement strand
AACTCACCTAGCGCATTGCCCTGCCCATCCGCCAGAGCCGCCAGCGGGGCATCCGTGCCCTGCGCCGTGATCTGGGCATAGTGGAATTCGTGGCCTCGCACGACGCATCCTTGCCGTCCGAGCGGGCAATCGGCGAGCAATGTCGCCTGGCGGTAGCCGAGATGCATCTTGCGCCTGGCGAAGCTGGTCGAATGACCGAGCAGGCCAAGCATGCGATGGGTGACGCCATCGGCATCTTCCAGTGCTTCGCCCAGCGCCATGAAGCCGCCGCACTCGCCGTGGACGGGCTTTGTCGCGGTAAATCTTTCCATTCCCGCGCGATAGGTATGCGCCGAGGCCAGCCTGCCGGCGTGCAGTTCCGGATAGCCGCCCGGCAGCCAGCAGACATCACAATCAGGGGATGGCGCCTCGTCGGCCAGTGGCGAGAACGGCACGATCTCTGCGCCTTCTCTGCGCCAATGTGCCGCTACATGCGGGTAGAGGAAGGTGAAGGCCGCATCCTGCGCCAGGGCGATGCGCTGGCCGGGCGGGGGTAGGGCGTTGGCGAAATCGTGACTGCTTGGCGTCAGCGGCGTCATTAGCGAAATGATCGCGTCGAGGTCGAGCGAGCGTTCCGCCATGTCGGCCAGGATATCGAGATGCGCCATTAGGTCGGCATGTTCGCCGGCCTGGACCAGTCCGAGATGGCGTTCGGGAAGCGACAGGGTGGAATCCCGCAATATGGCTCCGACGACCGGCAGGCCGAGCGCTTCGATCGCCTCTCCGGCAAGCCGCTTGTGCCGTTCGCTGCCCAACCGGTTGAGCACCACCCCGGCGATGCGGACCGCCGGATCATAGGTGGCAAAGCCCTTGGCGATGGCGGCAGCCGTCTGCGACTGGCCCGAAACGTCCAGCACAAGCAGGACAGGCAGGCCGTAGAGACGGGCGAGATCGGCTGCCGAGCCGGAGCGGCCGGCGGGACCGGGTATGCCGTCGAACAGCCCCATGGCGCTTTCGATGAACAGCAGGTCGGTACTGCCTGCGGCCTCGACGGCGAGCGCATTCAGCAGCGCGGGCGACATCGCCCAGCTGTCGAGATTGACGCCGGGCCTCCCGGTAGCTGCGTGGTGGAAACCCGGATCGATATAGTCCGGTCCGGATTTGGCGCCGCCTACGCGCAGGCTTCGGCGCGACAAGGCGCGCATGATGCCGATGGTGACGCTGGTCTTGCCCGAACCGGAGCGCGGGGCGCCGATGATGAGGCCACGTGCGGTCATGATTTCCCCAGCAATTCGGCGCGCAGCGATATGATGCCACCGACCACGATCAGCGCGGGCGAGACGATCTTCTCGCGCTCGGCGGCCTCGACCAGTTCACCGAGCGGCGCGGTCACCGTGCGTTCTTCCGGCAGGGTGGCGTTTTCGATCAGTGCTGCCGGCGTCTCTTCTGACAACCCGGCCGTCAGAAGCTGTGCGACGGTATCGGCCATATGCGTCAGCCCCATATAGATGACGATGGGCTGGCCAGTGCGGGCGAGGGCTGCCCAGTCGGGGCGATCGTCGGTGACGGCAGCAAAGCCGGTCGCAAGGATGATTGCGCCGTTGATGCCGCGCATGGTTGCCGGAATGCCTGCCGAAGCCAGGCCGCCGATAGCCGAAGTGATGCCGGAAAGAACGCGCCAGGGAATATTTGCGCGTGTCAGTACCAGTGCTTCTTCCGCGCCGCGCGCGAAGACGAAGGGGTGCCCGCCCTTGAGGCGCACGACCTTGCGGCCCTCCCGTGCCAGCTTCACCAGCAACGCGTTGATGTCGTCCTGCGGGATCGAGAGCCGGCCGCCGCGCTTGCCGACGAAGAATTTCTCGGCTTGCTCGGCAATGGCGACGATCTCAGGCGAGACCAGTGCGTCATGCACCAGTGCATCGGCCTGCGTCAGGGCCGACAGGACATCGAGCGTCAGGCAGCCCGGATCGCCGGGGCCGGCGCCGACCAGCCAGACATGGCCGGGCTCCAGGCGCGGCGGCTGATGACCAAGACGGGCGATGGCTTTTTCGAGACTCATGGATGCCGTTTTCGACGATGACGGACGGCTTTGCCAAGCCTATAGAGTGTTGCATGACCACCGAAGCCGCTCCCGCCAAAGAAGCCCCGTTGCGCCGTGGCTGGACGACGGGCGCCTGCGCCACCGCGGCGACCAAGGCGGCCTGCACGGCGCTTGCAACCGGGACGTTTCCCGATCCGGTCGAGATCACCCTGCCGGGCGGCAATGTCGTGGCATTCGCGCTGGCCGATCATGAATTGCGCGACGGGCAGGCCATGGCCGGCATCATCAAGGATGCGGGGGACGATCCCGACGTCACGCATGGCGCGCTGGTCAAGAGCACGGTGCGCGCCGGCCGGCTGGGATCGGGTATCGTTCTCAGGCGTGGACCGGGCGTCGGCCTGGTGACGCGCCCCGGCCTGCCTATTCCGGTGGGTGAGCCGGCGATCAATCCGGTACCGCGCCGGATGATCGCGGCGGCGATCCGCGAGGTGGCTGGCGAGAATGCGGATTTCGAGGTAGAGATTTCCGTGCCCGAAGGTGCGGAAATGGCGCAAAGGACGCTCAATCCGCGCCTCGGCATATTGGGCGGCATCTCCATCCTCGGGACCACCGGCGTCGTCATTCCCTATTCCTGCTCGTCTTGGATTCATTCCATCCATCGCGGCGTCGATGTCGCGCGCGCCATGGGCTTTACCCATGTCGGCGGCTCCACCGGCAACGCTTCGGAAATGGCGATGCAGAAGGTCCACGACTTCAACGAGGTGCAACTGATCGACATGGGCGATTTCGTCGGCGGCATGCTGAAATATATCCGCGCCCATCCCCTGCCGCGTGTCACCGTTGCCGGCGGTGTCGCCAAGATGACCAAGCTGGCGCAGGGTATGCTCGACCTTCATTCCAAGCGTGGCGCGCCCGATCTGGAGGCGCTGGCAGCAGTGGCGATCGAAGCCGGCGCGAGTGAGCCCCTGGCTCAGCGCATCCGTGGCGCCAACACCGTTGCCGAAGCCTTTTGGCTGGCGACGGCCGAAGGCGTGCCGATCGGGGAGGCCATTGCGAGCGGTGCCTGGCACGTGGCGGCGGGTGTGCTGGAAACGCCGGACATCGAGCTTGAAATCCTGGTGTTCGACCGTAACGGTGTGTTGATGGGGCATGCGCCCTTCGCCCCGGCTCATAGCGAGTCGCGCCCCCGGAAACGACGCTGATAGTAAGCGTCGTAGAGCGAGCTCTCGCGAAATTCCTCAGCGGCCAAGGTCGGTCCGACGAAAATGATCGCGGTCCGTTCGATCGGGTCGGCGGCCAGAGTGGAAGCAATCGTCGCCAATGTGCCGCGGATCACGCGCTCATCCGGCCAAGAAGCGTGAAAGACCACAGCCACCGGGCAATCCCGCCCATAGAGCGGCGTCAACTCGGCGACGATCTGATCGATGGCATGGATGGCGAGGTGGATGGCGAGCGTCGCTCCGGTCTTGCCGAAGGTGGAGGGCGTTTCGCCTTTCGGCATCGGTGAGGCGCGGCCTGAAACGCGGGTCAGCACCAGCGATTGCGCCAGTGCCGGGATCGTCAGTTCGCGGCCAAGCGCGGCGGCAGCGGCGGCAAAGGCCGGAACGCCCGGCGTCAGTGTATAGGGGATGTCGTGGCGATCGAGTCGGCGTATCTGCTCGGCGACAGCGCTCCAGACCGAAAGGTCACCCGAATGCAGCCGCGCGACGTCCTTTCCTGCGGCAAAAGCGGCAAGATATTCGGCCTCGATTTCATCGAGCGATAGCGGCGCGGTGTCGACAAGCTTCGTGCCCCGCGCGCAATAGGCGAGCATTTTGGCAGGAACGATCGAGCCGGCATAAAGGCAGATGGGACAGCGCGCCAGCAGGTTGCGGCCACGAACGGTGATGAGGTCGGCGGCACCGGGGCCGGCTCCGATGAAATGGACGGTCACGGATGATCTCCGCTGATGGCGATGGCGCAGGTCACCGAATCGAGTAAAAGGCGCGGCCCGAGCAGCCGCGCGCCTTCGCCCGCTGCGGCGAGGGCTGCCGCTTCCGATACCGAGGGAGCTCCGGCGAGCGCCAGCGAAAGCTGCGAATGGCTTGGCACGCGTGCGCCCGCCGCCGCCAGGATATCGTCATCCACGATGGTGACGGGCAGTCCTAGCGTTCGTGCGGCCGAGAAGATCGCCGCCTCCTGTCGTTTCAGCGTGGCTGTGGCGAGGCCATCGATGCGCGACGGATCAAGATCATACTGCGCAAGGGCCGTGCGGATCGCGTTTACGACCTGTTCTTCGCTCACGCCCTTGCGGCTGCCGAAACCCGCGACGATCATGGCTTCACCCATGACCATTGCGTGACGGGCAGGGCCGGCCGCCAGCCTTGCATCGAGCCGACAGCGGTGGTGCGTGCCACCGAAAGCCGGATGAGTTCGCCGCCAAGTCTTGAATGCAGGGAAAGCAGCAGGGCTTCCATTTCCAGTGTAACCGCGTTGGCGACCAGCCGTCCGCCGGAGGGCAGGGCGTTCATGGCGGTATCCATCACGCCTGGCTGCGTGCCGCCGCCGCCGACAAAGATCGCATCGGGTGTCTGGAGTCCCGACAAGGCGCCGGGCGCGTGGCCTTCAACGACGACGAGCCCGGGCACGCCGCAGGCTGTGGCGTTGCGGCCGATCCGGCCCCCCCTTTCGGCAGACGCCTCGATCGCAATGGCGCGCAGTGACGGATCGCGCAGCATCCATTCGATTGCAATCGACCCCGAGCCGCCGCCGATGTCCCACAACAACTCGCCGCGATGTGGTGCAAGGGTGGAAAGCGTCACCGCGCGAATTTCCTGCTTGGTGATCTGGCCATCGTGCTCGAACAGGTCATCCGCCATACCGGTAGTGAGCGGCAGGATCCGGGCTTCAGGCGTCGATTCCACTTCGATCGCCAATACATTGAGCGGGTTGATATTTTCGAGATCGAAGCTTGATGCTTGGGCCGATATCAGCCGTTCGGCCGGCCCGCCGAGCGCCTCCAATACCGTCAGCCGCGACGGGCCGAAGCCCAGTTCCGACAACAGGTTGGCGATCGCTGCCGGCCCCTTGCCGTCGGATGTCAGGGCGAGGATGCGTGTCTTTGGGTGCAGCAGCGGACGGATCAGGTCGATCGGCTGGCCATGCAGCGAGATCGTCGCAATCTCCTGCAGCGGCCAGCCCAGCCGTGCGGCGGCAAGACTGAAGGAAGAAGGGGCGGGGATGACGTGCATCTCGTCAGGGGAAACGTGACGGGCGAGCGTTGCCCCAACGCCGTGGCAGAAAGGATCACCGGAGGCGAGCACGCAAACGCGCCGGCCGTGTAGCGCGAGCACGGCCTGCATGCCGGTGTCGAAGGGCGTGGGCCAGGGCTGCGCCTTGCCCCGCACCAATCCTTCCACCAGCGCCAGATGCCGCCTGCCACCGAAAACCGTCTCGGCTTCCGCGATCCGGCGCTTGGCCTCGTCGCCAAGACCTTCTACACCATCTTCGCCGATGCCGACGATGGTGAGCCAGCGTGCAGGCGCGGCGGACAATTGGCACTTAGCAGGCATGATGATGCACCGTATCCTGATACTCGGCGGAACGACCGAGGCCCGGCAACTGGCGGGGCAACTGGCGCATCGTGCCGAGTTGGAGGTGGTCCTGTCGCTGGCCGGCCGCACCGCCGAGCCGGTTTGCCTGCCGGTGCCGATGCGCAGCGGCGGTTTCGGTGGCGTGGAAGGGCTGGCAAACTATCTGCGCGACGAACGGATCGACCTGCTGATCGATGCGACGCATCCCTATGCGGCGAATATCTCGCGCAATGCCGTCGAGGCGACAACGCTGGCCGATATACGGCTCGTAGCGCTGCGCCGCCCGGCCTGGGAGCCGGTCGAAGGAGATCGCTGGACTCTGGTTGACGGCAGCGGCGGTGCCGTGGACGCGCTTGGTGCCGCGCCGAGGCGTGTTTTCCTCGCGTTGGGACGCCAGGAAATCGGCGATTTCGAGAAAGCCCCGCAGCATGCCTATGTCATCCGCAGCGTCGATCCCGTCGAGCCGCCGCTTGCCGTGCCATACGCCACCTATATCTTGGCACGCGGACCGTTTCGCGAGGAAGACGAACGCGTTCTTCTGAGCAGCCATGGCATCGATGCGATTGTGGCCAAGAACAGCGGTGGGACGGCCACCTATGGCAAGATCATCGCAGCACGAAAACTGGGCATAGAGGTGATCTTGCTGCGCAGGCCAGTGCTGCCGCAGGTGCGGCAGGCGATGAGCGTCTCGGAGCTTGTGGGCTTCATCGATCATTGGTTCGATCCTACCGAAAAGCGCGGTGTGTAGACCAGCGGTGGCCGGCCATCGCGCTCGATGATGCGCGTTTCGCGCGAGCCGATCATGACGCAGGTGGCCATATCGGCCTGCTCCGGCTTTGCCTCGGAGAGGCGCGTAATCTCGATGCGCTCGTCGGGACGCCCAGCGGCGCGGCCGAAGATGACCGGCGTGGTGCCGGGCAGGATACCGCGTAGCCTCTCGAAGGCGCTGCCGAGTTGCCAGGGGCGCGCCTTGCTGATCGGGTTGTAGAGCACGATGATGAAACCGGCGCTGGCGGCCGCCTCCAGCCGCCTGACGATCAGGTCCCACGGCTTCAAATTGTCCGACAGCGAAATGGCACAGAAATCATGGCCCAGCGGTGCGCCGATGCGGGCTGCGACGGCCAGCATGGCAGTGATGCCGGGGATTATGGCCAAGTCTATATCGCGCCACTGCGCCGGGCCGGTGTCGATTGCCTCGCAGATGGCGGCCGCCATGGCAAAGACACCGGGGTCGCCACCTGAAACCACGGCCACGTTGGCGCCCCCGGCTGCCTTCTGCAGCGCTGCCTTGGCGCGTGACAGTTCCTCGCGATTGTCCGAGGCTATACGGGTCTGGTCGGAGCGCAATTCCAGCCGGTCCAGATAGGGGCCGTAACCGTAGAAGAATTCGGCTTCCGCAACGGCGCGGCTCGCTTCCGGCGTGATCTGGTCCGGGTTGCCGGGGCCAAGCCCGATGACGAAAAGGCGTCCGCTCATGGCCGCCCCTCCCATCCGGGCACCAGGACGATGGAAAAATAGGGGGCGGCATCGTCGGGCTTGTCCCCAAGCTTCATGGATGCGGTGTTCTGCATGGTGCCGCGCTCGACATAGACGGCACGGTCCAGCTTGCCCGTTGCTTCGAGTGCACGGCGGATTTTCGGCAGGTTGCGGCCAACCTTCATGATGACGGCGGCATCGGTATCGGCCAGCCGGCGGGTCAGTTCGAACTTGCTCAGCGTGCCGGCGAGGATGCTCAGCACGTCGTCGCCCTGCACGATCGGTACGCCGGTTTGCGACCAGCAGCCGGACATGGCGCTGATGCCCGGGATCACTTCGGTTGGGAAGTAGGGCGACAACCGCACATGGAGGTGCATATAGGAGCCGTAGAACAGCGGATCGCCTTCGCTGAGGACCGCGACGGTGCGCCCCGCCTCGAGATGGCCGGCCACGGCCTGCGCCGACTCTTCATAGAATGAGCCGATCGCTGATTTGTAGTCGGCATGATCCTTGTCGATCTCAGTGGTCACCGGATAGAGCAGCGGCAGTTCGATGATTTCCGGTTTCAAATGGCCGGAAACGATAGCTCGGGCATTGCCATTGCTGCCGCGCTTGGCGAAGTGGGCGACCACGTCCGCCTCCTGCAGCGCACGCACGGCTTTCAGCGTCAGCAGTTCCGGGTCGCCGGGGCCGGTGCCAACACCGATCAGGCGGCCTTTGGGTTGAACGGTCACAGGCCGAGCCTCGCAAGTGCGTTGAGGGCAGCAGCGGTCATGGCGCTGCCGCCAAGACGGCCGCGCACGATGGCATAGGGCACGCCATAGGAATTCTCAGCCAGTGCCTCCTTCGATTCGGCGGCACCGACGAAGCCGACCGGCATACCGATGATGGCGGCCGGCTTCGGCGCGCCGTTGCGCAGCAGTTCGAGCAGATAAAAAAGTGCGGTCGGCGCATTGCCGATGGCGACGACGGCACCGCCCATGCGCTCGCCCCAGAGCCTGATTGCGGCGGCCGAGCGCGTATTGCCGATTTCCTGCGCAAGGGCAGGGGCGCGCGGATCGCGCAATGTGCAGATAACCTCATTGCCGGCGGGCAGGCGGGCGCGGGTGATGCCATGCGCCACCATTTCTGCATCGCAGAAAATAGGGGCGCCTGCCTTCAACGCGCTGCGGGCAGCCTCAACGAAGCCTTTGCCGAATTCGAATCTTTCGGCCGCCTCGACCATGCCGCAGGCATGGATCATGCGTATGGCGATATCGGCCTCGGCTTCGGTAAAGCGGCCGAGATCGGCTTCGGCTCGAATGATGGCGAAGGAGCGCTCGTAGATCGCATTGCCGTCATGGATATAGTCGTAGGCGGCCATTCTCATCCTTGCTGGAAAAACGCGGCAACCCGGGTTTTGCCGAGGCGCGCGAGACAGGTTGATGTGGGTTCGTTTGCGTGGCGCTCGATGCGCAAAGCTGCGGCCATGCGCTGGAGTCCCTGTGTAAGCGCATCGCTCGACACATATGTCGCCGGTGTATCCCGGGCGGTTCTGGAAAGGACCAGCCCGACGCGCGCATATTCGCTTCCGACCAGCGTCAGTGCCGTAGTGCCCGGATGCGCGCAGCCCTTGGCGCAGCCGGAGACGTGCAGGACAAATGACGGGTCGAGCATATCGCCGGTGTTGCGGGCAATGTTTTCCGCGATCTGGCGGGTAGCGATGTAACCGGAGGCACAGGCCGGAGCGCCGACGCAGGCGGCAATCCGGCCTCGTGGGTCGTTGGCCTCGACTATGAAGCCGAGATCTTCGGCAGCGCGCTGAAGTGAGGTAGAGGCCGTTTCCGACAGGCCGAGAACGAGCAGCGCGCGCTGGGGTGCAAGGCGGATTTCGGTTGCGCCAAGGGACTTGGCTTTTTTTGCCAATGCGATCAGCCTGTCGGCCGATACGCTGCCGAAGGGCAGGCCGGGGCCAAGGGCAAATGTTGCATGAAGTGGGAAAATCCCGATCGGGGATAAGCGCTTGACGTTGCCCCCCTCTGTCCTGCCGGACATCTCCCCCTCAAGGGGGGAGATCACGCTGTCGGCTGCCGCTCCGCTTGAATTGTCAGCGGAAGATGGTGCTGGCGGTGTAGAAAGAGGCTTGGAAAATCGATGACGGCCGATCTCCTCCCTTGAGGGGGAGATGTCCGGCAG
>JBARWP010000487.1:0-2034 GCA_049646905.1 Pseudaminobacter sp. | reverse complement strand
CAGCAGGCCTTCGCGCTGAGCGCGCTTGCGGGCCAGCTTGCGGGCGCGGCGAACGGCCTCGGCCTTTTCGCGGGCGCGCTTTTCCGACGGCTTCTCGTAGTGGCCGCGCCTCTTCATTTCGCGGAAGATGCCCTCGCGCTGCATCTTTTTCTTGAGCGCGCGAAGCGCCTGATCAACATTGTTGTCGCGGACGAGTACCTGCACGGGCAATCCTGTCTATATGGTTCGAATCGAAAAGCGGGGCGAATAGCTAGTGCTTTCGCAGCGGTCGCCACCGCGAATTGTGCCGGCTGATAGCAGAATTGCTCCCGCCTGTCCACAGCAAGACCTCCCTACGGCGGGATTTTTTCAGAAAGACCACCGAGTCGGGTCGGCGGCGACACCGCCCCGCCTTCGCCTCAGCGACCCTCTAGCCTCTGCACGAGATCGACCAGCAGCGGCTTGATACGGATGATCTCGGCCATGTGGGTCGCAGACAGGTCCGTCAATACCGCCTCGGCTTGCGGTGTCAGCGAGATCAGCACACGCCGCCGATCGTCCTGCGACGTCGAACGCGTGACCAGGCCGGCCTTCTCGAGGCGATCGACCAGTTCGACCGCGCTGTGATGCTGGACGAGAAGGTGGTTGGCGATGTCGCTGATGCTCGCGGGTGCCGGCGCACGGCTACGGATAGCCAGGATGGCCTGATGCTGGCGCGTGGTCAGTCCGCCCTCACGCGCAGCCGCCTCGCTGAAGGTCAGGAACTGCCGCAGCGCATGCCTGAACGCCGCAAGTGTCCGGTAGTCCTCATCGGTGATTGCCGTTGCTGATCCGGCGTGAGGTTGAGCATTCATGGAAGCTCCATGACATCCAAACTTGATCTGGCCGCACGACTTTTTCCCTCAATATCGGTCGTGACGCAAATAGACTTACGTCTGCTGTGCCTGCTCAGAGCGGCGTTGCAAAAAAGCCGCTCGCGCGATAGATGCGATGGGGGCGGAGCAGTTCAAATCCGGTGCGTCCAAAGCGGCAATCGCCGTCGCAAACAGTGCAAAGCCGGAACCTGCTTTTCGCTAGTGATACATGTCGCCTCCTGCGTCAGGGTGGCTTTTCCGGCATTCACGAGGCATTGACCCATGCGAAAATATTCGGTGTTCGCGATCGCGCGGGAAGCCATGCGCGGCCACAAGGGTTGGGAAGAGCAGTGGGCATCACCCGAGCCGAGGGCCGAATACGACGTCATCATCATCGGTGCGGGCGGGCATGGCCTCGCCACCGCCTATTACCTGGCCAAGGAACACGGCATCACCAATGTCGCGGTGCTGGAAAAAGGCTGGCTCGGCGGCGGCAATACGGGGCGCAACACCACCATCATCCGCTCCAACTACCTCTATGACGAATCGGCCGGCATCTACGACCATGCCGTGAAGCTGTGGGACGGGCTTTCCCAGGACCTCAACTACAACGTCATGTATTCAGCCCGCGGCGTCATGATGCTGGCGCATAATGTGCATGACGTCCAAAGCCTCAAGCGCCACATCCATGCCAACCGGCTGAATGGCGTCGACAATGAATGGCTGACGCCCGAGCAGGCGAAAGAATTCTGCCCGCCGCTCAATATCTCCAGCAATGCGCGCTATCCAGTGGTCGGCGCCGCCTTGCAGCGGCGCGGCGGCACTGCTCGGCACGACGCCGTGGCCTGGGGCTATGCGCGCGCCGCCTCCGCGCGCGGCGTCCACATCATCCAGAATTGCGAAGTCACCGGCGTTCGCCGTGCACCCAGCGGCGAAATCACCGGTGTCGAGACCTCGCGCGGCTTCATCGGCGCAAAAAAGGTCGGTGTCGTTGCCGCGGGCCATACCTCAGTGCTGATGGACATGGCTGGCGTGCGCATGCCCCTCGAAAGCTATCCGCTGCAGGCGCTGGTGTCCGAGCCGGTAAAGCCGGTAGTGCCCTGCGTGGTGATGTCGAATACGGTGCACGCCTACATCTCGCAGTCCGACAAGGGCGAACTGGTGATCGGCGCCGGCACTGACCAGTACACTTCCTACTCGC
>JBARWP010000486.1:0-9051 GCA_049646905.1 Pseudaminobacter sp. | reverse complement strand
GGGCTTATCGATCCATTTCTAACGGTCGATACACAGCTGTTCGTTGATCCTATCCTTCTGGACAAGTCTGGAAACAAGATCATCCGCGAGGACGCGTATCAAGCGTTCAGGAAGCATTTCGAGAACGTTATTCGGCTCCTCGTAATCTCGGAGAAGGAAGGCGATGCAGCCTGGAAGGGTGCTCAAAGCCTGTTCAGCCTTCGGGAAGCACCCGCTAATGGTCTTGGCTACGGGAAGAGCGATCGCCCCGGCACATCGCGGCCTGAAGATATCCGCGATGCGATGCTACGCACGGCCAAGGAGATCGTGAACCTTGGCTCCAAAGATCCCGAGATGATTTCATTGATGGGGTTTCTTGAAGAGCATGTTGGTCCCGACACGATTAGCGATCTCACTTCAAGGGTGATCGAACCGCAGCTTGCCACGATCACGCACAACTTCTGTGCCCCTCTTGGCATTGCCATGAAGAAGTCAGACGCATCCCCTGACATCGAATTGCCCCACTACAAACCGGCGAACAGCAAAGAGCGGGCCATCGTGCTTGTTCCCGCCGACATCGTACGCGAACTGCCGGTTGCGAACGACTGGTCAGACATTGAAGCGGCAATAGATGCAAACGCCAAGATACGGGCTAGGGTTAATGCGTTCTTGGCAGCGATTGCCAAACCCACCATAGCCGATCGGAAAGACGCTCTGCGAAGTGCTGCCCTGGAAAGCGCAGAAATGTTCGAGGCGTTCATCGCTGCCGTCAAGAACACGACCACCTACTACGACCCGAACAGCGATGCGTTAGGCTACTACACCCTGAAGGCGATCTTAGGCGGTAAGCAAGAAGATTTCAAAACGGAGAACAAATACGAGGTCGAGAAAGGGATTGATGAGATAAGGCGCGTTGTCCATGACACGATGGACATGTTTAAGCACCATGTCGAGAAGGGCAACCTGTGGGAAGCGCTTTGGATCGATGACAAGCCGAAAAAGGAACGGGCTGCCCAGTTGATCTACTTCGCAATTACGGACTGCTTCTGCAAAGCCAACGACATCGACATTTCGCCCGAGGCCAACATGGGTGGTGGGCCGATCGATTTCAAATACTCAAAGGGCTATGAGGCCCGTGTCCTTGTCGAGATGAAACGCTCGTCCGGCACCGTGGTGCACGGATACGAAAAGCAGCTGGAAATCTACAAGGATGCCTCGCGCACCAACCACGGCGTCTTTGTCGTGCTCGACTATGGCGATTTGGGCGACAAGCTGGATACCATACAAGGCATTCGCAATGAGCGCCTGAAGAAGGGCGAACCGGCGTCGGAGATCATTGTGATCGATGCCACCAAAAAGGCGTCAGCGAGCAAGCGGAAGTAGGCGCATCGCGGGGGACTACTCCCCCGATTTGACTCTCCGAGGTTAGCCTGATCCCTGAAGAAGGTGGCAGGCGATGAACGATCCAGGTCTCCTCATGAGTAGGTTTCGTCGCATCCTGCCACGTTCAAGCGAACGCTTGTGTTACCCAAAATGACACCCAGCGCCA
The DNA here is from genome assembly GCA_049646905.1 of Pseudaminobacter sp. GTDB lineage: Bacteria > Pseudomonadota > Alphaproteobacteria > Rhizobiales > Rhizobiaceae > Pseudaminobacter. The sequence continues at coordinate 7,523 of JBARWP010000486.1, read as the reverse complement.
TTTGAGAGCCGCCATCGAGCGCCGTTATTTGTGCTATCTGCCTGAAATGATTGAGAATGTTTGGTAGCGGAGGAGGGACTCGAACCCCCGACACAAGGATTATGATTCCTCTGCTCTAACCAACTGAGCTACTCCGCCCCGCGGCGGAAAAGCTTGATGATCCGCCGGAGCCGGCAGGATGTTTCGAAGCGTTCGCCCAAGGTCGCGCGGATATAAGGTTGCGATGCGCAGCCTGTCAAGCACGGAGCGCCGCTGCAACTTCACGATTTGCGGTGAGAAGAATCATTTGTACGCTTATATTCGCCGACGGTCGGGGTTGAGTTCCACCCGGCGCGCCGCTATGTGTCCGCCACGACGTCCTTGAGTTCAAAAATTTGATGAAACCGCGAATTGCAGTCCTGGGGTGCGGATATTGGGGCTCGAACCATATCCGGACGCTGAAGGCGCTTGGCGCCCTGCATGCAGTTTCGGATGCCAATCGCGCGCGCGCCGAGGGTTTTGCCAGCGAGCAGGACTGTCTCGCCATCGATCCGTCGGAACTGTTTGGCCGCGACGACGTCGATGCCATCGTCATGGCGCTGCCGCCGCAATTCCACAGCGAGGCGGCGATCAAGGCTGTCGAGAACGGCAAGGATGTGCTGGTGGAAAAGCCGGTGGCACTCACCGTCGCCGATGCCGAGCGCGCCGTGGCCGCCGCCGAGGCCCACAAGCGCATCTTCATGGTCGGCCATGTGCTGCGCTTCCATCCTGCCTTCGAGAAGCTGAAGGCGCTGATCGACAGCGGCGAACTGGGCGAGGTGAAATACGTCCATGCCCACCGCCTCGGGCTCGGCAAATTCCATACCGAGAACGACGCCTTGTGGGACCTGGCGCCGCACGACCTGTCGATGATCCTGGCGATCACCGGTTCCGCGCCTGTCGAGGTGCGCGGCGAGGGTGCTGCCATCCTCGACCATATGAGCGATTTCGCGCTGGTCCATATGCGCTTTGCCAACGGGCTGCGCGGCCATCTCTTCGCCTCGCGCCTCAATCCCTATCGCGAGCGGCGGCTGACCGTGGTGGGCACGCGTGCCATGGCGGTTTTCGACGATGTCGAGCCGTGGGAGCGCAAGCTTGCCGTCTATCGCCACGCGGTCTGGCAGGACAGCGGCCAATGGGCTTTCACCGCCAACGAGCCGACCTATGTGCAGGTCGAGGAAGGCATGCCGCTGACGCGCGAGCTGGAGCATTTCCTGTCCTGCATCCGCACCCGCTCGGCCCCGCGCACCGATGGCGAGGAGGCGATCATGACGCTGCGCATCCTGACGGCAGGAACGGTCACCCACGGCTGAGGCGGGCTCAGGCGGCCAGATTTGTGAATCCGCGATCCGGTTCTATTCGGCGGCGATGGAGTTCTGGCCGGCAAGCCTGCTCAGCATAGCCTCGGCCGCCTCGCTGCGCTGCGAGCGCTCGATGAAGCCGCCGCCCAGCACGCGCGCATCGTTGCTGTCATCCGTATAGAGCACGCAGGCCTGGCCGGGCGCGATGCCGGATTCGCCGTCATGCAGTTCCACCCAGGTCGCGCCGTCGTGGCTGTGCAGCATCGCCGGGCGCGGCGGACGGGTGGAGCGCACCTTGGCGAAGATCTCGATGCCTTCGGATGGAATGTCGGCCAGCGGCATGTCGCCGAGCCAGTTGACGTTGCGCAGGTGGATCTTGTGGGTTTCCAGTGCCTCGCGCGGCCCCACGATCACGCGTGCCTGCTCGGCGTCCAGGTGTACTACATAGAGCGGCTCGCCCGAAGCGACGCCGATGCCCCGGCGCTGCCCGATCGTGTAATGCAATATGCCGTCGTGACGGCCGAGAACCCGCCCATCCAGATGAACGATATCGCCGGGGCTGGCGGCAGCCGGCTTCAGCTTGGCGATGATATCGGAATATTTTCCCTGCGGCACGAAGCAGATGTCCTGGCTGTCATGCTTGGTGGCGACGCTGAGGCCGAGTTCCTCGGCGGTGGCACGCACTTCCGGCTTGGGCAGCCCGCCCAGCGGAAAGCGCAGATAGTCGATCTGTTCCTGCGTCGTGGCGAACAGGAAATAGCTCTGGTCGCGGTCGGAATCGACCGGCCGGTAGAGCGCCCGATGCGCGCCATTGGCCTTCGAGCGTATATAATGTCCGGTCGCCAGCGCGTCGGCGCCCAGTTCGCGGGCGGTTTCCAGCAGATCGGCGAACTTGACCGTCTGGTTGCAGGAGACACAGGGGATCGGCGTTTCGCCGGCAATGTAGCTTTGCGCGAACGGATCGATCACCGCTTTGCGGAAGCGCTCCTCGTAGTTCAGCACATAGTGGGGAATGCCGAGCGTCTCGGACACGCGGCGGGCATCATCGATGTCCTGGCCGGCACAGCAGGAGCCGACACGGTGGGTTGCCGCGCCATGGTCGTAGAGTTGCAGCGTGACCCCGATGACGTCATAGCCCTCGCGTTTGAGGATGCCGGCAACCACGGAAGAATCGACGCCGCCAGACATGGCAACGACGATACGCGTGTCTTCAGGCCGTCCAGGCAGATCCAGGCTGTTCATCGAAGGGTGGTCCGTTTCAATCGTTCGGCGCGTTCATGCACCCAAAGCCAATATAGGTCAAACGATTGCGAAGTGCCACGAGGCGTGCGTGCCTGGGGTCAGGTGGTAGTTCAGGCTCGATGCCGTGGGCATTTTCGGCACCACGGCAGGCTTGTCGGGGGCGGCCGCGTGGTTAACAGAAGGTTCACGATCGTTACTCAAGGCTTACGTCTGGTTTAGGCAATTTTTAAAGCTGTGTCGGTAACGTGACGGGGATTGGGTCTTTGAGTTTTGTGTAGAGAGTACTATGACCGATCTGGTTAGACCGCGTGTCAAATATGTTATTGGACCTGACGGCAGTCCGCTTACGGTTGCCGATCTGCCCCCGTCGAATACCCGCCGGTGGGTCATAAGACGCAAAGCCGAGGTCGTCGCGGCGGTCAGGGGCGGCCTGCTCAGCCTCGACGAAGCCTGCCAGCGCTACAAGCTGACCACCGAGGAGTTCCTGTCGTGGCAGGCCTCGATCGACGAATATGGCCTGGCCGGCCTGCGCACCACGCGAATCCAGCAATATCGGCACTGACCGATCCCGAAGATTTCAAAAGATCACGCCGCGCACTGCCAGTGAAGTGCGCGGCGTGAACTTTGTCCTGTGGACTGGCTCCCTTGCGAGGGCGCGTCCCGCGCCTGACGGGCGCGCCTATTTGCAGTCTCTAGAGATTGCCGGGCACCGAGTTGTTCCGAAAACCGGGGTCCTGGGATTTGACCCGATGCTCGTGAGCTGCTGGGGTCAGTAGCCGTCGTTGCAGGGCGCGACATAGGTGCCGCCATTGACGCTGGTATAGCGGCAGTTCTGCCGCTGCGGTGCGGTTGCGGCACCGATGGCACCACCCACCGCCGCGCCGCCGGCCGCGCCGATCAGCGTGCTTTTCGTATTGCCCCCGATCGCCTGGCCGGCGAGAGCGCCACCGGCTGCGCCGATCACGGCGCCGGTTCCGGCCCGGTTGATCTGTTGGTCGGTCGCCGAGCAGCCGGCCAGCATCATCGCCGACAGCGCTGCGATTGCCGCGAAAGTCATGTTCCGTCTCATGGATAAACCCCTCTTGAGAATCACCGGGCTGTTGTAGCGGCCGGTGAATTGACGAAAAATGAACTGCGCGTTCATCTTCCGGTCATCGTGCGCGAGAGGGGTTGTCGCGCGGGCCTGGCGTCGGCAGGGTCCGGTGCCGTTCAGCCGATCATGGCGCTGCGATTGTCGGTTTCGGGCTCGCGGCCCTTGCCGTCGCGCGATTCAAGCATTTCGGCCTTGGAAAGCTCCGCTTCAGCTTCGGCGAGTAATGATTCGGCAGTTGCTTTCTGCTGCAGGAGGTCGGCCTGTGAGTTCTTCAGATTGTCATGGCGCAGGCGGGCCGCCTTGGCAAAGGTCGGGTAGGCGAAATGATTGGTGTCGGTGATGCCGGCTTTCTTTTCTTCGGCATTGATCTGGAATTCCAGCTCGCTGGCCATGCGGTCGAATTCGGCAATCATCATGTCGAGCTGCAGCAGTTGCCGGCGTTTCTCGTTCACCTGGAACTGCTTGAGCCTGACGAGGTTTCCACGTGATTTCATGATTCGCTACTCCCGTACACGCATTCACTCGGACCAAACCGCCCCTATTCGCTGCGAAACGCCCGGCCACCTGCAACGGCGCCGGCCTGCCCGCGCTATAGGAAATAAATTCCTAAAGTTTTTCGCTGCCGGTAACCATTCGTTTACGGGCATTGTTAATCATACGGGCGAGGACTTAAGGGGCGGTAAAAATTCAAGCTCGAAGGCTAACTACCGCAAACCGAGTCGGTGGAGTCGCTTAGGCGCTGTTGTTAAGGTGACGCGTTAAGTTTTATGTTCCGGATTCATCATTAGATTCAAGAGGGTGTAGCCGAAGGTTAAAAAATCTGTTATCGCTTGCAAGGCGAAATTAGGATTTGTTAACCATTCGCTGGCAGCCTGCGGTTACGGCAACCACTGCTTCGGCGCCGAGGTTCGCAAGAAGGGTGCGGTGGCAGAAAAGGGGAATGAAATGCGTGTTCTGCTGATAGAGGACGATAGTGCGACCGCACAAAGCATCGAACTGATGCTCAAATCGGAAAGCTTTAACGTCTATACAACGGATCTCGGCGAAGAGGGCGTCGATCTCGGCAAGCTCTACGACTATGACATCATCCTGCTCGACCTCAATCTGCCTGACATGTCGGGCTATGAAGTGTTGAGGACGCTGCGGCTCTCCAAGGTGAAGACGCCGATCTTGATCCTGTCCGGCATGGCCGGTATCGAGGACAAGGTGCGCGGCCTGGGCTTCGGCGCCGACGATTACATGACCAAGCCGTTCCACAAGGACGAACTGGTTGCCCGTATCCATGCCATCGTGCGCCGCTCGAAGGGCCATGCCCAGTCCGTCATCAGCACGGGCGACCTTGTGGTCAACCTCGATGCCAAGACCGTCGAAGTCGGCGGCCAGCGCGTGCATCTGACCGGCAAGGAATACCAGATGCTGGAGCTGCTCTCGCTGCGCAAGGGCACCACGCTCACCAAGGAAATGTTCCTCAACCATCTCTACGGCGGCATGGACGAGCCGGAACTGAAGATCATCGACGTCTTCATCTGCAAGCTGCGCAAAAAGCTCGACGCCGCATCCGGCGGGCAGAACTATATCGAGACGGTCTGGGGCCGCGGCTATGTGCTGCGCGAGCCGGAAGACATCCGCGAAATAGCCTGATTTTATCCGCTACAGGCCGCGCATTCGATTGCGCAGCCCTGAATTTCATGAAAAAGCCCGGCCTTGTGCCGGGTTTTTCTATGAAAACGGCCGGATTTCTGTCCAAACTCACGTTTTTTGGACGTGTTTTGCGGAAAATCCAGGCGCTTTATGCCGCTTCCTGCAGGGTGCGGAACCGATCGAGAAGCTGCGCCCGATTGAAGGGCTTCAGGATGTAGTCCTGGGCGCCCGCCCGCCTTGCCCGCATGATCGCGCCGATATCCACTTCGGTGAGGCACACGGCAATCAGCGGCTTGACCGGGCTGGGGATGGAACGGATGCGCCGGATCACCTCGGAGCTCGGCATATCGGGCAGGGCGCCGTCCACCACGACGATCTCGGGCATGTCGGCAGCGCACAGATCGATGGCCTCCGACCCGGTGCTGGCTTCGATCACCAGCAGGCCGGAACCGCCCAGAATGCGCCGGGCGACCTTCCTGATGTCGCTCGAATCATCGACGAACATGCACCGCTTCATTTCCCGCTTCTCCTTGCCTTCCCCCGCCCGAGCCGGGAGCGCGGGTTGTTGGGCGGGACCTTAGGCGCTGTGCGTAAAGAAGCGGGAAAGCGGTAGGGTAAACTTCTCGTAAAATTCCTGGAGGCGCATCCTGCAACCAAGTGGACTCACCTGGCGTCGCACCAATGCGGCAGGACCAGACTGATAGAGCGGCAGTCCGGGTCTATCTGGACGCCGCCGCGCCAGCGCTGCGCTTGTTTCATAAATCCTTGGAAACATTTATTTTTCCAGAGCGCCCGAGGCGGCAGTGAACTCGATCTCCTCGGAGCTTGCGTGGATCGAGATCTCCATCCCGGCCTCGCGCGCCAGAAGCAGCGTGTAGTAGGGCTGCACGGCATGGGCGTCGATCGCCTCTTCGGGCTTCTGGCCCGAATGCATTTCGAGGAATTTCGGCGGCACCCTCAGCATCGGGCCGCTGGTGGTGATCCGGAATTTCGGTTCGGTCTCGACATCCTCCAGCACGACGCTGATATTGCCGCCGCGCGGGATGGAGGCGTTGGCCACCAGGACCATGTTCAGGAGCAGCTTGACCTTGTTCTTGGGCAGCAGCGCCCTTCCGCCGGTCCAGCTCAGCGCGGGCTTCTCGTTCTTCAGGAAGGCGGCGGTGACGGCCTCGGCGTCGCCCGTGTCGATCATCATGCCGGCCGATCCGGCGGCACCGAAGGCGATGCGGGCAAATTGCAGGCGGGCCGAGGCGTTGCGCGCGCTGACCCGGATGAGGTTCATGGCGTCCTCATCGGCGCCGCCCTCGTCCAGCAGTTCCAGCCCGTTGTTGATGGCGCCGACCGGCGAGATGATGTCGTGGCAAACGCGACTGCACAAAAGGGCTGCAAGATCCGGCGCAGAGAGCGTGAAAAGGTCAGCCATGACAAAAACCTCAGAAATCAACAAAAAATCAGCGCGGATCGATGACCGCGCCACTCGACGCGAATCGTATCCTTTCTTGGGCAATTTATACAGTCCGCAGCCCCCTGTATGTCGAGCTTTTCGGCCATACGGACCTGCAGCCGCCGATTTTCTGCTGCTGCGGCCCGCCGCATGGCGTGTGTTAATGGGGAAACCGCTATTTGCGGGCGCGAGCAGCCTTCGAACGGCCATCTTCGTGCCCGAGCTTAATGGTTGAAAAAGAATTACGCTCTAGGGTAGATCGGCATCCGGCCTGCGGGCCTGAAACTCGGCACACCCTGATTCGAGTTGGAGTGCGTGATCCTGAAAGCGGCCATGAAGAGCAGCGACAGGCAGAGGCGTCGGCGAAATCGCTCCCGGACGGAGATTGGAAGCATGTTTTCCCGACTACTTGACCGGCATCTTTCCCGGCTGATGGCAGCATTGTTGATCGTCGCGAGCGCGATGGCCTTCTCGGCTTCGGCAGCGCGCGCGCAGGAATATTCGGCCCAGGAGATCATCGATTCCGGTCACCGCTTTTTCGGTGCCACCTCCGGCGGCCTTGCGACGGTGATAGAGAAGATCTTCGCCTCCTATGGCCTGCCCAACGGCTATATCCTCGGCGAGGAAGGATCGGGCGCCCTGATCGGCGGCCTCACCTATGGCGAGGGCACGCTCTACACCAAGAATGCCGGCGACCATAAGGTCTACTGGCAAGGCCCGTCGCTGGGCTGGGATTTCGGCGGCCAAGGCTCGCGCAACATGATGCTGGTCTACAATCTCGACG
>JBARWP010000485.1:0-8625 GCA_049646905.1 Pseudaminobacter sp. | reverse complement strand
GCCGAGGCGCTGGAGGCGAATTTTGTATGGCGGGAAATCACGAGCGGGGTGCTCTAGCGAGAGGAGAGGCAAATGGACTGCGACGACAAGCCGGCCATCGGCAACACGCCTGAAGGTTTGCAACCCTGTGTCTACGGGTCCTATCGGCCCGGCGAATTGAGGCTCTATGGCTGCCCATCGCCTCCCACGCCTGCTCCTGCGTCCATCAACCAGGGCAAGCTGGACGAGCTGAATGCCGCCTGGGAGGAAATCCCGCCCGAGGCAACCAGCCTCGAACGCCAGATGGCGAAGATCAAGACCCTGTTGCAGGAGGTATTTGCCAGCCCCGGTGAGGACGAAGGCGACATCATCCGCTTCAGCGTCACCCAGCGCGAGCCGGCCCGCAGGAGCCTCGGCAACGCCCGGGTCGAATATGCGCTCACGATTTCCGAACCGGGGGAAATCAGCCCGCTCCGCAGCATCGGCGTCATCTACGGCTATGCCTATGAAGGCCATTGCTACAGGCTGCCGAAGCCGCGGATCATGGTGTTGCCGGTCGAGCCGTGCGAACTCGTCATAGGCGATTGCGGTTATGATCCCGAGCTCGGCTATGCGGTATGGCGGCTCGACAAGCTCGAGCGCGTGGTGGCGCTCGACGTGCGCACCGACAGCCTGAAGACGCTGTTGCTCGATGAGAACATGCCTGGCAATCGCTCGCCTCTGGCCTATGCCCAGGCCCTGAACCTGGCCCCGCATCGCGGCAGGGAATGAGGTTACGGGCGTGAGAAACCCTGCAGCGCCGGCTTATCGAGCCGGTGCGCGGCGGGATTTTGGCTGTCGATAGGCTTGTAAGCTGCCGTTAAGCTATTGTTTTTGCAGGAATTCTCAGCTTTAACGCTATTTTCACGCCGCCCGAACGTTCACGACACGCACGTCTCCGACACTCAGGCTGTTCGATCTTTTCAATATGCGGGATCGGCCAATCTGAACAAAGCCAATAAGGAGACGTAAGGTGAAAAAGACAATCCTGGCAATCGCAGCAATTCTCGTCACCACCGGCGTGGCCGCGGCAAACGACATCTCGTCACGATATGTCTATGGCGATGCGGCCCCACGGATCAATGCACCGGTCGAGCCTCGTGGGCTGGGCTACCCCTCAACCACCTTTTCGATCATGCCGACCCACAACAATGGCGGCGACTGGAATGATCGTTACGGCGATAGGGCTCCTGCCTCCGTTATCATGAAGGCCCCGAACGCGGTTGACTATTCCGCCGCTTCGTCGATCGGAGCCGCAGGGCCTCGCCATTCGCTGAGTGTCAGCCCTCGTATTCTGGACGGGAGCAACTGAAGCATGTCGCCCGAAGGCGGGAACGGGATTCGGGACAACGACATGCGGTCAAACGAAGGCTTGAAGCGTGCCGATGCGCTTCAGGACTGAAAACGATCCTGAATGGGACGGGCTTTGGCAAAGACTGCAGCCCGGACCAGATGGGCGGGGGCGCCCATCATTTGCTCTAGGCGGAACTGTTTGCGGATAAAAAAAAGGCCCGCCGCGGGAGGAGATGCGGCGGGCTTGATTGTAAATGCAGCGCGGGAGGAGGGTACGCTGCATTCCTCGTCGGCTCTCGGGGAGGAGGTCGATCACCGACACCGTGCAGATAGGAAGCCTCATGCGATCCGGCAAGCCTGCCGGCAACAAAATAGCGGTGCAGATTGTCGCAGCGCCGGCCGGGCCGATCACTCTTTGCCTTTATGGCGAAACGGACTAAGAAGCGTGCGTAGCGACGCCTCTTTCCGACGGAGCCAGACATGACCGAAATCCTGCAAAAACCGAAGCTTGTCACCATTTTCGGGGGCTCGGGTTTTATCGGTCGCTATGTCGTGCGCGAGCTGGCCCGCCGCGGCTATCTGGTGCGGGTCGCCTGCCGCCGTCCGGACTTGGCCGGTCATCTGCAGCCGCTCGGCAATGTCGGGCAGATTTCCGTCGTACAGGCCAATCTGCGTGTGCGCTGGTCGGTGGATCGCGCGGTGCAGGGCGCGGATCATGTCGTCAATCTCGTCGGTATTCTTGCCGAAGGCGGCCGCCAGAAATTCTCTTCCATACAGGAGTTCGGCGCGCGTGCCGTTGCCGAGGCCGCCCGCTCGGTTGGCGCCGGGCTGACGCATGGCTCGGCACTTGGCGCCGATTTGCGCTCGAAATCCAACTATGCGCGCACCAAGGCGCTGGGCGAGAAGGCTGTCCTGGAGACGCTCGGCAATGCCGTGATCTTCCGTCCCTCCATCGTTTTCGGGCCCGAGGACCAGTTCTTCAATCGCTTCGCCGCAATGGCGCGCCTCTCGCCGGTTCTGCCGCTGATCGGCGGCGGCAAGACCCTGTTCCAGCCCGTCTATGTCGGTGATGTCGCCGAGGCGATAGCCCGCTCCGTAGAGGGCGAGGTCCCCGGCGGCAAGATCTACGAGCTTGGCGGCCCCAATGTGCTGAGCTTCAGGCAGTGCATGGAAGAAATGCTCGAAGTGATCGGCCGCGAGCGCCTTCTGGTGCCGGTGCCGTGGCGGCTCGCGCGCATACAGGGCGCGATCCTCGGCCGCCTGCCCGGCAAATTGCTGACGTCCGATCAGGTGATCCTGCTTCGCTCCGACAACGTGGTGTCGACGCAGGCGGAAAACGAGCGCCGCACCTTCGAAGGCCTCGGCATCGTGCCGGAATCGACGGCGGCGATCCTGCCGAGCTATCTGTGGACCTACCGCGCCGCCGGCCAGTTCTCCCGCCGCAAGGAAGCCTGATCCGAAGTCGCATGGGAATTTGGGGCGCGATCTAGCCCCAGATCAGGAGTGCGATCAGGCCGAGGCTGCCGACGGCAAGCCGCCACCAGGCGAAGACCCCGTAGCCCTTGCGCGAGACATAATCGAGCAGGCGGCGCACCACGATGACAGCCATGATGAAGGATGCGATGAAGCCGACCGTGATGATCGGCAGGTCGGCGACTGAAAGGATGTCGCGGTTCTTGTAGAGATCGTAGGCGAAGGCACCGGCCATGGTCGGCATGGCGAGGAAGAAGGAGAACTCTGCAGCCGAGCGCTTGTCGGTCCCCAGCAGCAGCGAACCGACGATGGTGGCGCCTGAGCGCGAAGTGCCGGGAATCATCGCTAGGCACTGGAACAGCCCGATCTTGAAGCAGAGCGAGAGCGGGAACTCCATCACGTCATGATATTTGGGCTTCAGGGCCAGCCGGTCGACGCCGAGCAGGATGAAGCCGCCGATGATCAGCATGATGCAGATCAGCATTGGCGATTCGAACAGCACCGTCTTGATGAAGCCATGCGCCATCGCGCCGATCACCGCTGCGGGCAGGAAGGCGACCAGTATGCCGATGACGAAGCGCTGGGTCGCGGCGTGCCGCGGCAAAAGGGTCGCCATCTTCCACAGGCGGGCGGAATAGACGGTCAGGATCGCCAATATCGCGCCGAGCTGGATCAACACCTCGAAGGTCTTGCCCGTTGATTTGAAGCCGAGGAAGTGCCCTGCCAGCAATATGTGGCCCGTGGACGAGACCGGGATGAATTCGGTCAGCCCTTCGAGCAGGCCGAGCATGAGGGCATCCACAATCGTCTGGTTTTCCATTGGGCACTCAAGGATGTTGGAACGGGCGATCGAACCGGAGGCAGTCGCTTGTCACGACGCGGAACACCTCCTATAGGTCGTGACGCCTCGACCTTCCAGGGAATCGGGTGCATAGAAATACCGGCGCGGTTCCAAAATGACCAGCGCACTTTTTCACCGCAGGACAATGCTGACGCTTTTCCATCATCCCATGTTTGCCTCTTGCCGTTTCGTTCGCCTTGCCTTTGGCGAATATGGCGAGGAGCTTGCGCTGATCGAGGAAAAGCCATGGGTGCGCCGCAAGGAGTTCCTGGCGCTAAACGCCGCCGGCACGCTGCCGGTGCTTCTGGCCGAGGGCGATGTGCCGATCGTCGGCGCAGGCGTGATCTCGGAATATCTCGACGAGACCCGTGGCGTGTTGAAGCGCGAGAAGCGGCTTTTCGCCGAAGATCCGATGGAGCGGGCCGAAATCCGCCGCCTTGTCGACTGGTATCTGGTCAAGGCCGACAGCGAAGTGACCCGCCATCTGGTGCGCGAGCGTGTGCTGAAGCCGCAAATGCCGAGCGACATGGGCGGCCGCTCGCCCGATTCGGCGGCCATCCGCGCGGCGCGTGCCAATATCCGCCAGCACATGAAATACACCAACTGGCTCGCCGGCACCCGCCATTGGCTCGCCGGCCCGCGCATCACCTATGCCGATCTGGCGGCCGCCGCCACCATCTCGGTGCTGGACTATCTCGGCGAGATCGATTGGAGCGGCCACAGTGCCGCGCGCGAATGGTATGCACGGGTGAAGTCGCGGCCCTCCTTCCGCCCGCTGCTCGGGGATCGGGTGCGGGGCCTTTCACCGGTGTCGCATTATGCGGACCTCGACTTCTGAACGGCCCGACAAGGCCACTGCCCTGAGGCAGTTGATCGACCGTGAGGCCGAGCGTGCCGGCTTCGACGCGGTGGCGGTCACCGTGCCCGACGCCATTCCGCAGGCGCCGGAGCGGCTTGCCCAGTTCGTCGCGGCCGGCTTCCACGGCTCTATGGAGTGGATTTCCGAGACGCTTGCCCGGCGCAGCGCCCCAACTACGCTCTGGCCTGATGTCCGCTCCATCATCGTGCTGGCCATGAACTACGGCCCGCAGCACGATCCGCGCGAGCTTGCCCGCATGCCGGATCGTGGTGCCATCTCGGTCTATGCGCGCAATCGCGACTATCATGACGTGATGAAGGGCAGGCTGAAGGAGATCGCCGGCAAGCTGGTGGCCAGGGCCGGCGGCGACGTCAAGGTGTTCGTGGATACCGCGCCGATCATGGAAAAACCGCTGGCGCAGGCCGCCGGCATCGGCTGGCAGGGCAAGCACACCAATCTGGTCAGCCGCGAATTCGGCTCCTGGCTGTTCCTCGGCACCATCTTCTGCACCGCCGAGCTTGTGCCCGACGAGCCGCTCGCCGACCATTGCGGCTCCTGCCGTGCCTGCCTCGACGCCTGCCCGACCCAGGCCTTTCCCACCCCCTACCGGCTCGATGCGCGGCGCTGCATCTCCTATCTCACCATCGAGAACAAGGGGCCGATCCCGCATGAATTTCGCGAGGCGATCGGCAACCGCATCTATGGCTGCGACGATTGCCTGGCCGCCTGCCCTTGGAACAAGTTCGCGCAGACCGCCTCGGAAGCGAAGCTTGCCGCGCGCGAGGATCTGCGGGCACCGGCGCTTGCCGATTTCCTGGCTTTCGACGATGCCGGTTTCCGTAGCTTCTTTTCCGGCTCACCGGTCAAGCGCATCGGCCGCGACCGTTTCCTACGCAATGTGCTGGTCGCGGCGGGAAATTCGGGCGAAGCCGGGCTCGTGCCCGCCTGTCAGAAGCTGCTCGCCGATCCCTCGCCGCTGGTGCGCGGTGCTGCGGTCTGGGCGCTGTCGCGCCTGCTGCCGCAATCGGCCCTTCTGGCATTGCAGCCGGATAGCGAGGAGGATGCGGACGTGCGCCGGGAATGGAGCATTGCGCTGAGCGTAGCTGAAACGAGGAAGATCGCATGACCGGAACGCTGTTCATCTTCGGTGCCGGCTATTCGGGCCAGGCGGTGGCGAATGCCCGGCCGGCCGGCATCGATGTCGCCGGGACGACGCGCTCCGCCGCGAAAGCCGTAGCGCTGCGTGCGGCCGGCATCGAGCCTCATATTTTCGACGGCAGGCTCACGCCGGAAATCGGCGCAGCGCTTGGTGAGGCCACGCATCTGCTGATTTCCATTGCGCCCGACGAGGACGGCGACCCGGTTCTCAACGCGGCGCGTGATACGATTATGGGTATGCCGCAACTGCGCTGGATCGGCTATCTGTCGACCGTCGGGGTCTATGGCGATCATGGCGGCGCCTGGGTCGATGAGACCGCCGAATGTCGGCCAGTGTCGCGGCGCTCGAAGCTGCGGCTGGAGGCCGAGCGGGAGTGGCAGGAGATCGGCCGCCGCACTGGCCTGCCGGTCGCAATATTGCGGCTTTCGGGCATTTACGGCCCCGGCCGCAATGCCTTCGTCAATATCGAGAACGGCACGGCAAAGCGGCTGGTCAAGCCAGGGCAGGTGTTCAATCGCATCCATAGCGAGGACATCGCCGGCGCTGTCTGGCATCTGGCGGGTCTGGCCAAAGGCGGCATCTTCAACGTGACCGACGACATGCCCTCGCCGCCGCAGGATGTCGTGGCCTATGCAGCTCAACTGATGGGTGTCGAGCCGCCGCCGGAAATGCCGTTCGAAACAGCCGAGCTTTCGCCGATGGCGCGCTCCTTCTACGGTGAGAACAAGCGTGTCTCGAATGCGGCGTTGAAGCAAACGGGCTATAGCTTCCGCTACCCGGATTATCCCGCCGCGTTCGGTGCGATGTGGCAGGAGCAGAACTGGAGGAACGGCCCGGCACGCAGTCCGATCAGGCGCGATTGACCCTTCGGCGGCCATGATTTCACCTTAACGCTACGGTTCATGATTCGGTAACCAGGGCGTCTCAAGCTTGCCGGCGGGGGCCGGAACGGATGGAAACGGCATGAGAACTTTTCTGAGCAGGGCAGGGCTTGCGGCCATGGCGACACTCGCGGCTATCGTCCTTGGCGCACCGCAGGCCAGTGCGGATACGTTGGCCAAGAACCTGTTCGGTTCCATGAAGCTGCCGGCCGCGACCCAGGCGAAATCCTTCGGCTTCTATTCCAAAGGCTGCTTTTCCGGCGGTGTCGCCATCGCCACGGACGGTCCGACCTGGCAGGCGATGCGCCTGTCGCGCAATCGCCGCTGGGGCCACCCGACGATGATCCGGCTGGTCGAGAAGCTGTCGCGCGACGCGGTTGCCGATGGCTGGCCCGGCCTGCTTCTGGGCGACATCTCGCAGCCGCGCGGCGGCCCGATGCTGACGGGCCATGCTTCGCACCAGATCGGCCTGGATGCCGATATCTGGCTGACGCCGATGCCTGACCGGCGGCTGTCGGCGGCCGAGCGCGAGAACATGAGCGCGACGTCGATGATCCGCAAGGGCGGCCTGACCGTGGACGAGCGGCTGTGGACGCCCGCCCATATGCGTCTTTTGAGGCGGGCGGCGAGCTATCCGGAGGTCGAGCGCATCCTGGTCCATCCCGGCATCAAGAAGAAATTGTGCGAGACCGTGAGCGGCGACCGCTCATGGCTGCACAAGGTCAGGCCGTTCTGGGGGCATGATTATCATTTCCATGTCCGTATCGGCTGCCAGCCGGGCTCGACCGCCTGCAAGCGCCAGGAGGCGACGCCGAAAAGCGATGGCTGCGACAAGTCGCTGGCCTGGTGGTTCACCGAGGAGCCGTGGCGGCCGGCGACGGGCCCGCAAAAGCCCAAGGCCCGCGATGTCATGACTATGGCAAGCCTGCCCCGGGAGTGCCGCGCCGTGCTTGAAGCGCCGGAGCCGGTTTCGGAGGCCGCCGTCACCATCGGCGGCATGGGCACCGCGGTTGCAGCAGCACCGGCAGCGCCCGCCAAGCCGACGATCGAGGCGATCATTGGCAGCAATCCGGTCGCAGCCAGCGCCTTTGCGCCCACACCGGCCAGCCGCATTCCGCTGCCGTTTCCCCGCCCGGCCGATTGAGCCCGCATCATCCGGATCATTTCTCCGTTGATCCCCGCGCGCCGATGCCCCATGAGGGGTGGAGTGGCGGCGGTCGAGCAAATCGGAGAAGCGTTGGAAAATGGCTGATCGGAACAAGGAGCCAACCGGCCTGCAATTTCCGGTCCTGATCGGTGATATCGGTGGAACCAATGCGCGCCTTGCGATACTGGCCGATGCCGGCTCCGATCTGGGCGAGACGCGCATCGTGCAGACCGCAAGCTTTGCCTCCATCGACGAGGCGGTGCGGCAGGCGGTGCTTGCCGATAGCCCGGTCAGGCCGCGCTCGGCGGTATTTGCCGTGGCCGGTCCGGTCGATGGCGACGAGATCCCGCTTACCAACTGCCCCTGGATCGTGCGGCCCAAGGCGATGTTTTCCACGCTCGGTGTCAGCGACGTGGTCGTCCTCAACGATTTCGAGGCGCAGGCGCTCGCCGTCGTAGCACTTGGCGAGGAGCATCTGGAGAGGATCGGCGCCGGCGCGCCCGAGCCGAATGCCAGCCGGGTCGTGCTCGGCCCCGGCACCGGGCTCGGTGTTGCCGGCCTGATCCATTCCGGCGGCAAATGGATTCCGGTGCCCGGCGAAGGCGGGCATATGGATATTGGCCCGCGCAATGCGCGCGACCATCAGATATTTCCGCATATCGAGAAGATCGAAGGCCGCATATCGGGCGAGCAGATATTGTGCGGGCGCGGGCTGGTGAACGCCTATCGCGCGGTCGCGGCCGCCGACGGCAAGACGCCGCGCTTTTCCAAGCCGGCCGAGATCACCGCTGCGGCCCTCGCCGGTTCGGACACGGTGGCCGAGGAAGCGCTCCGGTTCTTCGTCACCTGCCTTGGCCGCACCGCGGGCGACCTGGCGCTGGTGTTCAAGAGCCGCGGCGGGGTCTATCTCACCGGCGGCATCGCCCAGAAGATCGTCCCGGCGCTGAAGGAGGG
>JBARWP010000484.1:0-1858 GCA_049646905.1 Pseudaminobacter sp. | reverse complement strand
GCCACATCTGGCGCCATGTCGGCAAGGGCACCTTCGTCGGCAGCGGGCCGATCGAGGAAACCATCGGCATTTCCGAAATTGCCCGGCAGACCAACCCGGCCGATGTCATGCGCGCGCGGCTGATCATTGAGCCGGAGATCGCGCGCGAGGCGGCACTGCATGCCACGCAGGCCGATATCGCCGCCATGCGCCAGTCTCTGGTGCAGACGCGCGAAGCCGCGACCTGGCGCCAGTATGAGAACTTCGACAATCTGCTGCATCGCCAGATCGCGCAGGCCAGCCGCAACAATGTGCTGCTTGGCTTGTTCGACGTGCTGAACGCGGTGCGCCGAACCGTGGTCTGGGGCCGCCTGCGCTCCGACGGCGCCAAGCCGCCGGCCGACCATCACAGCTTCGCCGATCACGAGCGGATCGTGGATGCCATAGCCGACCGCGACCTGGCCGGCGCCTGCACAGCCATGCGGCTGCATCTCCAGCAGGTGGGGCACCGCCTCATTCCGTTGCATGAGGCGGCCGAGTAGTCCGCCTTATCCGGTGCCCTTGCGCATAGCCACCTTTTCCACCGCCACGCCCTCACGGCGACGCAGCGCCTCCTTGGCCTTGATGACGAGGCTCTCGAGCCCGTTCGGCAGGAACAGGATAGCCGCAATCAGGATCGCGCCATAAAGCAGCGGCCGGATCTGATCGGCACCGATCGCCCGCAGGATGACCTCGTCGATGATGGTCAGCGCGATGACGCCCAGGATCGGCCCGTACCAGCGGGTGGTGCCGCCGACGATCGTCCAGATCAGCACATAGACCATGGTGTCGACGTCGAACTGGTTCGGATTGACCGTGCTGAGATAGTGGGCATAGAGCGCCCCGGCTAGCCCGGCGAAGAAAGACGCGATGACGAAGGCCAGCATGCGATGGCGGAAGGTGTCGATGCCGACCGATTCCGACAGCTTGTCCTGCCAGTGGATGGCATGGAAGGTCAGGCCCAGGCGCGATCTCTCGATGCGGTAAAGCACCCACAGCGACAGCACCACCACCGCCAGCACGAGGTAGTAGTAGTTCTCCGGCTGGTAGAAATCGATCCGGATGAAGCCGAGGTCGATTTCCGGAAAACCGGGAATCCGCTTGATGCCTTTGGGCCCGCCGAACGGATCGGTGAAGCGCTTCCAGATCAGCCTTATCACCTCGCCGGCGGCAAAGGAGCCGATCAGGAAGTAGAAGCCTTTCATGCGAAACAGCGGAAAGCTGAGCAGGGCCGCGATCAGCCCGGCCGTGGCCGCACCCGCCAGCATGGCGATCGGCACCGGGAAGCCGAAATTCTTGGCGTAGAGCGCGCTGCCATAGGCGCCCGCCCCCATCATCACCACATGGGCGAGCGACCATTCGCCGGTCAGCGTCAGCAGCCGGTAGCTCACCACCAGAAGCACGTTGATGGTGAGGAAGACCAGCAGTTCCTGCTGCGAGAAGCTGACCAGATGCGGGACGGCGATCAATGCCGCGGCAAGGATCAGGATGCCGAAAAGGCCGGCCGCGCCTATCGTGTTTTTCTCAGGCACGTTCGCGCACTCCAAAAAGGCCCTGCGGCTTGACCACCAGCACCGCCAGCATCAGGAGCAGGCCGACGATATTGGCGATCACGCCGTCATAGAAGGTGGTCACGAAAGTGTGGACGAAGGCATAGAGGATGGCCGCCACCACCGCGCCTTCCAGGCTGCCGATGCCGCCCACGATGATGATGATGAAGGCGGTCACGATCACCGTGTGCCCCATGAAGGGCGACGGCGCCACCAGCGGCGCGGTCATGGCGCCGGCAACGCCGGCGAGGCCGGCGCCGATGAACATGGCATAGCGCGCGGTCTGGTTG
>JBARWP010000483.1:0-18802 GCA_049646905.1 Pseudaminobacter sp. | reverse complement strand
CATCAGAGAGCCGAAGGTCAGGTTGAAGAATGGTGCCCCGACCGAAATCTTGTCGCCCGTCAGCGCCTCGACCACCAGCGGATAAAGCGTTCCGATCAGCACGGTAGCCGCAGCGGTCGTCAGGAAGAGATTGTTGAGCACGAGCGCGCCCTCGCGCGAGATCGGCTGGAACATGCCGCCGGCGGCAAGATTGCCGGCACGCAGCGCGAACAACGCCAGCGAACCGCCGATGAAGATCATCAATATGCCAAGAATGAAGACGCCCCGGCTCGGGTCGGTGGCAAAGGCATGAACCGACGTCAGCACGCCCGAGCGGACAAGGAATGTTCCCAGCAGCGAAAACGAGAATGTCAGGATCGCCAGCAGCAGCGTCCAGATTTTCAGGGCCGAGCGCTTCTCCATCACGATGGCGGAATGCAGCAACGCCGTGCCGGCCAGCCACGGCATGAAGGAGGCGTTCTCAACGGGGTCCCAGAACCAGAAACCGCCCCAGCCGAGTTCGTAATAGGCCCAGTAGGAGCCCATCGCGATGCCGCCGGTCAGGAAAACCCACGCGGCAAGTGTCCAGGGCCTGACCCAGCGCGCCCATGCGGCGTCGATCCTGCCGTCGATGAGGGCTGCAACCGCAAAGGAAAAGCACACGGAAAAGCCGACATAGCCGAGATAAAGCAGCGGCGGATGAACGGCGAGCCCGATGTCCTGCAGGATCGGGTTGAGATCGCGGCCCTCGATCGGAGCCGGAACCAGCCGCGTGAATGGATTCGAGGTCGTCAGGATGAAAAGCAGGAAGGCGGCACCGATCCAGCCCTGCACCGCCAGCACATTGGCCCGCAGTGTCGCCGGAAGATTGCTGCCGAAGACCGCGACCAGCGCGCCGAAAAAGGTCAGGATCAGCACCCACAGCAGCATGGAGCCCTCGTGGTTGCCCCAGGTCCCGGTGATCTTGAACAGCATCGGCTTGAGCGAATGGGAATTTTCCCAAACGTTGAGCACGGAAAAGTCCGACTGCACGTAAGCCATCGTTAGGGCGGCAAACGATAGCGCTGTCAGGGCAAAGCCGGTCACCGTCACCGGGCCACCTACCGCCATCAGGCGTTCATTGCCTATGCGTGCGCCGAAAAGCGGCACCACGGATTGAACCAGCGCAAGCGAGAAGGCGAGGATGAGCGCGAAGTGGCCGGTCTCGACCATGGGTCAGTTCTCCTGCCAGACGCCCTTGGCTTTCAAGCCGTCGGCTACTTCCTTGGGCATATAGGTTTCATCGTGCTTGGCCAGCACGCTGTCGGCGACGAACACCCCGTCCGAACCGAAGGTGCCTTCGGTGATGACGCCCTGCTCTTCCCGGAACAGGTCCGGCAGAATCCCCGTATAGGTCACCTGGACGGATTTCTCATGATCGGTCACGCCGAAGCTGACCTGCGTGCCCTGTCCGCGCAGGATCGTTCCTTTCTCCACCAGGCCGCCAAGGCGGATGCGCTGACCCGGCTGGAGCGTAGCGGCCTGCAGCTCGGTCGGCATATAGAAATAGGATGCCTTCTGGCCCAGGGCGTAAAACGTCAGGCCGGTCGCCCCCGCAAGAAAGATAGCACCGGCTGCGATAACTGACAGTCTCTTTTGCTTGCGTGTCACGTAACCTACTCCGAAACCGGGATACCGAGGCCTGTTGCGAGTTCGCTGAGCTTGCGCCCGTTATCCGTCGCCGCGCCCAATGCTTCGAGGCCTCGGTCAAGTGCTTCGCGGGCTTCCTGCGTCTTGCCGAGCACGACATAGGAGCGCACCAGCCGCATCCAGCCGTCGGTATCCTGCGGGTTTTCTCGCAGCTTCTGGTCGAGCCCCGCAACCATCGTCTCGATCATCGCCTGGCGGTCACCTGACGACATGGATGCCGCCGCCTCCATCTCCGCCTGTGTCGGGCCGGCTGCCGGCTCTTTCGCATCGGTTGCGGCAATACGGTTCCTGGCCTCGGCCAGGGCTTGCGCCACCGGCTCCCGCCAGGGCGAAGTTTCCTGAAGGTCGGCACCCATCGCCTCCCAGGCCTGGATCGCTTCCGCCTCCTTGCCGTCCTGCAGCAGAGCTACCGCCAGGAAGAACCTGGCCTTGGGCTGGGTGGGTTCCAGGATCAGCGCGCGCTCGAAGGCCTGCTGCGCGCCTGACGAAACAACCCCTCCGCCCGCATTGGTAAGCGCCTCGCCGAGGCCGGCTTCGCGCAAGGCCGAAGCGCCCTCCAGCCTGATTGCGTTTCTATATGCCGTGACCGCCTGCTCGTATCGGCCGAGCCGCAGATAGATCGGCGCCAGCACGTCCCAGCCGCGCCCGTCCTGCGGATTGGACGCAAGGTGTCCTTCGGCCCGCGCGATCAACTCGTCGACGGAACTGTCGGTGGGGTTCTGCATCAGTCGCGCCTGCAGCGGCTGCGAGGGGACATCGGGGGAACCGAGCGCCGCATAGAGCCCCCAGCTGCTCAATGGCACCAGAAGCACCGCCACGCCGCCAAGGACGCGCCCTGCCAGGGACCACCGCGCTTTATTCGCGGTCCGGTCTCCGAGGCTGTCCGCCTTGAGGATACGCCTGGCGATCTCCGCGCGTGCCTGCTCGGCATCGGCCGGCTGGATGAGCCCGCGGGCCGCATCCCGATCCACTTCGGCCAGTTGGTCGCGGTAGACGGCAAGGTCGTGCTGGTTACCCGCCGATGCACGACGCGAGGAACCCGTCAGCGGCAGCAAAACCGCGACGCTGGCACCAAATGTGAGCAAGGCGGCGACAAACCAGAACACCATATACCTTTAATAGCCCTGGCGGCACCGCGTGCCAACATCCCGGGGCTGCGACTGATTGACGGCTGCAGCCGCTCCGGCGCTTGTTACGCTGCTCTACGTGAGCGGTGTCCAACTGCCGTCCGGATTGCGGCAAGCGGTTCCACGGGCACTGCGTGACTGGCTGCTGGTGAAGATCGTGTGGGTATATTGGCGGCAATCCTGCGAGCCCACCCGATAGGGCTGCGAAGCAACCACCTCGCCCGAGCGGCCCGACCGGTCGCTCTTCCAGCCTACCGGACGCCCGCCTTGGGTATATTCCAAGGCCCGATACTCGGCCTCCAGCGCGCTGCGCCGATCGCGCTCGCTAAGGCCCTCTCCGATAGCACCGCCAACAAGCCCACCACCCATCGCGTTGATGATGGTGGCCGCGACCCGGCCATTGCCGGCACCTGCGGTTCCGGCGGTATCGGTTTTCGTGCCGGGCATGCCGATCGTCGTACAGCCCGAAACCGCAACCAGCCCGACAATTACCGCCACGCGAACAATCATGCCTGCCACCGATCCCGAATCCACTTCGATGATTAACGCATAAGCCCGGAAACCGGAATCGATTTCTGGAAAGAACTACGTCGATTCAAAGTATTGCGTGGTGCTGAACTGGATGCGGCGTTAATGGCGATCTTTGGCTTAAATTGGGCCAAGGCCTTCGCCCCAACCGGTCCCGACCTACCGTGCGCTCCTCAGTCGCACGACCGCCTTGAGGCCGCCCATCTGCGACTGCTCCAGCAGCAGCGCCCCGCCATATTCCTTCACCAGGTCGTTGACGATTGCCAGGCCGAGCCCTGTTCCCGGCTTGGTTTCGTCCAGCCTGCGCCCCCGCTTCAAGGCCTCACGCGCCTTGTCTTCCGGAATGCCCGGTCCGTCGTCTTCGATCTCGATCAGAAACTGCTCCGCAACGCCTTCATCGTCCAATATCGGCGTAACCGATATGCGCACGGCGGCGTTTGCCCACTTCGTCGCATTCTCCAGCAGATTGCCGACGATCTCCTCCAGATCCTCCCGCTCTCCCGCAAACAGGACGTCAGTCGGCGGCAACAGGAGCGAAATGGAAATGTCGGGATGGAGCTTGCCCACGACCCTCGCCATGCGCTGCAGCAGCGCCGAGGTCGGCGTTCGATAGACGACACTGTCGCGCTGGGCGGCCATGCGGGCCCGCTGCAGATAGTGCTCGACCTGGCTCTGCATGGCTGAAGCCTGGTCGGCGATCAGCTTGCCTTTGGTCCCGCCCAGTGCACGGCCCTCGTTGAGCAATACGGCTAATGGTGTCTTCAACGAATGGGCAAGGTTTCCGACCTGCGTGCGCGAACGCTCCACGATGCGCCGGTTGTTCTCGATAAGGGCATTGGTTTCGTTGGCCAGCGGCTCGATCTCTATGGGGAAGCGACCGTCGAGCCTTTGCGCCGTCCCTTCGCGCACCATCGCCAGCGCCTCCCGCACACGGCCGAGCGGCCTCAGCCCAAGCAGAATGGCAATCGCGTTGATCGCGATCATCCCCAGGCCGAACAGCGACAGATAGGTCACCAGCCTGCGTTCGAATATGCCTATCTCGTCTTCCAGTTCGCTGCGGTTGCCCATGACGCGGAAACGCGCGATCTGGTTGTTGGTCCCCAGCACGAATTCGCTCTCCAGCACCTCCAGTTCCTCACCGGCGATGCCCTGGGCATCGTAGTTGCGCTGGAACTCGGAATTGAACGGCACGTCCGAAACGGGCGGGGAAGGCACGGCCTCGGTCATGGAAAGCGAGCGAAGCGTACCCTCGATACCCGGCGAAACCGGCTCGACCGCCCAGTACCAGCCGGAGTTCGGCCGGGAGAAGCGCAGGTCGCCAAGATCGGGGCGCCCGGTCAGCATGTCCTGTTCCGACAGGCCGACCGAGCCGATGAGGTTGAAAAGATGTGCCGAAAGAAGGCTCTCGAAGCCTCTTTCGCTCGCCTGGCGATAGAGTGTTGCGATCACCGTGTAGATGACCACCAGCGCCACAATCGCCCAGACCGTGGAAAAGGCAATGACGCGGAAGGTAAGTGAGCGGGAACCGGCGATCATGGGTTTCGGTCACAAATCAGGCAGCCGGTCCGTCGCCAGCCAGTCAATCGCGCGGCTCTCGTATTCTATAGCCCATCCCCCGCACCGTCTCGATCATGTCGATGCCCATCTTCTTGCGCAGGCGGCCGACAAAAACCTCGATCGTGTTGGAATCGCGGTCGAAATCCTGGTCATAGAGATGCTCGACCAGTTCGGTGCGCGAAACCACCTCGCCCATGTGATGCATGAGATAGGCGAGCAGCCGGAACTCGTGCGAGGTGAGCTTCAACGGCACCCCGTCCACATCGGCCTTCGATGCCTTGGTATCCAGGCGCAGCGGTCCGCAGGAAAGCTCGGACGAGGCATGGCCGGCCGCACGGCGTATCAGCGCACGCAACCGGGCAAGCACTTCCTCGATATGGAACGGCTTGGCGACATAATCGTCCGCGCCGGCATCTATGCCGGCAACCTTGTCGCTCCAGCGATCCCGCGCCGTCAGCATCAGCACCGGCATCTTGCGCCCGTCGCGGCGCCAGCGCTCGACGACGCTGATCCCGTCCATCTGCGGCAGGCCAATGTCCAGAACCACCGCATCGTAAGGCTCGGTGTCGCCCAGGAAATGCCCTTCCTCGCCGTCATAGGCGCGATCCACGACATAGCCGGCGTCAGTCAGCGCCTCGGAAATCTGTCTGTTCAATTCCTTGTCGTCTTCAACGACGAGTATGCGCATGGCCTGCCTGTCCGTTGTCGATCCAGCGAGATATAGGCCGATTCCTGTTTTTGTTGAAACGATGCCGCGGTTCAGCCCTGCGGCACGACGAATTCTGCCCGCCGTGGCCGCTCGCCGTCCCGGCCGGGAACGAGCACCACGATCACGCAGACAGGCCGGCCTCCTTGCGTGGACGAGCTTGCCTTGGCCAGCGTGCCGCCGTTTTGAGCGGCGATCTGCTGGCCAATGGCGTAGCAGTCGGCTGCAAATGCGGGCGGCGCAAGCAAACCCGCCATGCAAGATGCCAGAACTGCAGAACAAAAAAGACGGCGAAGCGTTTCCATGCGTGCTCTTCTAGCCCAGGACTGCTGAACGTGGAATGAACAGTGGATCACAGCAAGAACTGAAAAGCGAGGGCCGGAAGCGCTCCGCACGAATACATCCGATCAACCGATCCGGCTCACCGCCGTCACGCGCCCGACAATCGCCAAGATGCCCGCAAGGGCAGCCACCGCCTGCAGGATCGTGTCCGCAAGCACAGCCTGGTCGGCATCGTCCACCGGCACGCCGACCAAGCTCCCGCCGGCCGACAGCACAGCGATCAGCGATGCCCAGATGGTGCGGGACAGATACCAGGGTTTGTTCGCAGTCATGACGTTTCCTTTCCGATGATGAATGGTTGCGACCTCAAGCCAGAGCAAAGCGCCGCCGGGCCGGAATACCCCAGCCGGCAGACATGCTCAGTTGGCTTACGATCACGTCGATCTCGCCCACTGCCGGACCGAGATCGGATTCGATTGCCGCCGCGGTGTAGGTCCATACGGGCTGCGCCACGGTCTGGCTGCGCACGCTTTCCCCATGAACCGTGGAGATGACGACGCGATATTGTTCCGTCTCTTCGCCCAGCGGTATTTCTCCGGCTTCCCAGCTATCGGCATCGATCCGCCCGCGCCGTACCCAGGAAAGGGCAAGGTCTCCATTCGCTTGCCGCTTCGCCTTGAGATGCACCGGCGCCAGCGGCAGGCGCGCGCGCATGCCGCCTGTTTCGGTCGCAGTCGAGAAGTTCTCGCCGGAAAAATCAGCTCCGGCCGCGCCGACACGCCAATTGAGCGGCAGGCCGATCTCGCTGGCGAGGAGCCCGGCCGGCTGCACGGCATCGTCCAGCACGACGAAACTCGCCCCTGTAGGTGCGCCGGCCTCCATGCCGTCATCCGTGCCCAACTGGCCACGCAGCAATCCGCTCAGCCGCCAGATATTCGGTGCCGTCTCTTCGGCAAACTGGAACTGGATCACCTCCCAGGTGCCGATTGCCGACCTGACGGCAGCGACATTGGCGCCGTTGAGAAGCTGGTGGCGGCTGACGCTTTCGACCTCGCCATCGAACAACTCCACGACGATCGGATGCGCCCAGTTGATCCGCCCCGCGAAACCGGGCGGAAGCGGCTCCATCAGCCGCCCGACATTCGCGGCCTTGTTGACCATGCCACGCTGCATGAAGCCCGTCCCTTCCGGCGACACGAATAGCGCCTGGCTTCGCCACGGCTTTTGCCAGAGGGCCACCCTGAACCGGGTCTGCGCGTCCTCGCTCGAAATCGACGGTAGATCCAGGAATTGCGCATATGGCCGGCCGACCATCGGCGTAGCCGCCGGCATGCTTCTGGTTGGCGACGCCCGCCATATCGCCGGCACCGATCGGGCGATCTGCCTGGCCGATGCCCTGCGCACGAGACCGTCTTCGATTTCGGTCACCAGGAACTCGGCATCGCTCGCCACCGCCGGCAGTCGGACAACAGCGCCCGGAAAGACACCGGGATGCAATGCTTCGACCGAAAACCCGATGCTTTCCCGTTCCGACCACACCCGTCTCATCCAGTCGTCGAGCAAAGCACGGCCCTGCCCTGCTTCCAGAACACCCGGAAAGGAAATCGCCTGCTGCCTGCTTCCGCTCGCCCCAAACCGCCGGTTTCGCACCGACACGGTCTGATATTCGGCAAGCGGGTCACGGAAAGCGAGGATACCCTCGACGGGCAATTGATGGTCGGGAACGCGCAGTTTCTCGACAACGGCAGTCTCGCCATCGGAAACGAGTTCCTCGATCTCGGCAGGCACGCCAGCGCCCGCACCGCTGCGCCGAAAGACCAGTCTGTGGGCGCTCTCCTGCACCGCCAGGTCGAACAGTTCGACCAATGGCTCCAGTGCCGAGCGAGCCGAGGCCGGATCGGCAATCACATAGCCATGGACCGTCCCGTCGACACCGGTCACATCCGCCGGCGGCAAGCCATAATCCGCCAGTATTTCATTGATCAGGGAGCCTAAATCCGGACTGCCCAGCCTGCCGTTCAGCCAATGCCCGCAATGCCAGTTGCCTCCATCGGCCCATACATCTTCCCGCTGCGGAAACGCCGGGAACGGACGCGCATCCCACGCCCACAAATAGCTGCGCGAGTGATCCACCATCCGCCCGCCATAGACAGGCGAGACGGGATTCTTCGCGTCCTCAAACATCGGGCTTGCCGGGTCCCACAGCAGCGCATGTGCTTGCAGGAACCGCTGCTGGGCGATGTCGGAGCGGCCGCCGCTGGAAAAATGCGGAACGGCATTTTCCACCGACTTCGGATCGGGAAAGACATTGGGCTGGTTCGGCCCCTTGTCCACCGCCGGGCAGCCGAGTTCGGTGAACCAGATGGGTTTCGAGCATGGCTGCCAGCCGGTCGGCAGGGCAGCCTCCACACCGCCGATGCGGTTGAAATGGGTATCGCCCCACCAGCCGGCCAGATCCTTGTAGCGAAACACCCACGGCTTGCCATAGGCACCGTCGGTGATCGCCGCACGCAGGCGCTGGGCGCGCGCCTGCGCTGTCGGATAATACCAGTCATAGCCCTCGCTGCCGGTGATTGCCGCTTGCAGCCCGTGCAGGTCATACGGGCCACCGAGCCCGTCCGGGTTGAGGCCGGCATAGTCGCCGTCGCGCCAATCCGACAGCGGCATGTAATTGTCGATCCCGACCGCATCCACGTCCGGGTGGCTCCACAGCGCGTCCAGATGGAAGAAGACGTCGCCGCTGCCATCCGCCGGCTGATGGCCGAAATATTCGCTCCAGTCCGCTCCATAGGTGATGGCGGTCTGCGGGCCGAGGACCGAGCGAACCTCGGTCGCCAGTTGGCAAAGCGCCTCCGCGAACGGAAATGCGTTGTTCTCGTCACGCAGGGTGCTGAGCCCGCGCAGTTCCGAACCGAGCAGGAATGCATCGATACCGCCGGCCACCGCGGCAAGGTGGGCAAAATGCAGGATCAGCCGCCGGTAGCCCCAGTCGCCGGCACTGCCATGAAAGGCAACCGCCTCCGCCGAGATCGAGAAATCTCCGGGAAGCGCTGCCCCGCAGAAATTCGCGACCTGCACGCGCGCGGCTGCGCTTTTGTCCACAGTGCCGGGTTTCAGGGGCGCCGGATGACAGGTGATGCGCCCGCGCCACGGATAGGCCGATTGCTGCACCCCACCATAGGGATCAGGCAGGGTGTTGTCGGCCACAATATCCATCATGATGAACGGATAGAGCGTCACCTTCAGGCCGCGTGCCTTGATCTCGCGGATCGCCGCAATCACGCTGCGATCAGACGGCGTGCCGCCATAGGCAGCCCCGCCACCATAGGAAGACACCAGCATCGCCCCGTTGCGGTCCACCCCGGAGACGGACCAGTCTTCCGACAATCCACCCGACAGGCGTGTGCTCACGCCCGGCCTGATCTTGCAGGTGCCCGCGCGCAGGTCATCCCCGAACCAGGTCGCCACGAGGCCGACATGCTGCAGGTTCGGGCAAAGCATCTGCAATTCGTCCAGCGATGCCGCCAGGTTTGTCCCGGCATGAAATACATGGCGGTTTTCGGCATGCGTTTCGCCCGGCCGCCTCTCCAGCGTCACCAGCGACGGCGACAGGCCATATTCGGTCGCCCCCGGAATAAGACAGACGGCATAGACCCGCTCCGTCAGCGCCCCGACCGGGCGCAGCACCTCGAACTGTATCTGCGGCAGGCGATTGCCGTATTCGGCCAGCGGCAGGTGGTCGAAGACCACATAGGCAAGGCCACGGTAGGCGGGAGCTTTCCCCTGCCCTTGCTTTGCCTCGATCAGCGGATCGACCGGCTGGTCTTCCGTGCCCCTGTAAACCCGGATTTCCAGCCCGTTGCGGTCGATCTCGCGCCCGTCCGCCCAGATCCTGCGGATGCCGGCAATCTCGCCCTCGCAAACGGCGAAGGCGGCATTGGCGAAATAGGCATATTCGGTCACACGCGGCCCGCCCTTGGCGCCCTGGCGCTTCGTCGTGCGCGTCTCCTCGAAACGCGTTGCCCAGATCAGCGTGCCCCCGATCCGCGTCGTGCCGTAGACGCGCGGGATCGGCGCGCCCTCCTCTGCCGTGAACGGGCGGGGGCCGGCAAGTCGCGGCCCCTCGATACGCCGTGTGGAGTTGATCAGGGAACTGTCGATCGCGTAGCCCGCAAGCGCGCCGGCGGCCGAACCGATCGCGCTACCGACCGCACCAAGCATGCCGCCGAGATAGGCCCCGGCCGCTTGCAACAGGATGGTTGCCATGAAGGCCTCCGGAAATCAATTCGTATTTTGCGGAAAGGCGAAGGCCGCCGCGATGCGGTTTCGCCACTGCGGCACCAGCGCCGAAACAACGACGGCCTGCCCCTGGTAGGCATGGATGAAGCGGTCCTGCCCCACCAGTATTCCGGCATGCTTTGCCGGCAGATGTGGCCGCCAGCGGAACAGGATCAGGTCCCCGCTCACAATCCTGCTCAGCGCTTTCTCGCGGCAGTGGCGCCTGGCGGCCTCCAGCAAAAGGTCTTGCCCGCCCGCCTCTGCCCAATCGGCAGCATAGGGGCGCGGGTACTCCGGCTCGCAATCGTAAACGGCGCGCCAGACGCCGAGCACCAGGCCAAGGCAGTCGCAGCCCACGCCCTTGCGCGATCCTTGATGTCGATAGGGCGTGCCGATCCAGCTCAACGCCTCGGCAACGATGCGTTTTGCCATCGCCTGTTCGTCGCTCATGAGACGATCGGGCTCCCGTCGAACTGGCCACCCTCGACGACATAGCCATAAGCGGCATCATTGCCAGGGAGATGAGGAAACCCTCTGAAATTCAAAGTGTTGGAGAATTTCTTTCTGCAGGTGCTGAAATTCTTGTCGCACCCCGCATAGATCACGAAGGCGTCGCCCAGCTCTATCGTTGGTCCGCCTGACGGTCGCAGGGTTAGCTTCACTCCCTGCACATCGCCGCCATGATCCACAATCCGTTCGGCCCGCCCCGCACGCGCGCCCGACGACCAGTTCAACGTGCCATGCGAGAACCACCCATGCTCGAACGTCTCGAGGCCGGATACGATGATGATCTCGCTGCTTCCCCTGGCAACGACATGACCGCTGCCGTGAAAGCCCGGCTGACCGAGCGCGAAGCCGCAGCGCGCATCGCCAAGCTCGGCGTCACAGGTCCGGCTCACATAGCGCCCGCCTGGCTGGTCGAGCGCGTGCATCAGGCTCTCCAGTTCTGCCACGAAGCGCTGATCGCTGCGCTTGATCTTGCCGATCGTGGCCGTGCGCAACACCGTGAACTCTTCCGGCCTGCGCCAGTTGACCAGAAGCGTCTCGACCCTTGCGCCGTCATAAAGGCCGGCGGCGATGTCCTCGTCCCTTATGTCGGCAGACGACAGTGCGCCTTCTATGTCCACCGTGTCGACGGCGAGGCCCAACGTGTCCCTTGCCTCGCTGGCGCTGAATCCGGTTTCCGGCCTGAACACGGTCCCGTCCACGCTCAACGGCAGGTCGTGGTCGGTAAAACCGGCCGTCAGCCCGTCCTTCCTGGTCAACCGCCAGCAATGGCAGACCGTCGTCACCTCGCCAGCCAGATGGTCGGCCAATTGTTGCGGGTATTCGCTCAAAGCTGCACCTCGATCAGCGGTATGGTTGGAATCTGACCGGCCTTGAACGCCGTCAGGCTCATCGTCAGGCGCTCCGTGTCGAAGCGCACGGGCACGTCGAACTCATAGCCGGCGGTGATCGTCGAGCCTGGCGGCGGCGCGGCCTGGAAAACCACCTCGCCGGTCTGCCCGTCAAAATGGAAATCGCCCGGCGACGACAGCGGCATGCCGTTCACGGCAACCGCCAGCGTCGAAATGTCGGGCCTGGCGATGAAGCGCAGATAGGCGTCGTCACCGGTGCCATAGGTCTTGACCAGCTTGAAGCGCACGGTCGTTCCGTCGCCGGTTCCGATCTTCTGGTCGAGGAAGGACGGCGCCTCATCGGGACGGCAGGATTTCATGTCGAACGGATCGCGAAAGCGAAAGGTGTGCAGCGAGCCGCGCCGGGCCTCGAAGAACGCAAGCACATCGTGAAGATCTCGCAGCGAGCGTATGCCCGTTCCCGCATCATAGTGATGGCGCGACTGTGAGAACCGGGCATTGCGCTTCTCGCGGCCCGAAGTCAGCGTGACGATCTCATTGCGCCGTTCGGGTCCTCCGGTCGCGCCGAACGACACCGACAGCGGAAACCGCACGTCGTGGAAACTGGCGAGTTCTGGCAAATGGTCCTCCTTAAAACGTCCTGTTGCCACGCGAGACCGCGCGTGCCAGCATGCCGGTGATCTGGGCCTCCGACCTGCGGAAGGATTGCGCGTCCTGCGTGGTCACGTTGAAGACGACATTCACCGGCGCGCCGCCGGCCCCGGTTGCCGCGACGCCCAGCCTGCCGTCGGCGGAGCGCTGCAATGGCAGGATGGCTTCCGCACCCGCTTCCCCGGCGAGGCCGATGTTTCTCCCCAGCGGGAAATAGCTCGGGCTCGAAATCACTCCACCGCTGGCGAAAGGCACGACATTCGCGTTGCGGACGGCCCCGCCTTTGGCAAAGGGAATAACGCCTGAAATACCGCCAAGCAGCGCGGAAAACTTCGCGCCCGCCAGCGTCTGCAGCGGCTTCAGCCCCTGCTCCAGCGCCAGTCCTGCCAGATTCAGCCCCACCCGCCTCAGCACGTCGTCGAGTTCCCGGCCATGGATTGCCGCGCTCTTCAGCGCCCCGGTCAGTTGCGTGCCGAACCGGTCCGACATCTTCTGCAGGCTTTCAAGCGCGCTCTGGAAAGGCGCGGTGTCGGCGGTGATGGATACGGTCACATCCTCGGCCATTGTTTCTCCTATATATCGGGAAAGATGCGCATTAACGCGCTCAGATCGGCGCGGCGCGGCGCTTGCCCACCGCTTGGCAGCACGCTCAGTGCCCGCTCAAGTTCGCGCGGAGTCATTGCCCAGAACGCCGCCGGCGTCAGCCGCAACAGACCAAGCCCCAGGGCCATCACCTCGTCCCAGGGAAACGCGTTCGGATTGTCTGTCGCGGCGTCTAAGGGTTTACCGGCTGCTCCTGGCCACCCCCGAAAGTCACCGCCAGAAGTTCCGACACAATCGTGGCAAAGCCTGCCGCCCCGTCCGGCGTGGACATACGCCCGACATCCTCGTCGCTGATGTCATGGCCGGCACCACGCAGTCCGGCGCCGACGATGCGCATCATGTCGAGGGCCGAGAGCCGCCCGCGCGAAAACCGCTCCACCAGCGCGCCGAGATCGTCGGCGGCATAGACCGCCTCCAGTTCCGCCAACGCTCCCAGCGTCAGGCACAATCGCACCGTCTTGCCGTCGAGCTCGGCGGCGATTTCGCCGCGGCACCGATTGGCCGTCATGGCATCACCGTGAAGCTGATCGGCCCGGCGGATTCCAGCGCCATCTCGAACGTCACCTCGCCGTCATGGCTGCCCGAATATTCCAGCGCGGTGATCTGGAACGCGCCTTCCACCGTGCCGAAGTCCGGGACGATCAATTGCCAGTCTGCGATCGTGCCGGCAAAGAACCGGGTCCGGATTTCCGCATCGGATGCCGCATCCTTGAAGATTCCCGACCCGTTGATCGAGGCGCGCTGAACGCCGCTTCCCGCAAGCAGTTCACGCCACCGCCCCGTGGAATCGGCGTCGGTGACGTCCACCGTCTCGCTGTTGAAGGCGATCCGTTTCGAGCGCATCCCGGCAACGGTGACGAAGCTGCCCGCACCATTGGTGTCGAGCTTCAAGAGCAGGTCCTTGCCCTTCTGTGCGACCATATCGGTCTCCTGGTTTTGTGAATGTTCTGGAATTCAGTCGACAGGCTCGGTCACCGCGCGAAACCGCAGCAGGCCGTGGTGAACCAGCAGGTTCTCGTCATATCTGCATTCGGCGAATTCGAGCCGCAGGTTCACCAGATGGTGTCCGTCAAGCGCCAGCCCGCCGGCATCGAGACACGCCTGGCAGGCGTCCATGATCTCCAGCGCTTCCTTCCGGCTCTTGCCTTCGACCAGACATGCAGCGTGAAAAGCTGCTCGGTCCCGCTTTCGGTTCCCGTGCTCCAGTCGTAAAGGCTGGTCCGGCCGAAGGTGACGTAGGGAAAACTCGCCTTCGGCGGCACCTGGTCGAAGATCTTTTCGCCGCCAAGCAGCGCAGTGAGAGGGCCATCCTGCTTGAGTGCCGCGAAAATGGCCTTCTGCAATTCAACGGCCGGCGCGGTCATCGCTCTGCTCCCTGGTATGTCCATCCATTCCGGCACGAGCAGCCCGACCCACTATAGCAGACCGGGTGTCCTCGCGGTAACCGCGTTCGATCTCCTCGGCCAGTTCATGCGCCCGCCAGCGCAAGGCGCGGATAAGCCCGTCGAGGGTCATCGTCATCGCCAAATTCATGCGCCGCCCTCCCTAACCCGGCATATGAGGTAGCGCCCGGAATCGTCGGGATCGTGCACGGTGACGATGTCGAACGTCCGGCCCTGCCTGCGAAAGCGCATCCGGCCCTCGACATTGCTGCGATGGCGGATGGTGATGCGATGCGTCACCGTCTCCAGCGGCTGGCCTGCACCGAACACGCTTGTGGCCGACACGGGCTCGATCATGCCGAACACGGTGGCGATCTCGGTCCATGTCTCGCCATAACCGCCGATTGCGTCCGGCACAGGCACGCAAGCTTCCAGCGCCAGCTCGCTGCGCAGCCGCCCCGGATCGATGAACAGCGCCTGCATCACAACCTCCGATCACGATAGGAGGCGATCAGGCGCTCATACCCGGCCGGATAGGAAGCCGGTTGCTGGCCCGGCGTTATCGCCGCGCGAAACTCGTACCAATGCGCCACCAGGATCAGCACTGCGCGCCGCAGCAGGTCGGGCACATCCGTGCCCACCTCGCCGAAGCCGGCGGTGAAGTCGATCTCGATGCCGTTCATGGCCCGCAGCTGCGCGGGCCGCCGCTTGAAATAGAGCCGGGCCGGCCGCGATACGCTGTCGAGCAGATAGTCCGACGGGTCCATCACGCTCGCCTCGCCCTCGCTGCCAAACAGCGTGACCGAGACTATCTCGCCGACCGGGCAGCGCATCAGCGCCACGCAATCGTCATGCGGCCAGTCGTCCCGCACCAGCCACCAGTTCTGCCGGATCAGGGCCAGGCCGGTCGCCCGTTCGACATCCTCGCGCGCCGCCCGGACAAGACCGGCGAGCAGGTCGTCCTCGCTGTCATGCGCCAGGCGCAAATGGGACTTCACCTCGACCAGCGTCACCGGCTCGATGGCCGGCTCGACCGTTCGCAAAAGCGTCATTCGAATACCTCGGTTGAAAGGCTTGAAAAAGAACGGCCCCGGCAAGGAGTGCCGGAGCCGGCGTTGGTATTGGCCTTGAGAGATCGTTCGATAACTCGCCCTGCCGAGGCATACGGCGTGGATTTTCGAGAACCGGAGCGGAGCGTACTCAAGTACGTGAGCACCGGAAGCGCAGAAAACCGCGTCAGATGACCGGCAGGGTAGAGTTTGCGAATGATTTCTACGCGGTGCCGTATTTCAGCAGCTTGATCGCCTCGAAGTCCTGCACACCGCCGCCGACACGCTTGGTGGTATAGAACAGCACATAGGGCTTGGCCGAATAGGGGTCGCGCAGCACCCGCACACCGGTGCGGTCGACCACCAGATAGCCACGGGCGAAATCGCCGAAGGCGATCGGCGTGGCATTGGCGCCGCCATCGGGCATGTCCTCGGCCTCCACCAGCGGGAAGCCCATCAGCATCGCGCGCTGGCCGGGGGCAGCCGGCGGCTGCCACATATAGTTTCCATCGGCATCCTTGAGCTTGCGGATCGAGGCCTGCGTCTTGCGGTTCATCACCCAGTTCGCGTTCTGGCGATAGCCGGCCTTGAGTGCATAGATCGTGTCGATCAGGATGTCGGACGGGTCGTCGTCGGGCAGCGCATCGGCCTTGCCTGTCACTTTGTAGCCGATCTTCTCCCAGGCCCAACTCGTGTCCGCCACCTGGGTGTAGTCGAGGAAGCCCCTCGGCTTGTTCTCCCCGTCGCCATTGACGAAAGCCGCGCCCTCCTGCTCGGCAAACGCAACTTCCACTTCGCTGGAAATCCACTGGTCGAGATCGACCACCGAATCCTCCAGCAAGGTCTGCGTCGCGGCCGGCATGGCATAGAGTTCCATGGTCGCAAACTGCAGTTCGGCCAGCGTCGGCGTCGCCGTCTGCGGCCGGGCCGCAGTTTCCCCGACCCAGCCCACCGCCGGCCCGGAAATCGCAAACGGCTTCTTCAGCACCGCTGCCGAGACCTGCCTCACCGTGGCGATCGAACGGATTGGCGACAAGGCCGAGAGCCGCTTGCCGATTTCCGCTTCGGTCTCCTCCGGCACCAGATAGCCGCCGTCCTGGCTCGACCCGAAGGACATCGCCTTCGTATCGAGCGCGCGCAAATGGCGGTCGTCGCCGCTGCGGATATAAGCTTCGAAGGCGCTCTTGTGCTCGCTGCGCTGGGCGGCAACGCCTTCGCGGCCAAGCACCGGCCGGATCTTTTTCAGGGCAAGATTGTCGAGCACCCGCTTCTGGTCGTCGAGCACCTTGGAGATGCGGTCGACCTTTTCCACGGTCACCACATCGGCGCTGCGGCGTTCGAGTTGCGCCAGCCTTTCGTCATTGCTCTCCTTGAAGGCCTCGAACGTGGTCATGAATTCGCCGAAGGCATCCGCCAGGTCGAATGGATCGCCGGAGACGGATTTGATCTCCGGCGCAGGGTCTGCTTGCGTCATATCTGTCTGGTCCTTGTTGATTGGATCATGCGGGTTGCCTGCCGTATGGCTGCGGCAAGGTTTCCCGGTGTGCCCGGCGCGGCATCCCGCGCGCTTGCCAGGCTGGCGAAGCCGTTGGCGATCACCGCCCTGGCCTCGCTTCGCGTCAGCCCCGCATCCCGCGTGAGCCAGCATTCGAATTCCCGTACCGTCGGCAGTTGCCGCGTCTTCACCGTCTCGACGCGCGCCTCGGGCAGCATGGGAAAGGTGACGATGGAAATCTCCCAGAGATCGGCCTCCAGGATGCGCCGGGCGCCGATTGCGGCGTCCTTGCGCGAACGAACGGTGCGAAAGCCGATCGACAACCCGTCGAGCGCGCCGCCGCGCATCAGGCTCAGCACTTCGCGCGCCCGCTCGACGCCGGTTGCAAGACGCCCGTGTACGAATAGCCCGCGTGCATCCTCCTTCAGTTGCGTCCAGGCGCCGATCGGCTGGTTGGGGTCATGCTGGAACAGCATGCGGATACCCGCCGTTCCCCTTGTCCGCAGGGATCTGGCGAAGGCCCCCGGCTCGACGATGTCCTTTCCCATGTCCATGCGGCCGAACAGGCTGGCATAGCCGGAAAAGCTGCCGTCGCTTTCCACCGCATCGAGCGCCAGATCGACATGTTTGGTCTCGCACCGCCGCATGATCGCATCAGCGCTCATCCGCATTCTCCTGGTTCCGGTTTTTCTGAAGCAGCCGCCCGAGGCTGCCGTGCTGCAGCGTGCGGGCAGCAAAGCCCAGTGCCCACCAGGCGCACAGGCTCGCCACCGCCGAGCCCATCAGCACCAGTTCGCCCGGCCCGATGTGATCCTGCAGCCCAAGTTCGGTGGCGATCTTCAGCCCGGCGGTTCCGCCGAACACCATCCCGCACACCACGCCGACGGCGAAACGCGCCGCCGCCTCGCGCCGTCCATGCGGAAGGATATAGGCAAGCGAGATCGCCGAGCCGGCGACCGCGCCCGCGCCTTTGGCCAGCCATATCCAGGCTGCGTCGGTCAGGTCAGTCATGTCCGTTGCTCCTCGTGCAGTCGCGTCGGTCAGGCGAAGTCCCGGGGCTGGTAGCCCACGGCCTCGCGTTTCTCGTCGTCGCTCAGGAATGATGCCGCCCCTATGCGCGCCCACAGCGCATCGCGCTCGCCAGACAGGCCGTCCACGCGGTCAGCGTCGTACCAGAGCCTGAGCCCGCTGCCGAAAACCGGGCTGAGCCACGCCGACAGTTCCTTCGCCGTACGGGCAACCAGCGGCAGGACCGTCAGCCGGTAGAAGGCACGGTTGGCTTCCTGATAGTTGGCATAAGTGTTGTCGCCGGGGATGCCGAGCAGCATCGGCGGCACGCCGAAGGCCAGCGCTATGTCCCGGCTCGCCGAATGCTTGGCCTCGATGAAATCCATATCCTTGGGCGTCATGCCCATGGCCTTCCAGTCCAGCCCGCCCTCCAGCAGCAGCGGCCGCCCGGCACGGGTCGTGCCCGAATATCCCTCCTCCAGTTCCGCCTTCAGCCGGTCGAACTGCTCGTCGGTCAGGTTGCCACCCTCCTTCGGCGCATAGACCAGCGCACCGGAAGGCCGTGCCGAATTGTCGAGCAGCGCCTTGTTCCAGCGTCCCGCCGCATTGTGCGTATCGAGCGCGGTCAGCGCCGCTTCGAGCGGCGCGAAGCCATAATGATCGTCCAGCGGGTGAAAAAGCGTCAGATGCAGCGCCCCACCACCTTCGGCTGCCAGCGGGGTCCTTCGCCGCGTGCTGCCCTCGCGATAGTCGAGCGCCGTCGGCCAGCCGGATACGTCGGTGACCACACTCACCCGGTCCGGTCGCAAGAGATGCAATTCGCGCGCACCCTCATTCGCCTCGATGATTTCGACATAGGCGTTGCCGGCCAAAAGCAGGTGGCCATAGAGCGTTTCCAGGAACGACGCACCCGCCTGCCGCTGGTTCGGCCGCTCCAGCAGTTCCAGCAACGGGTGATCCTCGAGTTCGGCCGCCCCTTCATAGAGCAGCCACGGCATTGCCGAGGCCGTCTCGCAGATCAGCCGCACCGCGCGATGCACGATCGGATTGCGCATATAGCCTTCGCGCGCCAGTGCGCCATAATCCCGCCGCGTCCAGCGTGCCTCGCCT
>JBARWP010000482.1:0-1957 GCA_049646905.1 Pseudaminobacter sp. | reverse complement strand
GGGCGGCTCGACGCAGATGTTGCCGAGCGGTCGTTCAACCGCAACATCCTCGACCAGTTCCAGATCACCGACGAGGACCTGAAGAACCTTGTCGCTTCCGGCGAGATCCTGAAATCGAGCGGGGCGATCCCGCCCGACACGGATATCGAGGCGGTCGCCAGGGATCTTCTCGAGCCGAAATACATCAACGCCGCTCTCACGCAGTGAACGGCCTGACCGCAGGCGACCGAGTGAGATGACGGATATCGCGGACAGAGCGCCGCTGGTTCGGCCGGCACGCGCATGGGACGGCCCGGCCCTGGGCGGGTGGCTGAAGCGGTTTGGCGTCGCGCTGATTGTTCCGGCCATTCTCACCGCGATCTGGCAGGTGGTTGCGATGTCGGGGGCGGTCCCGGTCTATCTGCTGCCGCGCCCGACCGAGGTGGTCGACTGGCTGGTGCGGCTGGCGGTCTCGGGCGAACTGTTCGTCCATCTCGGCGTTTCGCTCAAGCGTGCGCTCGGCGGCTTCGCCATCGGGGCTGTGGTCGCCACGGCCCTCGGCGTGCTGACCGGCTATGTGCTGTCCATGCGCAATCTCTTCGATCCGACGATCCATGCGCTACGCACCATTCCGGGCCTCGCCTGGACGCCGATGTTCATCCTATGGTTCGGTATCGGTGAGACGTCCAAGGTTGCGCTGATCGCCCTGGTCACTTTCTTTCCCGTCTATCTGAACACGATGGCGGGCGTTGCGGGCGTCGACCGCAAGCTGATCGAGGTGGGCCGGGTCAATCGCCTTTCCGGTCCGAGGCTGATGTGGACGATCCTGCTGCCGGCCAGCCTTCCTTCCTACTTCATCGGCCTGCGGCAATCGATGGGCGTGGCCTGGATCGTGGTGGTCGCGGCCGAACTGATGGGCGCTTCGCGCGGCATCGGCTTCCTGCTGCTCGACGGCCAGATGACCGGACGCCCCGCGCTGGTCATCGCCTGCATGATTATCTTCGCGCTGTCGGGCAAGACCACGGACGCCATCCTTTCCGCCATTGCCCGCCGGACCCTGCGCTGGCAGGACACGATCGAGAAGGCCGCCTGACATGCTCGAAGCCCGTTCACTCAGCAAGCGCTACGGGGATTTCGCGGCCCTCGGCCCGGTCAGTTTCCGCCTGGGCGAGGAGCGTGTGCTCGGCGTCGTCGGGCCGAGCGGCTGCGGCAAGAGCACCCTGCTTCGGGTCATCGCCGGCCTCGATCCGGCGAGCGGCGGAAGCCTGACCCTCGACGGCAACCCGATTACCGGCCCGCGCACAGACGTGGCGGTGGTATTCCAGGAGCCCCGGCTTCTGCCATGGGCAACGGTGCGCAGGAATATCGCGGTCGGTTTGTGGGACCTGCCGGCCGGCGAGCGCGCCGAAGCGGTCGAGGCTGCGCTGGCCAAGGTCGAACTCGGTGCCTTCGGCGATGCGCTGCCCAAGCAATTGTCGGGTGGCATGGCCCAGCGCGTGGGTATCGCGCGGGCACTGGTGCGCCGGCCGAGGCTCCTGCTTCTGGACGAGCCCTTCGCGGCGCTCGATCCGCTGACACGGCTGAGAATGCAGGACCATCTGCTCGACATGGTGGGCACGGATGTGCCGAACGTGATCATCATCACGCACGACATCGATGAGGCGCTCGTCCTCTCCGACCGCATTCTTGTCCTTCAGGGCCCGCCGGGGACCGTCAAGGCCGATATCGCTGTCGATCTGCCCAAGCCGCGGCGGCGCACCGCCGCCGATTTCCAGTCCGTGAAGGCCGGGATTCTCGATCTTCTATTCGGCCCGACGGCGCGCGCCGCGTAGCCTCGCCCCGGATATGTCATGTCCGGCAGCTCATCCGCATCAAGGAGGAACTGGGCAAGCAGGCGCGCCACGCCGGCACCTCGATCCTGATCCTAGCTTAATAATCGGCCTGTGGCGGGGCTTTCCGGACGAAATGTTTGCGAGGG
>JBARWP010000481.1:0-7651 GCA_049646905.1 Pseudaminobacter sp. | reverse complement strand
CCCGGCACCGGCAAGACGCACATCGCGACTGCAATCGGCGTCCAGGCTATAGAGCATCACCACAAAAGGGTTCGGTTCTTCTCGACCGTCGAGTTGGTCAACGCGCTGGAACAGGAGAAGGCGCAGGGAAGGTCTGGCCAGATCGCAAACCGGCTCGTTCATTCCAATCTCGTCATCCTCGACGAACTTGGATACCTGCCGTTTAGCGCTTCAGGCGGTGCGCTGCTCTTCCATTTGCTGAGCAAGCTTTATGAGCGAACCAGCGTCATTATCACGACGAACCTCAGCTTCAGCGAATGGGCCAGCGTCTTCGGCGATGCCAAGATGACCACGGCGTTGCTCGATAGGCTCACCCATCATTGCCACATTCTCGAAACCGGAAATGACAGCTTCCGCTTCAAGAACAGCTCGGCGCACAACGCCAAAACCACAAAGGAGAAAAGCAGGACCTTGACCACTAATACCGAACCGAAACATACCTGAAAGGCGGGTCAATTCTCGGCGGAAATCCCGGGTCAGTTCCTGGTGGAAATCAACAGACATCGTCTACTACGAGCATAAGGCGGTCAGCTTCTCGGTCTTGCGCTTCGGAATCGACTGGGCGGTCGTTCTCACGCCCGGATACGCTTTCACCCGAGACGGTGTGCGCAACCCCATTAGTCGGGAGCGGACCAATGCGCTCTCAACTAGGCGCGCGGCACGCGATTTCAATCCTAGTGTTCTCCAGGATGTATCATTCTGGCTCGCGATCCTTTCGGGTGAAGCCGAGGGCCATTTCGCCCTCGAGCATCGCGCTGACAACGATCTCTCCAGGTTCGCTCCGCCAGTGCTCCTGTCTCATCGCACACCGACGATTTCGTTTAACGTGTCGGCATTCGATGAGTTGGCGCAGCGCGACACGGAGATCGATGAGGATCTTCAAAGGCTTGACGCCGAGCTGGAGGCACTCGCGCTCGAGCCCGACGACGAGGGCGAAGAAGGATTAAGCCCGGAAGGCAATCATCCCGGGGAAGGTGAGCAGCGCGATGTCGATTGAGCTCGCCATCATTGAACTGTCTCCGCCGCGGCTTCAGTTCGGCGGCGCGAGCACGCACACCGATCCCAAAGTTGGTCTTCTCTCGGCGGGCCCCTTCGACCTACGCTTCGGATCAGCCCGGAAGGACCATGTCCATGTCGGGATCATCGGACCTGCGGAGCAGGTGGCGGCGGCGCGGCGCTGGCTGGAGCGCTGCAGCAGCGAGGTTCCAGTCCTAGGTGAACCGAGTCTGCTCAAGAAACCGTTTCCTGGCTTCGAAGAGGCTTTTCATAAGAAGCTGATCGCTCCAGACTCGTCCTCGATTGCGCTTAATTCAGAAAACCATGATGAGCTTGCTCATGCCTTGCGGGGCGACGCCTATCAGGCCTTTCAGCGCGTGGTCGATCTTTACTCTGACGCGCATTTGCGCTTGGCGTCGCGCGATTTAAACCGCCCGGACATCGTGCTGATGTGCATCCCCGACGATGTTTTCAGCAAGGTCAGCTCGGTCGAGCGTAAAGCGACCGAAACAGAGCGCAAGCGCGCCAAGGAGATCCGACGCGCTCGCCCTAGCAATCAGCTCGACTTGTTCGACACGCTTGATGAGGTCGAACAGACGCCCGAGGACTTCCTCAAGCGTGATCTCAGGCTGGCGCTCAAAGCGCGCGCGCTACGGAACCGATTGCCGATCCAGCTGGTAACGGACGCCCTGCTCAGCGACACGGCGAAAAACCAAGACCCGGCCACCCGTGCCTGGAACTTCGCCGTCGGTCTTTACTACAAGGCTGGTGGCGTGCCCTGGCGTCTGCCTCCGACGGGGCCAGACACTTGCTTCGTCGGTATTAGTTTCCATCATTTCCGAACGACGCAACGCGCTATTGTTCGTTCGAGCTTGGCTCAAGCTTTTTCGAGCGACGGTGAAGGGTTCGCGATCCGCGGAGAGGGTGTTCCCGTAGAACCCGAGCAGGGTCGAAATGTGCATCTCTCCGAGCAGCAAGCGTTCGAGCTCGCGCAGAACGTTCTCGCCGAATATGAATTGCGTACAGGTGGAGCGCCCCTACGAGTTGTTCTTCACAAAACCTCGTATTTTGATCCCGCCGAGCAGGCAGGTTTCGCTGCGGCGCTCAAAGACATCCCCATTGTATCGATGGTCACCTTGGTGCCTAGTTTGTTTCGGTTGCTGCGGTACGGCGCTTATCCGCCGAAAGTTGGAACAGTTTGCACAGTAAATGAGGACCGATCGTTTCTTTTCACGTCCGGCTTCATGCCCGAGCTAGGCACCTACCCGGGACCGCACGTGCCCCAACCGTTCGAAGTCCGCTGCCTCGGCGCTGAAAGCGCCGTCGCCGCGGCGCAGGATGTCCTTAATCTAACCCGCATGAATTGGAATACCGCGGACATCCGAGGTAAATGGCCGGTGTCTTTATCCTTCGCACGCCGGGTCGGCGGCATCCTGGACGAGTATGGCGACGATGATCTCGCCGAAACCTCTTTCCGCTACTTCGTGTAGGCCACCTGGGCGAAGCTGTAGCGGCACCCGAAAAAGATATGTACATATAACGTCTGTGGCCGCTGAAGTATTTCTGCTTATAATATGCTGAAGGGCTAATAATAAGACGCCGGAGCCGCCAAAGCCGGTGACTGGGGAGGCTGCCGTGGCAGCATTCTGGCGGACCCAGAACGAGTTTCGCGAGGCGTCCATCCCTCTCGACGGATAGGCAGCCCCCGGGAGATGGGGTGCCTCTGCGGGGCATCCAAGCTGCCTTGAAAACTGTCAGAAAACCGCGTATATTTCTGACAGGAGAATCGCCATGCAGCGCCTGACCGAACAGATTCTTGAGCATGCGACACGGCTGCCGGAGGGCACGCCCGTGGCGGCTAAGAGCTTGCTTCACCTCGGCAATCGCGCGGCGGTGGACCAGGCCTTGTCGCGTCTCGCCGAAAGAGGTCAGCTGCTTCGGGCTGGGCGCGGCGTTTATCTGCTGCCGGTCACGAGCCGGTTTGGCACCCGAGCCCCGTCCGTTGAACAGGCGGTCGAGGCGATCGCCGCCCAGCGCGGCGAGGTCATCGTCTCGAGCGGCGCGGCGGCCGCCAACAGCCTCGGTCTGACGACGCAGGTGCCTGTCCGGTCGGTCTATCTGACGTCGGGACGTACCCGGAAGATGAGCCTTGGCAAGCAGATCGTCGAGCTTCGCCACGCACCGCGCTGGCAGCTCGCCATGCCGCATCGACCCGCGGGTCAGGCGGTGCGAGCGCTTGCCTGGCTGGGACCGGAGAGAGCCGAG
Organism: Pseudaminobacter sp.; assembly: GCA_049646905.1. GTDB lineage: Bacteria > Pseudomonadota > Alphaproteobacteria > Rhizobiales > Rhizobiaceae > Pseudaminobacter. The sequence goes on along the minus strand of JBARWP010000481.1, from coordinate 4,351 downwards.
TCGGCCCTCCAGACCCTGAAGCGCAAGCTTCCGCCCGCTGTTTTCAGCGAGCTGGTGGCGGCGGCCCCCCAGCTTCCGACCTGGCTCGCGCGCAGCGTGGGAAAGGTCGCGCATGGCTGACGCCTTTCTCCTCCTTCCGGCCGAGGATCGCCGGGAAGCCTTGAGCGTCGCCGCTGACCGCTCTGGCCGGCCGGCGCACCTGCTGGAAAAGGATGCGTGGGTGGTGTGGGCGCTGGCGACGCTCTACGGCTCGCCGCTCGGCGAACATCTGGTCTTCAAGGGCGGCACTTCGCTGTCGAAAGCCTACGGCGTCATCCGGCGGTTCTCCGAGGATGTCGATCTGACCTACGACATTCGCGCGCTGGCGCCCGACCTTGTCGGAAACGACGGCGAAGCACTGCCGAAGACGCGAAGCGAGGAGAAGCGCTGGACGAGCGAGGTGCGCAAGCGTCTGCCGGAATGGGTGGCGGGGGCGGTTGAGCCGGTCATCGCCGAAGTATTGGCGGGCGGGTCCCTATCGGCGGCGATCCGGATCGACGGCGAGAAGCTCTTTATCGACTACGAGGCGACGACGGCGGGCTCAGGCTATGTGGCGCCGAGCGTCATGCTGGAATTCGGTGCGCGCTCGACCGGTGAGCCGGCGAGCCTGCGCGATGTCACTTGCGATGCGGCCGGGCTGGTGGATGGCGTAATCTTTCCGACCGCTCGACCGCGAGTCATGCATGCAGAGCGGACCTTTTGGGAAAAGGCGACCGCGATCCACGTCTTCTGCCTTCAGGAAAGAATGCGCGGCGATCGTTTCGCGCGTCACTGGCATGACGTGGTGCGACTCGATGAAGCTGGCTTTGCGACCGCTGCCTTCGTGGATCGCGAGCTTGCCAACGCCGTCGCCCGCCACAAGACGATGTTCTTCGCCGAGAAGGCCGCAGACCGTTCTCAGATTGATTACGCCGCGGCCGTGAACGGCGGCTTGCAGCTCGTCCCGGCTGGCGACGGCTCGACAGCTCTCGCGGAAGATTATGCGCGCATGGTGGACGATGGGCTCCTTCTCGAGAAAGCCGAGCCCTTCGAGACGCTCATGGAGCGCTGCGCAGACATAGCCGCGCGAGCCAACAGCGCGGCAGGATAAGAAAAACGGGCTGGGAGGCGGCGGTGTACATTTCCGAAATCTATGCAAGCGGCTTCCGGTGCTTCGATCCGACCGTTCCGTTGCAGCTCAAGCTCTCGCCTGGTCTCAATATTCTCGTGGGGCCAAACGACTCTGGGAAGAGTGCGATTATCGATGCCGCTCGCTACGTCCTCTGGACACGCGGCGACGACTATATCCGCCCGGACGAGCACGATTTTCACGTCGGCGCCGATGGCGCACGGGGCTGCGACTTCGTCGTGCGATGTTCGTTCGACGATCTCAGCGCGGACGAGGAAGCCCGTTTTCTGGAATGGTGCACCAACGAAAAGGGGAAGCTCCGTCTGCACGTTTGTATGCGGGGCGCTCGCCGCGTTTCTCCTGGCGGTGGCAGCATCATCTCCAGCCAGCACCGCGCCGGCGCTGAAGGCGAAGGCCTGCCACTTGACGTAGAACTGCGCGAGTATCTGAAGGCCACCTATCTCAAGCCTCTGCGGGACGCCGAGCGCGAGATGCGAGCGGGGCGTCGGTCGCGCTTGTCGCGCATTCTCGGCGCGATGCCCACAATGGGGCCTCAGAGCAAGCCGGCGGCGCCAGGTGCCAATGCTACGCTCCACGACACGCTTGCCGCCGCGGATACCGCAGTCCGAGGCAACCCCGCCGTGGGAGGCGTCGCAAGCAGTGTTAACACCGACTTTCTCGACAAACTGTCGTTTGTCGATGATCGCCTCGTCGCGACGCTGGATCTCGGCGCCGGCGGGTCGTTCGATCAGATCCTCGAGAGGTTCGAACTCTATCTGAACGCCAAGGCAGGAACCGAGCGCACTCAGCGTGGGCTGGGCTACAACAACCTGCTATTCATGGCAGCCGAGCTGTTACTACTCCAGTCGCACCCCGACCAGGTGCCGTTTCTGCTGATCGAGGAACCGGAAGCGCATCTGCATCCGCAGCACCAGACGCTTTTCATGGAGGTGCTTGCGGCCCGCGCAGCTAAGCCTGACCCAGAGAAGGGTGAGACCCAGCAGCAAGTCCAGGTCCTGCTCACCACCCATAGCCCGCAGCTCGCGGCCGGCGCCGAGCTTGAAACCATGACGATGATCGTCGGTCACCGCGCATTTCCGTTGGGCACGGCCCATACCCGGCTCGAAGTGGACGACTATGAGTTCCTGCGCCGGTTCCTCGATGCGACCAAGGCCAACCTGTTCTTCGCTCGCGCGCTGATCGTCGTGGAGGGCGACGGCGAGCACCTGTTGCTGCCCGCAATCGCCGAGAAGCTCGGCCGTCCGCTCAGCCGCCACGGCGTGTCGATCGTCAATGTTGGTCACCGTGGTCTGTTCCGCTACAGCCGGATTCTGCAGCGTAAGGCCGGGAACGCGATCGCGGTGCCTGTGGCGCTGATCCCCGACAGGGACATCCCGCCGCCAGAGGCGAAACATCTCGTCGGCGACCGTAAGACTGAGAACGAACTGACCCAAGACGAGATCGCGGCGCGGCTGAAGACGCTGCGGCGCGATGTTGGGGACCCCGTCGACGCTTTCATAGCCGATAGCTGGACACTTGAGTTTGATCTCGCGCTCCGGCCGGAGCTTGCCGAGGGTGTTCATCAAGCGGTTCAGCTCGCCAAGACCAGCAGTCGCAAGCCCGAACGGCTCGCGAAGATCGTGGAGAAGGCCAGCGAAACCTACGCGGGCTGGAAGGAGGCTGGGCACTCCGCCACCGAGATCGCCGTTAAGATCTACCAGCCCGTCCATGACAAGGAAGCTTCCAAGGCCGAGGTCGCCGAGCAACTCGCGGCCATCCTGCGCAAACGCACCGATACGCCGGAGCAGATGCGCGATCGGCTCCCGCCCTATTTGGTGCGCGCGATCGACTACGTGACGGGTGGCTATGTCCCCGGTACGCCGGCGATCGCTCCCGAGCCAGAAGACGAAGAGATCGGCGTCGCCGGGATGGTCGGCGCCGCGCCGGCGGGGACATAACGCCATGTTCGAGATCCCGCCGCTCACCCCTGAACTGCTCGCCGAACTGGGCGACGAGCTCGGCGGCTGCGATTTCACCGATCCGAGCCAGACTGACTTCCTAGCGCAGGTGACCTCATGCGACGTTCAAGCGGCGCCCGGCAATGGCAAGACGACGCTGCTCGCGGCAAAACTGGCGCTGCTTTCGCGCAACTGGTCGACCCGCAGGCGGGGAGTCTGCGTCATCTCGCACACCAATGCCGCGCGGACGGAAGTCGAAGACTTGATCGCCCGTCACCCGACTGCGGCGCGGCTCATGGCCTATCCCCACTTTACCGGCACCGTCACGGCTTTCATCAACCAATACCTTGCCTTGCCCTATCTTCGAGGCCTGGGCTGGGGCGTGCGCCAGATTGACGACGACGCCTTCGCGGCTGAGGCGCTGCGGCGGTATCCCGGTTGGGGCGTCCTCGACAGTCTCGCCAAGAACAAGAAGCTCAAGCTGAAGCGTAGGCTCGAAGAGTGGATTGCATTCCTCGATTTGGAGCCGGGTTTCGCGGACACAAGTTCAGAGCCCAAGGCGCTGGCGGTGCGTTGCCGCAAAGGGCAATGGGGCGCCCACACCGATTGCGGGAAGGCGCTCGAATCCCTCAAAGCCTCGATGGTCAAGAGCGGGCTCTATCGCTACGCCGACATGACCGCGCTTGCATGGCGCGCGCTCCGAGAAAACCCGGCTCTCGCCGAGCGGCTTCGCGATCGCTTCCCGCTCGTCATTCTTGATGAGGCGCAGGACACTCATGGCGACCAACACCGACTGCTGGAACACGTCTTCAAGCAAGACGGGGCGGCGTTCCAGCGCCTCGGGGACAGCAATCAAACGCTCTATGAGGACGATGGAGCAGCCCCGGCCTATTGGACGCCAGGCCCCGGTTGCATCCCTCTCGATACGAGCCGCAGGTTCGGCGGCGAGATCGCTGGCTTTGCGAGCCGGCTAACCGCACGCCAGGCTCAGACCATTGTGGGCCTAGGCATACGGCCCGCGTCGCGGGTGATGTTCCTGTTCGACGAAGCTACGATCGGCAGAGTTCTCGGTGCTTTCGCCGACGAAGCATGCGCGCTGTGGGGCGGCGATTGCGGCAAGTGGCCTGACCCCATAGGGTGGTCCGGTTTCAATCTTAGTTCATGATCGGCCTTGGGGCTATTGCCTGGGCAGATGACGGTGCTGCTCCGCTTGCTGGCGCAGGCCAGATGATGGCCTCGGGTGCCG
>JBARWP010000480.1:0-9262 GCA_049646905.1 Pseudaminobacter sp. | reverse complement strand
GTCTTGCCGTGGTCGACATGGCCCATGATGGTGACCACGGGCGAACGCGGGCGCAGATCCTCTTCCCGATCCGCCACGTCGAAAAGCCCTTCCTCGATGTCGGACTCGGCGACACGGCGAACCGTGTGCCCAAACTCGGCCGCAATCAGTTCGGCCGTGTCTGCGTCGATCACGTCACCGGGCTTGATGATCTGGCCCTGCTTCATGAAATACTTGACCACGTCGACTGCGCGTTCGGACATGCGCTGCGCCAGTTCCTGGATGGTGATCGTCTCCGGCAGCACGACCTCGCGCGAAATCTTCTCGCGCGGTTCCTGATGCATGGCGCGCTTGAACTTCTCCTGGCGGCGACGCATCGAAGACAGCGAGCGGGCACGCCCGTCACCATCCGAAGTCGCAGCACTCAGGGTCAGCTTTCCACCGCGGCGCCGATCTTCCTCGCCCTTGGCCTTGACCGGTCGGGCCACTTCCGGCGTCACCACGCGCTTGACCGGCGCGACGCGGCTGGCAGGAAGACTCTTGCTGCGTGCCTCCGGCTCATCCTCGGCGGCCAGTTCCTGCGGTGCACGGCGGCGGGCTTCTTCCTCGGCGCGGCGGCGGGCCTCAGCCTCGGCCCGGAGCCGGGCTTCCTCCTCGGCCTGGCGGCGGGCAGATTCCTCACGCTCACGCCGACGACGCTCTTCCTCTTCCTGTCGGCGTCTGGCTTCCTCGGCCGCCCGCTGGCGATCCTCGACCTCACGCACCTTCGACCCTTCAAGGGCGCGGCGGCGCGCTTCCATCTCGCTCGTCGACAATTCGTTCAGCACCATGCCCGTCCGATCAGCAGGTGCGGGCGCTGGAGTTGGCTTGGGCGCTTCCTGCACCGCAGGCGCCACAGGCTGCGGCTTCGGTGCAAACACCGAGGCAGCAGTTTGCTCCGGCTTTTCTCCGGGCATGGTGAACTTGCGCTTCTTGGTTTCGACAACCACCTGCTTGGTCCGCCCATGCGAGAAGTTCTGCCGGACCGTGCCCTGTTCAAGGCCAGGCCGCTTCAGTGTCAGAGTCTTCTTCGTGTTGACGCTCAAAGTGTTGTCGTCACCCGATTTCGTATCGCTCATTCCATATCCTCTGCGGCTACATCCTGGTCAGCAACTGCCGCAAACATTGCCCGGTCATCCGGGGATCCGCCCCGGTATCGGTCAAGCGCAACCATGCGCTTCAGCACCGCGTTTCCCGCGTCTTGCGCGAGAACGGCAGCATGTATCACATTTGTTGCCCCCAATGCCAAACTCAAATCGGCTTCCGAAAAAAGTTTGTAGGCATATATCTCGGGGCCGCCGGCATAAGCCGTCGCGCGTCGCGCCTGCTTAATCTTGCGCAGGCCATCCTCCGACGCCTCCTGGGCATGGAGGACCAGCAGCGCCTTGCCGCTGCGAACCGCACCTTCGACCTTGGCTGCACCAAGTGCCACTGCACCAGCCTTGCGCGCCAGACCGAGAACGCCAAGGGCTGCCTTTGCAAGGAGAGCATCGACCATCGCACCCAGTTGCGGGGGAACGGTCACGTCCTTCCTGAAGGCACGGGCAAAATAATTCCTGCCCGCCGCCTGGTCCATATGTAGGCGATCGGCCGTCACCCAGCAACCACGGCCGGGCAGGTTTCTCTTCAGATCGGGAACGACGACATTGTCCGGCCCGACGACGAAGCGGATCAGTTCATCCGGTTCGGTCCGTCGGCGCGTGACGATGCATGTGCGATCGTTCATCTCGTCCAGGGGCGTATTCTTTTCGATGCGTGTTCACCTCACGCACCGGACGTTTCGGATGCTGCCTCGGCTTCCTGCTCGGCGGCAAGTTCATCTTCCGTCACCCATCCAGCCTTGAGCCGTGCGGCCATGACCATCTGCTCGGCATCCGCACGGGAAATCCCGTAGTCAGCGAGCACGCCTGGATAGAACTTCGTCTCCCCGTCCTTGCGCTCCTTCCAGCCGGTGAGATCGTCAACGGCATAGCCGGCAAAATCCTCCACCGTCTTCACGCCATCCTCACCGAGGGTGACCAGCATGGCAGTAGTGATACCGGGAATCTCGCGCAACTCGTCGGAAACACCAAGAGCGAGACGCTTTTCATTGTGTTCCGCTTCGATCTTGTCGAGATATTCCCTGGCGCGCGCCTGGATTTCGCTTGCCGTATCCTCATCGAAACCGTCGATCGACGAAATCTCGTCCGCATCGACATAAGCGACTTCCTCGACGCTGGTGAAGCCTTCGGACGCCAGCACCTGGCCGACCATCTCATCGACATTCAGCGCTTCCATAAACAGGTTGGAGCGTTCGACGAACTCCTTCTGGCGGCGCTCCGATTCTTCCTGCTCGGTCAGGATGTCGATGTCCCAGCCGGTCAGCTGGGAAGCAAGGCGGACATTCTGGCCACGGCGGCCGATCGCCAGAGAAAGCTGATCATCGGGCACGACGACCTCGATGCGCTCGGCATCCTCGTCCAGCACCACCTTGGCGACTTCGGCCGGCTGCAGTGCATTGACGATGAAGGACGCGGCCGAAGGCGACCATGGGATGATGTCGATCTTCTCGCCCTGCAATTCGCCGACAACTGCCTGCACGCGGCTGCCGCGCATACCGACGCAGGCGCCGACCGGATCGATCGAGGAATCGCGCGAGATCACCGCGATCTTGGCACGCGAGCCCGGATCGCGGGCCACCGACTTGATCTCGATGATGCCATCGTAGATTTCCGGCACTTCCATGGTGAACAGCTTCGCCATGAACTGCGGATGGGTCCGCGACAGGAAGATCTGCGGCCCACGCTGCTCCCGGCGCACATCATAGACATAGGCACGGACACGATCACCATATTTGTAGTTCTCGCGCGGGATCAGTTCGTCGCGGCGGATGATGGCCTCGCCACGGCCGAGGTCGACAATGACATTGCCATATTCGACCCGCTTGACCGTACCGTTGACGATCTCGCCGATGCGGTCCTTGTATTCCTCATACTGGCGGTCACGCTCGGCTTCGCGCACCTTCTGCACGATGACCTGTTTCGCGGACTGGGCAGCGATACGGCCAAAATCCATCGGCGGCAGCTGCTCGGCAATGAAGTCGCCAAGCTGGGCATCGGGGTTGCGCTCGCGTGCCGTCAACAGGGCAATCTGCGTCGCGTAGTCCTCGACGTTTTCGACAACCTCCATCAGCCGCTGCAGCTTCATCTCGCCGGTGTTCGGGTTGATGTCGGCGCGGATATTGGTTTCCTGGCCATAGCGCGAACGCGCCGCCTTCTGGATCGCGTCGGCCATCGCATCGATGACGATCTGCTTGTCGATAGACTTTTCACGCGCGACCGCATCTGCGATCTGCAGCAGTTCAAGTCTGTTCGCACTGACTACCATTGTCGTCTCCCTGAACGATACCCGCGGGCTGTTCAATCACTCTTCAGTTTCGGTTTCGTCTTCCGCGTCGTCCTCGATGGCTTCGCCGCGGCGTTTCCTGGCTTCCTTGCGCGCCTGGTTGTCCTTGCTCAACGCATCCCTGATCAGATCGTCGGTCAGGATCAGCCGCGCATCGGCAATCGCCACGAAAGGAATACGCACTCTCGGCTCTTCGCCATAGGCCGGCTGGTCCCGCTCAAGCAGCACCGCCTCGTCGTCGGTCTCGGCGATCCGCCCCCGAAACCGCTTGCGATCGGCAACGAGGATCGAGGTTTCGAGCTTTACCAGATGACCCTGCCATGTGGTGAAATCCGACTTGCGCACCAACGGCCGGTCGATACCGGGTGACGACACTTCCAGATGATATGCCTTGTCGATCGGATCGTCGACATCGAGCGCCGGCGAAATCGCGCGGCTGACCTCCTCGCAATCCTCGACAGTCATGGTGCCGTCGTCATGCTCGGCCATGATCTGCAGCGTCAGGCCGTTCTGCCCGGAAAGCCGCACCCGCACCAGGCGGTAGCCGATCCCGCGCAACACCGGCATGATGATCGACGCCACGCGCGCATCGATCCCGCTTTCACGGATGATCCGATCATCTCCAGGAATGGCGCTTGCGTCGTCCGTCATTTCGTATCCAGGGCTGGCCGCCTACCGGATCACGGGGTCCGGTAACAAAAAAGAGCGGGACCGGGTGGACCCACTCTTCGTCAATCGACCAAGAATTTACGCGATACATAAAGCATAGGATCAATTCTTGCAAGTCCTGCATCCTTTCCGCCGTTTCAGGGACATCGTTGCACGGGCTGCATGGCTGCCCTGCATATGTGGCTCTAACGCCCGAGGCAGACCGGTCCTATCTATGTTGCAACGCAACATGAAAGGCGAAGTACAATGACACAGCGAAACCCTTCACGGCTGGGCGGCCTGTTCACCATGCTTGGCAGCGCCATCGCGGTCGCCGCAGCGGTCGAGGGCGGTCGCCAGCCCCGTGCGCGGGATCTGAGAGGCCTGGGCATCGAGCCGGAACAGTTCCGCAAGATCAGGTATCTCTGATCCTGCGACAATAGCCGAGATTTATTGCAGGTTCGAGCCGAACTCGTCGTTCTTCCTGGCCAGCACCATCTCGGTTATCGCAATCAGTGTATCGGCCCTGGTCTTCAAATCCGGGGCCTCGAGAAGCGCCTGCTTTTCGGCCGCGCCATAAGGCGCCATCATCGACAACGCATTGACCAGCATTGCATTTTCAGCCCGGCTGACGCTGTCCCAGTCGGCTTCAAGTTCATTGGCTTCGAGATAGGCACGAAAGGCCTTGAGCAGACCGAGCCGATCTATCTCCCTGCCCGTCGGATCTTCCGACAGGTCGCCTACAAACGGCACGACCCGGCATTGGCGATAGGGCGTCTTCACCACCAGTTCCTGGCTGACCCGGAAGCGGCACACGCCCTCCAGCGAGATCAGATAGCGGCCGTCGCCGGACTCCGCGAAGGACGTGACACGGCCGATGCACCCCGCCTCGCAAATCTCCGGCTCGCCGTCATCGCGAAGATTGCCGTCGAGACGTGGCTGGATCATGCCGACCAGCCTGTCGCCGGCGATCACGTCGTCGATCATCTGCAGGTAGCGTGGCTCGAAAATATTCAGGGGCAAACGACCTCCAGGCAACAGCAGCGCGCCCGCCAAAGGGAACACCGCAAGCGTTGCCGGGACATCTTTGCCGGTGCGATAATGCGCGTTTCCCGCCTGCATATCCCGTCTCCGTTCAACATCCTGCAGCAGTCAGGATCACCACCGGCGCAGCGACCATCGCGCCGCCTGTTCGCTAACCGCTTACGAAAAGAGCAGCGACGAAAGCTTTCTGCGTGCTTCGAGCGTTACCTCGTCGGTCATGCCCCATGCTTCGAAAAGCTGCAGCAATTGGGTACGGGCGCCGTCATCCTTCCAGCTTCGATCCGCCTTGATGATCGCCAGGAGATTATCGGCAGCTTCGCGCCGCTGTCCAAGTGCGTTCTGCACGATCGCCAGATCGAAGCGCGCCTGATGATCCTTCGGATCGGCCGCAAGCCGCGCCTCCAGCTCGGCCGGGTTGCCGAGCGCCGCGGATTGCTCCGCCAGCGCAAGCTTGGCCTCCACGGCAGCGATCGCTGCATTCTCCTTCTTGTCGTCCGGCACCTGCGCCAACATGTCCCTGGCACCGTCAAGGTCGCCGGATTCAAACAGGATATCGGCCAGCCCCGCCAATGCATCGATATTGTCCGGGGCCTGATCCAGAACAGCCGCGAAAATATCAGCGGCAGCCTGCAAGTCGCCCGCAGCCCTTGCTTCTCCGGCCGCCACCAATGCCTCGGCCAGTTGAGTCTTGCCGCCCTGGCCGGCCACCTTGTCGATAAACTGGTTGATCTGGCTTTCGGGCACCGCGCCCATGAACCCGTCTACAGGCTGACCGTCCTTGAATGCGATGACCGCCGGGATCGACTGTATACCAAGTTGGCCGGCAACGGCCGGGTGCTCGTCGATATTCATCTTGACCAGCTTCACCCGTCCGCCGCTGGCCTGAACGGCCTTTTCCAGAACCGGCGCAAGCTGCTTGCAGGGCCCGCACCATGGCGCCCAGAAATCCACCAGCACAGGCTGGCGCCGTGACTCCTGGATGACGTCGGCTGCAAAACCGGCGGTGGTCGTATCCTTCACCACAAATGGTTCCGAGCCCGCCTCGCCCAGAAGCGTCGCATGCGATTGTTCGGAGGCTACCTGCTTTGGCGCACCATAGCTGACATTGGCGGAATACTGGCTGCCCACGCCACCGAATGGATTGTCCTGCTGGCTCATCTTCGTCCTTCCGGCCATTTGACCACGGGTTTCATTCTGTTGCAGAGCATCGCCACGGCTGCAACCGCAGATTCCGCTATCCATGTGGCAATCATGCGGAGACTTTCAAGATCAACGGCTCGTGACCCGTCGCTTCGATGAACTTCAGCAGATCGCCATTTGCGATCGAGGTCGTCGCCTCATTGGTCAGGGGATGGGCGTTGATGACCGGATTTTGCATGAGGGCACTGTCGAGCACGACGTGCACCTGGCCCGCACTGTCATTGACCAGCCCAAACACAGTGACCGCGCCCGGATAGACACCAAGCAGTTCCATCAGCGCTTCCGGCTTGCCGAAGGACACGCGACCGGAAGCGCCTATAAGGTGATGGATCTGCTTCAGATCCACATCCGCTTCTTCATCGACGGTGACGAGAAAATAACTGCCCTTCTTGTCCTTCAGGAACAGGTTCTTGGTGTGGCCTCCGGGTATTTCACCGCGCAGGGATTGCGAATCGGCCACGGTAAAGAGTGGAGGGTGGGATCTGGTCGCGACCTTTATTCCAAGGGAATCGAGAAAGTCGAAAAGCTCGGCGGACGTCTTGGGCATGGCATTCCTGATATGGCGGACAATTCGCTCAATGGTGTGCCATCTGTTTGGCATGCGCGCACGCAACAGGGAAGTGCCTGTCGGCTATGTCGGAGATTTGCGCCGCGGCGGCCCTTGTCATGGCCTCACGCCGCGTGTTGGCAAAACCAAGCACGGTCCATCAGGCCTCATTGTTCAGCGGGCAAGCAATGGTTGGAAATTCTGACAAAAATGTCTGCGTTTGCCTGTTGCATTCGGCTCGCTCTTCGGTCATATAAGCGCGGCTTGCGGTCCTTGGGGCCGCGTGAGCGGGTGTAGCTCAGGGGTAGAGCACAACCTTGCCAAGGTTGGGGTCGAGGGTTCGAATCCCTTCGCCCGCTCCAAAAATCAGCAATGATTTCAAAGTTTTAGAGGGCGTCTCGCGGGGCGCCCTTTGCTTCCCCGGCCTCTTTGAACTAAGCGGGGAAGCAGGGGGGAAGCACGAGGAAGCAAATTCCAGCGTGTCGCAGCGCACAATCGGCGACTCGCCAAGACCCCGCCGTTCCGCTCTCTTCCGCCAATCGACCACCGATTCGACTCCCTGCGTGCCGCCACCTTCGCGCGGCAGCGCGACCTTGCACGCTTCGATTTCTCTGGTTATATTACTGGAGATCAACCTTGGTAAGCTCGCAGCGCCGCGCAATTCAAAACTATCGCTCCCGACTCAGCGAGAAGGGCCTTGTGCGTTTCGAGGTACTCGGCCGCGACTCCGATCGCGACCTTATCCGCTCACTGGCCAAACGTCTCATCGAGGACACGCCCGAAGCCTCGCGGCTCCGTTCTGCCGTCAGCAAGAGCATGGCCGGCGACGGCTCGAAGAAGGGTAGCATCCTCGCCGCGCTGCGGCGCTCCCCGCTGGTCGGTGCCGACCTCGATCTCGAGCACCCTCGCGAAGAGGGTCGCGAGATCGACATCTAATGCGCTATCTTCTCGACACGGACATCATCAGTGATGTTACGAAGCCTTCGCCATCGCCGACGCTTCTCAGATGGATGGCCGAGCAGGATGATGACGATCTCTTCATCGCTTCCCTCACGGTGGCCGAGATTCGTCGCGGCATCCTCGAAAAGCCTGCGGGCAAACGGCGCGAGGAGCTTGAAGACTGGTTTGTCGGACCTGAAGGGCCGGTGGCCCTCTTCGCCGGGCGGGTCCTTGCCTTCGATGAAGCCGCGGCACTGATCTGGGCGCGCTTTATGGCAGACGGGAAGGCTGCTGGCCGGTCCAGAAGCGCGCTCGACACGATCATTCCCGCAGTGGCCGAAGCCAACAACTGCGTTGTCGTCACGGGTAACGGGAAGGACCTCGCTGGCGTCGAGTTCATCAACCCATTTCGTTAAGGGCGGCGTGAAAAGTCCTCTCCACCGGGTGGTCGCCAAGCTCCATATTACCAAGGTCTTCCAGCTTGGCGATCTCTGCCTTCTTTGCCTAGAACCGCTCACGCCATCGGGGGCTGCACGTTTGGTGCGTTTCAACGATTTTGTGAGCGGCGAGGCGTCGAAGCGCGCAGATCGCGCCCGCGATGGGCTAAGGGGGATTCTCGAGCGGATTGAGCAGATTAAGGTGCCCGAGGTCGAGATCGTTGAGGAGAGTCTGGCTGGCTATGGCCAGATCGATGGCACTCGCGCATCCATCGTCGCGGACATACTAAAGGCGTTGACTGATTTCGAATACAGGCGCGCATCCTTGCTGAAGGAGGTCGAGCCGCCTGTTGCCCCTCCAGATGTGACGACCCTTGCCGCGTTCCTCGCTGGTGAACTCGCCAGCCTCGAGAAGGAGGCGGCGGCGCTCCAGGAGAGCGCCTCCCACACGCACAATCTCGATACCAATCGGACGCGACTGGCGGAACTGAAGGACCGGGTGAAGCTCGCGAACGACCTTGGGACCGTTTTGCAGCGGCGCCAGGATGTCATCGAACAAAAGTCTCTGGCCCAATGCCTCGCACAGGTGGCGACGAGATCCATCTCCACTCAGATCACCGCCCTGCGAAAGTTTCTGGTGACCGAGGAGCTTGAGCGTCGGATTACCGAGGAGATAGGCGCACTCAACCTCACCCACCTTCCGTTCAAGGTTAGCGATTCCAGCTCGGCTGGTCAGAGCCTATTCTCGGTGGGTTTGCAGGGCGCGGGCAAAGTCAAGAACAATCAGATTCTATCGGAAGGCGAGCAGCGCGCTCTCGCACTAGCCTGCTTTCTCGCCGAGATCGGAGGTGACGATTCGAGATACGGCATCATCGTCGACGACCCTGTCTCCTCGCTGGACCATCTTCGCGTGCGTAGAGTGTGAACCGGCATGCAAAATTGACCCTCTAGCTGGGAGGATCGGCGTCCAAAATTGACCCCCCTCTTACAGTCGATCAGCACCCATCCGTTTGTGATTGCGAGCGGATGGAGAGGGGATGAAGTC
>JBARWP010000479.1:0-4290 GCA_049646905.1 Pseudaminobacter sp. | reverse complement strand
GCGCTGCGCAGGTCCTCGAAATCGGCGGCCTCGACCGGAAACAGGCCGCAGAACACCACCGGCTGCGCCGGCTTGAAGCCGGGCAGGGCCTTCTCGGTCGGGCGGCGGTCCTCGGTGATGGTGTCACCGACGCGGGTGTCGGCCACCTCCTTGATCGAGGCGGTGATGAAGCCGAATTCGCCCGGGCCGATCTCGTCGGCCTGGATCATCTTGGGCGTGAAGAAGCCGGTGCGCTCGACCGGATAGCGTGCCCCAGTGCCCATCATGCGGATGGTCTGGCCCTTCCTCAGCACGCCGTCGATGACGCGCACCAGCACGATGACGCCGAGATAGGCGTCGTACCAGCTATCGACCAGCATGGCCTTCAGCGGCTTTGCGGCGTCGCCCTCGCGTGGCGGCGGCAACTGGTGGACGATGGCCTCCAGCACGTCCTCGATGCCGAGACCGGTCTTGGCGGAGATGTGGACGGCCTGGCTGGCGTCGATGCCGATGACTTCTTCCACCTGCTCCTTGATGCGCTCGGGCTCGGCGGCGGGCAGGTCGATCTTGTTCAGCACCACCACGATCTCGTGGTCGTTGTCGATCGCCTGATAGACATTGGCGAGCGTCTGCGCCTCCACGCCCTGCGATGCATCCACCACCAGCAGCGAGCCTTCGCAGGCGGCAAGCGAGCGGGAGACCTCGTAGGCGAAGTCGACATGGCCGGGCGTGTCGATGAGATTGAGGACGTAGTCCTCGCCGTTCTTGGCCCGGTATTTCAGGCGCACGGTCTGCGCCTTGATGGTGATGCCGCGCTCGCGCTCGATGTCCATATTGTCGAGCACCTGCTCCTTCATGTCGCGGCTTTCCAGCCCGCCGGTCATCTGGATCAGGCGGTCGGCAAGCGTCGACTTGCCATGGTCGATATGGGCGACAATGGAGAAATTGCGGATGTGGGACAAAGCTATGGTCATGGGCCGCGCATTTATCAGTGCCGGGGCAAAAAACAAAGCGACATTTCTCCGCCACACCAGAGCACACACCTCCCATGGCGCAGCTTTCGTGGGAGGTGCAAAAGCCGGGCGCAATGCATCTCAACGCGGCAGTCATCCGCCGCGCAGGCCTGTCCGCATCGAGGAGCCTCACTTAGCGAAGAATAAACCAACTTCCGTAACCTCGAAGTAGCGGAAGCCTGTTTTATTCCCCGAAAGCATCGGGGGCGCTTGAGTTTGGACAATTTCACACTCTTCGGAGCGAATGCGGTCATCGTCTTTGTGATGGCGGCGGCATTCTTTGTCGCCGGAAGAGCCCGCAAAAGCGAACATTTCTGGAAGTCGTGGTTTTTCGCAAATGCCGTCATCGGCTTTGCGATCCTGGCCTTCATGTTCGAGCGGAATTTGCCCGATCTGTTCCTGGTGACGGTACCCAATGTCCTGCTCGTCCTGGGCTTGAGCTGGCGTTGGCGCGCTGCCCGGGAGTTTGCCGGGCGCCCCGTGTCTCCGGTCGCCTTGTGGGGGCCGTCGCTGCTGTTCATCGCCATATGTGCCTGGCCGTGGGTCTTCGGCTCCTATGGCGCCGTTTATACCATCGTGAACGCCATGCTGACCTGCCTGGCCCTCGCTGCCGGTTTCGAGTTCTGGCGCGACCGGGCAGACGGCCTGCCGTCGAGATACGGCATGGTTGCCGCCTATGGCATCATCGCGGTGTCGTTTGCGGCACGCGTCGGCCAGGGGTTGTGGCTGGGTGACGGAATGTCCCGCCATTTGCCCGATGACCTGATGCTGATGGTCCATCTTTTCGTTGCGCTCCTTCACATCGCGGCCACCGGCGCATTTGCCTTGTCGCTTGCCTATGAGCGGGATGCCGTCAGGCTGCAGCGGCTGGCGATGCATGATTCCCTGACGGGCTTGCTGAACCGCAGCGCCTTCGAGACGCGTATTCGCGAATATCTGTCGGCCGGCAACCGCAATGACTTTGCGATCGTGCTGTTCGACCTCGACCATTTCAAGCAGGTCAACGACACTTACGGCCACGCCGTCGGCGACGATACGCTGCGGGCCTGCGCGAAGGTCTTCACCGAAAATCTGCGCACCACCAGCATCGTTTCGAGATGGGGCGGCGAGGAGTTCGCCGCGATCCTGACGAATATCTCCGAGGCGGATGCATTTGCGGTCGCCGAGCGGGTGCGCAGGACTATCCGCGCCACCATCATCAAGTCGGGGCGTCACGAGATACGCGTTACCGTCAGTGCGGGAGTTTGCCATAGCTCCTGCGGGCTTGAAGATTTCGACGAGCTTCTGAAGAAGGCCGATGCCGGGCTCTACAAGGCAAAGCATAATGGGCGCGACCGGGTGCAGCGGCTGGTGGCCTGAAAGCCGCTCTCATTGACAGGCATCCGGGCTGACCCTAGCATCGTGCCATGTCGGCTTGGATCGTCATCATGGGTGGAAACAGCCTTTCAAGGGCCAGGAACTTCGGCGACCGCGGCCCGTGAGCGCGGCATGCGGGCGACGGTCTGTCGCTTCGGCAAAATCCCTTCCGGAAACAGGGAGTTCGGCGACTGGCGGCAAATGCGGCGGTGGCGCCCTTCACCCGGTTGAGGCCGCCCCGGACCTAGCCGGTTTCACCGGGAACGATGCCAGGACATGAGGAATATCGCTCCAATCGATCGCGAGATCGTGCTGGTCGGCGGCGGCCATGCGCATGTGCATGTGTTGATGGCCTTTGCCAAGCGCCCGCAACCCGGCATTCGCCTGACGCTGGTCACGCGTGATCTCGATACGCCCTATTCCGGAATGCTGCCGGGCCTGATCGCCGGCTTTTATTCGAGGGAGCAGGCGCATATCGATCTGGTCCGGCTGGCGGCCGCGACCGGGACGCGATTGATCCATGCGGCAGCCTGCGGGCTGGATCGGCAAAACAGCCGCGTGCTGCTGGAAGGCCGGCCGCCGCTTGCCTATGACCTGGTGTCGATCGATGTTGGCATCACGCCGGCGCTGGATGCGATTGCCGGGGCTGCCGAGCATGGCGTTGCGGTCAAGCCGATCGGCGGCTTCCTGGCGAAATTCGAGGCACTGCGCGAACGCCTGCTGGAACGCGGCGGCCCACGCCGCATCGTGGTGATCGGCGGCGGTGCGGGAGGGGTGGAACTTCTGCTGTCGCTCAGGCGAGGCCTGACGGATGAGGCACAAGCGGCCGGCGTCGATCCGAACGGCTTCTCCTTTACCCTGGTGACGGACGGGAAGCTGCTTGCCACGCATAATGCGCGCGTGCAGGGGGCCTTTCGCGGTGTGCTGGTGCGCTGTGGGATAGCGCTTATCGAAAACCGGCGGGTTGTTGCCATGGATACGCATTCGCTTCATTTTGCCGATGGCGAAAGGCTCGATGCCGATGCGGTGCTGGTGACGACGCAGGCAGCCGCGCCGCGATGGTTCCGTGACACCGGCCTGAAGCTGGATGAGGGCGGGTTCATTGCAATTTCCCCGACCTTGCAATCGCTCAATGACCCCACCGTCTTTGCGGCGGGGGACTGTGCGGCGCTTGTCGCTACGCCGCGTGAGAAGGCGGGAGTTTATGCCGTGCGTGCCGGCCCGCCGCTGGCCCGCAACCTGCGCGCTGCGATTCGCGGTGAAAAGCCGAGGCCCTGGCAGCCGCAGCCGCGGCATCTGGCTCTGATCTCGACGGGCGAACGCTATGCGGTTGCCTCGCGCGGCGCCTTCAAGGCGGAAGGCGCCTGGCTGTGGCGCCTGAAGGATTGGATCGACCGGCGCTGGATGCGCATGTACCAGGACACTGCCGCCATGACGGCACGCATGGCGCGGACGGCACCCGCAGAGGTGAAGAAGGATGTCGAGGAAATGCGGTGCGGTGGCTGCGCGGCCAAGGTCGGCCCTGGCCCGCTGTCGCGGGCGTTGGCGCGGCTCGATCCGCCGCTTGGCGACGACAGCGTCCTTGTCGGTCTCGGCGCCCCGGACGATGCGGCTGTCATCACGGTGCCGGCAAATCGCCATTTGGTGCAGACGGTGGATTTCTTCCGCGCCTTCATCGACGATCCCTATCTGTTCGGAGAGATCGCAGCCGGCCATGCACTGAACGACATCTTCGCCATGGGCGGCACGCCGCGCCATGCGCTCGCCACGGCCGTGGTGCCGCACGGTGCTGCGCATATCGTCGAGGAGACGCTGTTCCAGTTGCTGGCGGGCGCGCGGCGCTGCCTCGACCGCGAGGGCGTGACGCTTGTGGGCGGTCACTCCAGCGAGGGCGAAGCGCTGTCCGTCGGCCTGTCGGTCACCGGGACCGTGGACCCGAAGC
>JBARWP010000478.1:0-20482 GCA_049646905.1 Pseudaminobacter sp. | reverse complement strand
CCCGGACCTGCAGCCGGCAACCGAGATCGTGGTCGTCCGCAACGGGACGGTCGTTGCTGAGCTGGCCAATATCGAGGAAGTTGTCATCGACGGCCTGGGAGGCGGCGATCATTTCGTGGTCGGAGGCAATTTTGCGGGCACCAGCCTCGCCTACAGCACCATTACGCTGCGCGGATCGGCGGCGGACGACCAGTTCGACATTTCGAACCTGTCGTCGGCACACCGGGTCATCTTCAAGACCAATGGCGGCCATGACACGATCGTCGGCATGCTGCGCCAGCAGGATGTGATCGAATTGGCCGAAGGCAAGACCGTAAGCGACTATCTCCTGTCGCGAAATGCGGATGGCTCCTACACCCTGATTGCCGACGCCCACTCGGTCAGCTTTTTCTGCGAGGATGACGAACTGCCCCAATTGATCGAATATGGAGCAGGCTATCCGGACGGCCCCGTCGATGACGACGACAATGACGGTCCCGGTCATCACGATGACGACGAGGATCATGACGATGATGATGACGACGACGACGATCATTCGTCTTGTGGCGACGATGACGATGCCGGCGGCTCTGCGAACCCTCCGCATCAGAACGCCGCGGCCATTGTCGGCACCGAAGCTGCCGATGCGCTGATCGGCACCGCTCATGGCGAGACCATCATGGGCCTCGGCGGCCGGGACGTGATCTTCGGCGGCGACGGCGACGATGACATCTTCGGCGGAAACGGTGCCGACATGCTTTACGGCGACGGCGGCAACGACCGTATCCTCGGCGGCAACGGAAACGACTTCATCAATGCCGGAACCGGCAACGACACGGTATTCGGCGGCAACGGCGACGACCTGATCGTGGCCGAGAAGGGCGACGGCGACGATACCTATTATGGTGACGACATGGTCGGCGGTAGCGGTAACGACACCCTCGACATGTCGGCGATAACCGCCAACATCACGGCCGACCTCGGCACCGGCTTCATGGGCCGCGGGAGCGTGTCGAGCTCCCAGACGGGCAACGATACGATCTGGGGTATCGAGAACATCATCACCGGGTCCGGGAACGACGTGATCACCGCGAGCGCAGCCGTGAACGTCATCGACGGAGGTGCCGGCAACGATACCTTCCGCTTCCTGTCTGCCGCCGATGCCGATGGCGACACGATCATGGGCTTCCAGCCGGGCGACAAGATCGACCTCAGCAGCATGGACGCAAATGGCTGCGCTGCAGGCAACCAGGCCTTCACGCTGGTGTCCGGCGCCTTCACCGGAGCAAGAGGGGAGCTCCTCGTATCCCACGAGAACCGGGACGGCCAGGACTATACGGTCGTCGAAGGCAATATGTCGGGCGGCACCGAAGCTGACTTCAAGATCAGCATCAAGGGTTCGCACGATCTGACTTCCAGCGACTTCAACCTCTAGTGCAACCGTCTCGGAGCGGGATCCATCCTCCTGCTCCGGGACGACTCCAAGGCATTCCGGGGGAAGCCATGCGTTCCAAGGATTCGATATCTGCGACGAAACGCAGGAAGGTCGAGCAACTGACGAAAGGGTTCAGGAGCGTCTTCGTGTTCCTGTTCGCCATGTCGGGCGTCATCAACGTTCTGGCGCTCACCGGCGCATTCTACATGCTCCAGATCTACGATCGCGCCCTGTCCAGCGGCAGCATTCCGACGTTGATTGCCATTTCGATCCTTGCGATCGGACTCTACTTCTTCCAGGGCCTGTTCGACGTCATCCGCTCCCAGATCCTCGTGCGCATCGGCGCGCGGCTCGACCGGAAGATTGCCCCCATGGCGCACCAGGTTGCCATCGACATGCCACGTTTCGGCTTTTCTACGGCGGAAGCGCTTGAACGCGGCCGCGACGTGGACACGGTGCGCGGATTCCTCGGCAGCCAGGGGCCGATTGCGCTTTTCGACCTGCCGTGGATGCCGCTTTTCCTGGTATTCGTCTACATGCTGCATCCCTGGCTCGGGGCCTTGACCTTCGGCGGCGCCTTCGTCCTGACCGTTCTGACGATCATTACCGAACTGATGACACGTCGTCTCAGCAGCGCCACCCACCAGGCGGCAGTCACGAGAAACGCCATAGCCGACTCCAATGCGCGCAACGCGGATATCCTGAAGGCGATGGGCTTCGCCGGCCGGGCAGTGGCGCGCTTCGGCACCGCCAATGATGAACATCTGGAGCTCCAGACACGATCCAACGACATCAGCGGCACCTTCGGCGCGCGGTCGCGCGTGGTGAGGATGATCCTCCAGTCGGCGGTTCTGGGGCTAGGCGCGTTCCTCACGATCAACGGCGAACTGAGTGCCGGCGCCATCATTGCCGCATCGGTGGCCTCGGCGCGGGCGCTGGCGCCGATCGACCTTGCCATCGGCAACTGGAAAAACGTCGTATCGGCGCGAACGGCCTTCGGCCGGCTCAAGGAAACCGCCATGGCGCTGGCCGAAGGCGATGAGCCGATGGAACTGCCGGCGCCACGCGCATCCCTGAAAGTCGAAAACGTCACGGTTGCCGCACCCGGTTCCGGCCGGGTGCTGTTGAGCGAGGTGAATTTCGAGCTGAAGGCCGGGCAGGCCCTTGGCGTCATCGGTCCCAGCGGCGGCGGCAAGACGACCCTGGTGCGCGTACTCACCGGCATCTGGCCGGTCCTGCGCGGCGGCGTCAGGCTGGACGATGCGGAACTGGGGCAATGGGATGACGAGGCGCTCGGGCGCTTTGTCGGCTACCTGCCGCAGGACGTTGCCCTGCTCGATGCCACGATAGAGGAAAACATATCGCGCCTGCAGGAGGAACCGGACGCGCGCGCGATCGTGGAGGCGGCGAGTGCCGCCGGCGTGCACGAGATGGTCGTGCGCATGCCTGACGGCTACCGGACCGAACTCGGACCGCTGGGCACTGCCCTCTCGGGCGGGCAACGGCAGAGGATCGGGCTTGCCCGCGCGCTTTACGGCAATCCGTTCGTCATCGTCCTCGATGAACCGAACTCGAATCTCGACGGGGAAGGGGAGGCGGCCCTGACGACCGCGATCGAAGGCGTCAAGAGCCGTGGCGGAATCGTCGTCGTGATTGCCCATCGTCCGAGCGCACTTGCGGCCGTGGACCTGGTGGCGGTCGTCCAGAACGGCCGTATGACGGCTTTCGGGCCCAAGGACGAGATCATCGGCAATGCGAGGCGGCAGGATGAGGCTGCGGATGAAACCAAGCCCGGCAAGGAGGCGCGGCCGCGAATGTCCGCGCGGGTGCTCGCATGACAATCGATGTCAAAGGCACGAAAACGCAGCCGCAAGAGAGCGATCCCGCCCAGCGCTATGTCCTGAAGAACGCGGACAGGAAATCCAGGACCCCGGCTATCCTGAGCGTATTTCTGGTAGGAATCGCGCTCTACCTGAAATCGGTTTTTCCAAGCAGTGCCGATCCTGAAGAGGCAAAGGCGGCGCCGGACGAGGAGCCGGAGGGCAAGCCGGAACCGAAGCTTGCCCAGGCACGGTTCGACGAGCACCCGCTTCTGGACGACAATGCGACCGGAACGGTTAAAAAGCCGGAAGGCCCAACCGGGGGCGGCGGCAAGCTGGTGGACCTTGTTCCTCCTGTCGAGTTCATTTCGGTCCGCTCACCGGTGGTCGAAGGTTTCCGGCCGCTGGAAACGGACGAATGGTGGAAAGGATTCGACCCAGCAGATCTGACAGCCTCGCCGGCGAACGACAATGCGGGCGAGAACGGCACGCCCGGGCATCCAAATCCGGGAGGCGGCCCGGATCGTGGCGATGGTCCGGACGACGACAATGGCCCGGACAATGGCAATGGCCCGGACGATGGTGGTGCGCCCGAAGGCCCTGACGGTAAGGATCCGACCGTGCCTGGAGGGCCAGGCGATGGAGAAGAACCGCAGTGCACTGATGGCGGCGGCAACGAGCCTTGCGGGCAAGAGCCGCCGTGCGAGCCCTGCGATGACGAGCCATGCGAGGGTGAGCCACAACCGGCCAACCGGGCGCCGCGTGTTTGCGGCCCGATATACCTTATGGATGTGACGGGTTGCGCCATCCTCACCATCGGCTTGTCCGACCTTCTGCGCAATGCGGTCGACCCGGACGGCGACGTTCTCGCGGTGGAGAACATAACCGTGTCGTCAGGAACCCTTACGCAGTCAGGGGATGCGTGGATATTCGCGAGCGGACCCTTGATGACCGGTCCGGTGACGATCACCTACGAAATCTCCGACGGGGAATTTGCCGTCAAGCAGACCGTGCATTTTTCCGTGGTCCGGTCCTTCATCGGCGGAACCGATGGAGACGATTTACTGCTCGGGACGATGTGCGCGGACGATATCGACGGCGGCCGCGGCGACGACAACATTGACGGCCGCGGCGGCAACGACGTCCTGAGCGGAGGTGCCGGCAACGACCATATCGTGGCCGGATCGGGCGACGACACCGTGTTCGGGGGCGCTGGCGATGACATCATCTTCGGCGGCCCGGAAAATGACCACATATCGGGCGGCGCCGGTAATGACCGGCTGTTCGGCAATCAAGGCGACGACGTCATCTTCGGTGACGACGGGAATGATCATATCGACGGGGGCGAGGGCAATGACCTGCTTTCGGGCGGGAACGGCGACGATGTCGTCATAGGCGGCGCGGGCGATGACGTCATTGACGGCGGCTCGGGAAACGACCTGATCGAGGGGGGCGACGGCAACGACGTCCTGACCGACGGGGCCGGCGAGGATATCGTTCTGGGTGGCAAAGGAAACGACACCGTCGTTGCCGCGCTCGACGGCGAGGATGACATCTATGACGGCGGTGAAGGCTGCGACGTTCTCGACTACTCGGCCACCACCGAAGGGATCACCGTCGACCTGGTGAATGGCAAGGCGAGCGGTGTCGAGATCGGCGAGGACACGATCTCGGGCTTTGAAACCGTTGTCGGCGGGCAGGGCGACGATCATTTCATCGCCGGGAGCACGCCGACGGTGCTGATTGGCGGCGGAGGGGAGAACACGTTCGAATTCCCGCCGATGGAAACAACCGGGGCGGCGGAACCCATCATCCACGAGATCATGGACTTCAGGGTCGGCGACCGGATCCGGATGTCCAAATACGACCTGTTCGAAAAGATCCTCGATGAAATGGAAGACCGGTTCGAGGACATTTACGGCGACGATTTCGACGATGACGACATCCCGATACGCGTGAACCATGAGTGGGTCGAGAACATGAAACGCACGGTGATCGAGGCCGACCTGAACAGAGACACGATCTACGAAACGACAATCACCATGCATGGCCACCATGTCCTGGTGATTGTCGAGACCGCTTGAAGCAGCGGATCGAGGGGAAAAGGGGAGGTTCGACATGGCCGCTAAATCGCGTAGGGATAGGGAGCCCGCCTTCAGCATAGGCCCTCGGGTCTTTGCCGGGATCACGCTCGGCTTCCTGCTTGTCGCAGGCGCCGGGGGGTGGGCCGCGACGGCGCAACTGACCGGAGCCGTCATCGCCCAGGGGTCTGTTGTCGTCGATCAGAAGCTGAAATCCATCCAGCACCGGGACGGGGGCATCGTTTCCGAGATCGCGATCAGGGAGGGGGATAGCGTCCGCAAGGGCCAGGTTCTGATCCGGCTTGAGGACGCCCAGACCACGGCGGAGTTGTCTATCGTACGTTCGCAATTGACCGAGCTTGCGGCCAGGAAGGCCCGGCTGCTGGCGGAACGCGACGGCCTTGCAGCTATCGAGTTTCCCGAGGAACTAGATTTGGATCGTTCCGACGTCGCCTTCATAATCAACGGCGAGACGCGCCTTTTCGATGGTAACCTGGCCCAGCGGGAAAGCCAGAAGCAACAGCTCGAACTGGGAGTCGAGCAGATCGGGGAAGAGATCAGGGGGCTCGAGGCCCAGAAGACGTCGAAGGATGACGAGATCGCCTTGCTGGCGGTCGAGCACGACAAGCTCAAGGGGCTTGCCGACAAGAAACTGGTCGAGAGCACGCGCGTCTATACGTCCAGCCGTGACAGGGCCCGCCTGGTGGGCGAGCGCGGGGAAATCGATGCCGCCATTGCCCGGGCCAAGACCCGGATGAGCGAGATACGGCTCCAGATCATTTCCATCGACGAGACGGCGCGAACGGAGGCGCAACGCGAACTCAGCCTGGTCGAGACGAAAATGTCGGAACTGAACGAACGCAGGACCGCGATCGAGGACCGTCTTTCGCGTACCGATATAAGGGCGCCGATGTCCGGCACGGTCAACGAGCTCAACGTCCATACGATCGGCGGGGTCATCACGCCGGCGGAAGTGCTTGTCACGATCGTTCCGGAAGACGCCAAGCTCAAGGTGCAGGTCAGGCTGGCCCCGGCCAGCATCGACCAGGTCACGGTGGGGCAAACCGCACGCCTGCGCTTCTCCGCCTTCAACCAGCGCACGACGCCCGAATTGAAGGGCGAGGTCATTCATGTCTCTCCCGCTACCAGCCGCGATGCGGCCTCAGGCGAGACATATTATCTGGGAGACATAAGAGTGGCGCCGGACGAACTGGCAAAGCTCGGTGGCGAAACGCTGCTTCCGGGCATGCCGGTGGAGGTCTACGTCACGACCGAGGAACGGACGGCGATTTCATATCTCGTCAAGCCTCTCTCCGACCAGTTCAACAGGGCGTTCAGGGAGAGGTGAGCCAAGCGGGGCTTCGCCCGCCATTGCGCATGCCGTGCGCTAGGGTCCGCAGCGGATTTGCTGACCCTGATTTGTGAATCCGGGGATCAATTGACCAGATAGGTTTCGCTTCCGGGGCCGGCCTTCACCACAAGCGCCAGTTCAAGCCTGTTCTTCGCGTTGAGCTTCTGCATCAGGTGATGCATGTAGTGCTTCACGGTTTTTTCGCTGAGACCGAGCGTGTCGGCGATCTGCCTGTTGGTCTTGCCCTTGAGCAGAAGGCAGGCAATCTGCTCTTCGCGGTAGTTCAGCTTGCCTTGCCTCGCCACCGTCTTGCGGATCGCCGCGGCCCGCAGGGAATTGATGACGCGGACGGCGATCTTCGGCGAGATGAAGGTATCTCCAGCCAGCACGCACCGGGCCGCGGTCATCAGCTCTTCCATGGTGCTGGTCGTGGAGACATAACCGGCGGCACCCGCCTCGAGTGCTCGTACGGCGAAGTCTGCATTTCCTGCAGCCGCAAATACGATCACCCTCGTAGACGGAGAGATTTCCAAGATATTCCCGATCATTTCAAGCAGGCTGCCGATTTCCTCGCTGTCCAGCAGCACAAGATCCGGATGCTGCAGAATAAACGGCTTCGACCTTTCCCATGAGGGAAGTGTGCAGCCAGTCAGTTTGAGGAAATCCTGCTCGCCAACGATACGGATCAAACCTTCAAGCACTATTGGCTGATGATTGATCAGAACAACTTTATTCGTTGCCTTCAATGATAGTCCCCCGTTCGCCCAGGGGAATAGTAATTCCGCAGCCAAGAACCCACAATTGTAAGATTAATATCTGGTTAACACCAATTGGGTGATAGGCCTACGCCTTTTGGATGTCGGGAAGCATGCAACACTTCCGCAGTTGTCGTCGAAACAGGGATGAAGTGGTAAGCCACGCCGTATCTGGGCTAGGCTGTAGATCGGCATGATGATCCTGCCGCCCTTGAACCGTCCGCGTATCTTTCAGCGCGAGCGGCGAGCCTGGTGCAAGTGGCAAGCGACGAAATGATCCGCGTGGTCTGAAAGGGTCGGTGAGTGGGTTCGGCAGATATCCATTGCCGAAGGGCAGCGTGGATGGAACCGGCAGCCCTGGGACGGAGCCGTCCTCGGCACGTCGCCTCCCAGGCGGGCTCTGCGGCGGTCCCTTTCCCTTGCCGGGTCCGGGACAGGGACAGCGGCGATGAGGGCCTGTGTGTAGGGATGCATGGGGGTTTCGAAAAGTTGGTCACGATCCGCCAACTCGATGATCTTGCCCATATACATGACGGCGACGCGGGTGGCGACCTGGCGCACGACAGCCAGATTGTGAGAAATAAAGAGGTAGGTGAGTCCCAGGCGCTCCTGGAGATCGCCCAGCAAGTTTATCACCTGCGCCTGGATCGACACATCCAGCGAGGAGGTAGGTTCGTCCAGAACGATCAGTTCCGGCGAGACGGAAAGGGCGCGGGCGATCGCTACTCTCTGCAACTGGCCGCCCGAGCACTCGCTGGGCAGGCGCGCCGCGATCTGTGGTGGGAGCTGGACCGTCTGCAACAGTGATATGACTTTTTCCGTAATCGCGGCCCTGGTCAGTGCGGGTCGATTATGACGGATTGCCTGGGAGATCGAGGCACCGATCGTCATGCGCGGGTCCAGTGTCTCGAATGGATCCTGGAAGATCATCTGCGCCCTTGGCCGCATCGCACGCAACTGTGCCCGAGAAGCGGTGGTCCAATCATGTCCCGCGATGATGACCCTTCCGGCAGTTGGACGCGTCAGCATGAGCAGCGCACGCCCCAGGCTCGACTTGCCGCAGCCGGACTCTCCGACCAGACCCAGTGTCTCGCCGCGCTGAATTGCAATGCTGACATCATCAACGGCACTCAGCAGCCTGGCGGAACCAGGGACCGCGTAATCGACTCGCAGATTTTCTGCGACGAGCAGTGGCGTGGCCGGCAGAGCGTGCTTGCCGACAACGGTTCGGAGAGGTGGCGGCGGTTCTCGCCCGTCCATGTGCTGGAGTGCTTGCCAGTGCCAGCATGCAGCACGGCGGTTTGGCGCCACGACAGCAAGCGGCGGCGTGTGATTGTGGCAACGTTCGGTAGCCCAGACACAGCGAGTTGCGAATGCGCACCCTGGTTTATGCGGGGCTGAACTGGGCGCATGCCCATCTATGGCGATGAGCCGTTCAGGCCGTGGCTGGTCCAAACGCGGGATGCACCGCATGAGCCCGAGCGTATAAGGATGGAGCGGATTGGCAAAGAGCTGGTCGGTCGGAGCCGTCTCGACGATGCGGCCGGCATACATGACCCCGATCTGCTGCGTCATTCCCGCGACGACACCGAGGTCGTGACTGATAAGAACCAGCGTCGTGTTGTACTCGGCTATCAATGTCCTGAGGAGGTCGAGGATTTGCGCCTGCACCGTCACATCGAGAGCGGTCGTGGGCTCGTCGGCCAGCAACAGACGCGGATTGCTGGCCAGTGCCATTGCGATAACGGCCCTTTGGCGCATGCCTCCGGAATAATGATGGGGATAGCGACGTCCACGCCCGATGTCAGCTATGCCGACCCGCTCCAGCATAGCTGTCGCCGCCAGACGCGCCTTACGGGGGGGCATCGCCAAATGTACCTGGTAGACCTCGGCCACCTGCGAGACAATATCCAGCACCGGGTTCAGCGAACTGGCCGCATCCTGAAAGATCATGGCCATCTCGCGGCCGCGCAGACCAGGGTAGCCTGAATCCCCGAGTTGCCGCACCTCCATGCCGTCAAAAGCGACCCGGCCCTCCTGGCGCACTCGACTGGCCTGCAGCAAGCCCATAATCGAAAGAGCGGTCACACTCTTGCCTGAACCGCTTTCGCCGACGATCCCGATTGTGGTTCCGGGCAGAAGATCGAGGCTGATACCGTCCACAGCGCGGACAGCGCCGTGCGAGGTCGGGAAGTCGATCGTCAAATCAGTGACCGACAATCGGCCATCCCGGGCGGGCGCAATCGTAGCGCTGTTTGCGCGGGAGGTCATCTTGTGAGCCCGTCGGCCAGCAGATTGGCAGAGAGCACAAGCAGCGTGATCGCCGCTCCCGGGAATACGGCCGGCCACCAGGCGATCATCAGGAACGGCTGCGCCGCCTGCAGCATCGATCCCCAACTGATTGTCGAACCGTCAGTCAGACCCAAAAATCCAAGCCCGGCCTGGATGAGGACCACGGTGCCGAAATGCAATGCACCAGTGACGGTGATGATCGGCATGACGTTTCGCAACACATGGCGGATGAAAATAGCCGGTTCCGACAGACCGAGGCCGCGGGCGGCGAGAATGAAGCTGCGCTGCTTCAATGACAGCACCTCCGATCGCACGATACGGGCGGTATCGGGCCACATGGTGAGGCCAAGCAGGAGAATGATCCCGATTGCGCTCGGCCCGAAGGTCGCAGAGACAATTACCGCCAGAAAGAAGCGAGGTATGATCTCGACCAGTTCGACTATACGCATCAGGATGTCATCGACGATGCCGCCGATATATCCGCTCATACCACCGACAATGCCGCCGACTCCGGCTGCCACAAGTGCGGTAAGTGCACCGATAGCGAGGGTATTTCGGGCGCCGAATGCTATTCGCCCGAACACGTCGCGACCCAGATTGTCTGTCCCGAACCAGTGACGTGCGGAGGGCGGTTGAAACGCCGAGCCTGCAGCACGCAGCGGATCATCGAGGCTGAACTGGCCAGCGAAAACCGCCGCAAGTATGAAGATGGACATGATGGCGACTGCGGCGAGGAAGGTACCGCGCTTCCATCCGGGCCGGCTGCCGCCAGTCTCCAAATGCGCGAGATCGAAGCCCGGCAGCAATGTCTTGATCCCACCGTCGGATGGGGCGCGGTCACCCTCCATCACCGGTATTCCACGCGCGGATCCAGAAGCAGATATGTCAAGTCGGTCAGAAGATTGGCGAGGGCGATGCCGACCGAGACGACGAAGAGGATACCTAGGAGCACCGGATAATCGCGCGCCAGGGTGGATTCATAAAGAAGCCGGCCGATGCCCGGCCAGGCGAAGATCGTCTCGACCAGGACCGCCCCCGAGAGCACGCTTCCGAACTGGCTGCCGATAACGGTGACGACCGGAAGCAGAGCGTTGCGCAGACCGTGCCGGTACCAGATCCTGCGGCGAGGCAGGCCTTTTGCGTAGGCTGTACGGATGTAGTTCGTCCGGGACACATCCCGGATGCTGGTCCGGACGAGCCTGGCAATAAGGGTAAAATGCACAAGGCTCAACGTTGCCACGGGCAATACCGTGTGGCGGGCAACGTCGGCCAGGAGATCCCAACCCTCCAATTGCGTGCGCGCGTTTACAATGCCTTGAACGGGAAGAAGCCCGAGATGGACTGCAAACAGCAGGACCAACAACTGGCCCAGCCAGAAGGACGGGATCGAGGCTCCCAAAAGCGACAGGATCGACAGGCCGTCATCCGTCAACGAACCCGCACGCTGCCCCGCGGAGACACCCAAGACAATGCCAAGAACGCTTGCAATCAGAATGGATGGTATCATCAGCAGCAGCGTTGGACCGAGCCGCGAGAGGATGACATCCATGACCGGTGCCCGGTAGGCGATCGATGTGCCCAGGTCCCCCGCCAAGGCAGACGAGACGAATCTCGCATATTGTTCGAGCAGCGGGCGGTCGAGCCCGAGCCTGTGCCGCATCTCCTCATAGTAGTCGGCGCCGCCGCCGGTTTCGCCCGCCAGGATCGCAACCGGGTCACCCGGCGCCAGATGAATAATCAGGAAGTTGATGGTGAGCGCCACGACGGTCAACACCACGGCAAACACCAATCGGCGAAGGATATATCGTTCAATCCGGACTCGCCGAAGCGAGCCGGTGCCGCGTATCACCCCCACCG
The DNA here is from genome assembly GCA_049646905.1 of Pseudaminobacter sp. GTDB lineage: Bacteria > Pseudomonadota > Alphaproteobacteria > Rhizobiales > Rhizobiaceae > Pseudaminobacter. The sequence continues at coordinate 8,912 of JBARWP010000478.1, read as the reverse complement.
CTAATCACTGAACCAGGCGCGCTCTGCCTGGTTTGCGCTCCAGTTCGATACGTCTCGCAGCCTGGCGTTGAGGGCACTGATGTTGCGCTGCTCGAACAGCCACAAATAGGGCATGTCTTCGACCAGGATGCGTACGACATTCTGGTAGTGTTGCGCACGCACGGCCATGTCGGTTGTGCTTGCTGCCGCACGGAATTCCGCGTCCAGCGCGGGGTTGTCGTAGCCGGCCGTGTTCGCTCCGATGGAATCATAGATGTTGGTGCTGACATAAAGTGGCGGAATACCGATGTCCGGATCGGATGCGTTGCAGGACCCCCATATCCCGAGGTCCGCGGCATGAGTGACGAACACGGCCTCGTTGGCGGCATTGCCGTCGACGATATTGACTTCGAGATTGATGCCAACCTCAGCCAGGTTTTCCTTGACGATCTCTACCAGGGCATTGTTGCTGGCGGTGGTGTGCATCGACAGGGAGAAGCGTAGGCCGTCGTCGCCGCGCACCTTCCCGGCAGAGTCCAGCAGTTCGTTGGCCTTGGCTGGATTGTGCGTATAGGAAGGCAGATCTGCCGGGCGGGCCCAGTCGAAAGCGCTGGCGATTGGCCCCGTCGCGACCTTTGCCTGGCCGAAAGTCACCTGCTCCACGATACGCTCGCGATCGATCGCATATGCCAAAGCTTGCCGTACCGTCTTGTCCGCCAGATGCTTGTTGCCGCGTATGTTATACGTCATCAGATTTTGGCAGTTGAGCGCGCCATGGCCGTTTGAGATTGTCGGTTTGAGCGTGATGTTCGGATTGGCTTCCAGTGTCTTTACGAAAGCCGGGGAGACGGCTGGTATGTAGTCGAGCTCTCCCTGCAGCAATGCCGCAACCTGCTGGGATGCATCAGGAACTATGGAGAGGACGAGCCGGTCGAGATAAGGCAGCCCTTCCTTGAAGTAGTTGTCGTTGCGGACCAGTTCGACGCTCGAGCCTTTATTGTAGGCGCCCAGCTTGAACGGTCCGGTGCCGACAGGCGTTTGATTGGCGGGATTGGTAAGGGGATCCGTGCCTTCATAAAGATGCTTGGGCAGAATGGGCGCATCGATATTGCCCAACCGCAAGGGCAGCGGTGCATAAGGCCGGTTGAAGTGGAATACCACCGTGTGATCGTCCGGCGTTTCGATGCTTTCAAGCAGATCGGCCAGGCCGGCTCGAGTTGTGGGGTGATACTTGATCAGTACCTCTTCGAAGGAATATTTCACGTCCGCCGAGCTGAATGGAGCTCCGTCGTGCCAGTGCACACCCTGCGCGAGGTGAAACGTCCACGTCTTGCCGTCATCCGGCGTTTCCCAAGTTGTCGCGAGGTCGGGTTGAGCCGTCAGATCCTCTCCTATGAAGGTAAGGCCACTGAAGATGTTGCCCGATACACGGCGCGGCAGCCCGTTCGTCGAGATGGCGATGTTGAACTGACCGGGATCACCGGTCGCCACCATCACCATGGTCCCGCCCTTTTTGGGCTGGTCCTGTGCCAGCGCGGGCAATGGAAGGAGAGAAAGCGAGAAAAAGAGCGCTGCCGGGAGCAGGCCGCCTATACGAAAACGCGCCTTGGCAATGTGTTCAGACATAATATTCCTCCGTCAAAACTGGATTTGCCGATCCTTGTCGCAAGCCCACTTGTTCGGCGCTCGCTCAGCCATCGGCGGGCGATGATGCGTCGTTCTTGCGTCGGTCGATGGGAAGCGCGAAGGAGGCTCCGCAATTGCAGGCCATTCGCGCATTGGGATTCTGGATGGAGAAGCCATGCGCATTGTATTCGATGACCGAACCAGACAGCATGGGCAGTTCATCCGTCGCGACGACGATCGATACGCCATGCGACTCGATAACTGTCTGGTCGGAACCGGGCTCCAGCGGATAGGCATTGATGACGTAGCGGAGGCCGGAGCAACCGCCGGGCTCGATGCATAGATGCAAGGCGCTTCGGTCGCCGCCGGACCCCAGGATAGGAGCCAGATTGGCTACGGACGCTTCCGTGATTTCGATAGTTGAAGAACGCTGTTTCATCATTCGGTGACCATCGGATAAGCCATTACGTCGTCGCTCCAGAACCATCCGCGGTGGAGTATGCGGTTGCCGCGATAGGGCTCGCGGCCGCAGTAGACGCGGTAGTTGTCCAGGAAGAGCACCTCGCCTTGCCGCAAGACGAAACGCTGAGCCGTAGCGGCGGCTTGCCGAACAAGCTCGTGCCACCGCCTGGCCCACCACTCGTTGCCAACGAGAGAGTTGGGAACGTAGAGGATGAAAGCGCGGCCGGACCGGGTACGCCGCGCCAGGCACACTTGTTGCGGCGGATACTTCACATGGGTCTTGATCGACGCGGGAGAGGACCATATGGCATCTGCCAAATCCGCGTCCGACAAGCTGGCGAGCAGGCCCTGGCCGTCGACAATATAGAAATCCCCGCCGATTTCCGTCTCCGCGGCGCAAAGATACGCCACGATGTCCGGAAGCCCGTCTCCCAGGCCATAGCCTTCCATGACCAGTTGCGATGCCTCGACCGGAAGCTCGGAACCTTCCGGCGCGGTAGCCTCCAGGATGGTCCGTGTCGCCTTTACGATCTGCCGCTTTCGGCCGGGTCTGTCATGCGCACGAAATGTGCGTGGATCCCAACGGACCCGCAGATGCTTCCCGAGCACTGCCTGGCAAGCGGCAATCACGGCAAACCGGTCCGTTTCCTGGCCGCCCAGAATGACTGCACCCGTCGACTTTAGCAGATCATAGGCGAGGCCAGGGTCGTCTGTCCGCTCCGGCGCCCAACTGGAACCAGGCATGTTGGTCACAGGTTCATCCGGTCGCGGCGGAACCTCCATCTGCATGGGGCTGGTGTTCCTAAAACTCGGGAAAATCGCAATGTTTGATCAGACAGAACGCTCTTGAAGAAATCTGCGCGAGCGCACAGGGTATAGTCATTTCAAAGATGGAATTTTCGGCGGCAGAAATCATCCTTGGCGCCTTTTCGATATATATGAATGGATATAACACAGGTTATTGCATCCTTTTGCAGGCAATGGCAAGCACTGTCTTGCAGGGGTGGCTCAGGCCGAAACGACCGGATCACAAACCGCGCCGATCAGGCAGCAGCTTGGTCAATATCTGCCCGGCCAGACGGCCAAGCTGCTCATCAGCTCCTGGGAACAGAATCCGGCGAAATCGCTTGAGTTCATTGCCATCGCAAGGTGCATGCTCTGCGTGAGGAGCGCGGTTTGCCTGTTCACTCAGGCGGGCATGATGGTGACCTTCACGTCACGCGGCGGTGCGAGATAGGGTGCGGAGGTTACCAGGATGTCCGCGCCGGCAGCGGCAAAGGCAGAGGCATTGGCGGCATTGATGCCGCCGGCGGCTGCCAGAAGCGGACGTGGCGAGATCTCGCCCAGCAGCGCTGCCACCGTCGCGACCTGCTCAGGCGTCAGCTTGTCCACCTGCACGATCTCGGCCCCGGCACGTGCAAGTTTCGCCGCTTCCTCGATGTCGGAAGCCTCGGCGGCGAGCCGGCGCTCGGGTGAAAAGAGCTTCAGCCGCTGGAAATGCTCGGACAGCGGAACGGCATCATCCAGCAAGGTGCGATGTTCCTCGAATACGAGCACATGGTCCGACAGGCCAAGCCGATGGGGAACCGCGCCGCCAGCCTCGATCGCGTGCAGGGCCCAACGTTTCATGCCGGGCATATGCTTGCGGGTGCAGGCTACGCGGCAACGGGGGTTCTCGCGATGGGCGGCATCGACGATCGCCCTTGCAGCCGTTGCTATGCCGGAGAGGATTTCGATCAAGGTCTGTGCCATCTTGTAGGCACGGTGCAGGCTTCCACTTGCGCCCCACGCCTCCAGCAGCAGCGTGCCGGCTGTCGCCTGCGACCTCGAACTGGTGAGGATACGGGCGGAGGCGCCGGAAAGCTCGAACATTCGTGCAGCTTCCTCGACCCCGCAAACGACCATGTCCTGCCGCGCCGTCAGTGTCGCCTTTGCCGGCCGGTCGGCTATGCCGAGACCTTCGGTGGTCAGGTCGGAATAGGGGCAATCGTCAAGCAGGATGCGCAACAGTTCATCGTCGTGCATGTTTGACATGGATGCGTCTTCCGGCAAGCGTTGAAACGGCACTTTACGCGAGTATCGGAGGCGTTGTCTCCTATGATCGGCAAACGGTGGAGCGGGTGAGGAACCGCTTCTCGCGTCCATTGTCCAGCGAGAACATGCCGCCACGACCGGGAACCACATCGATGATAAGGTCGGTGTGCTTCCAGGCTTCATACTGGGATTCGCTGATGTAGACAGGTGTATCGCCGATATGGCCGAGCAGGACGTCGCGGTCGCCCACGATGAAATCGCTGCGCGAGTAGCACATGGGCGACGAGCCGTCGCAGCAGCCGCCCGACTGGTGGAACAGGACCGGCCCGTGGTCGGCGATGATCTCTTCAAGCAGCTTGACCGCTTCCGGCGTGGCCAAAACCTTGTTGAGTGACGGGTGGTCTGTCATGGGTGGCTCCTCCAGTTTCCTTCTCCCCGTTCACGGGGAGAAGGTGTCACGAAGTGACGAATGAGGGTCGGGGCCAACCTCGGAATGTCGGCGCTGCCCCTCACCTGCCTGCCGGCATCCTCTTCCCGTAAACGGGGACAGGAGGGACTATCTCAGAAGAAGCCGAGTTTCTTCGGGCTGTAGCTGACCAGCATGTTCTTGGTCTGCTGGTAATGGTCGAGCATCATCCTGTGGTTCTCGCGGCCGACGCCGGATTGCTTGTAGCCGCCAAAGGCCGCGTGCGCGGGATAGGCGTGATAGCAGTTCGTCCAGACACGGCCGGCCTGGATCGCGCGGCCAAAGCGATAGGCGCGCGTGCCGTCGCGCGTCCACACTCCGGCACCGAGGCCATAGAGCGTGTCGTTGGCAACCGAAAGCGCCTCGTCGTCGTCCTTGAAGGTGGTCACCGAGACGACCGGCCCGAAAATCTCCTCCTGGAAGATGCGCATCTTGTTGGTGCCCTTGAACACGGTCGGCTTGACATAGTAGCCGCCGGCGAGATCGCCCGGCAGGACATTGCGCTCGCCGCCGGTCAGCACCTCGGCGCCCTCCTTCCTGCCGATGTCGAGATAGGAGAGGATCTTTTCCAACTGCTCGGACGAGGCCTGTGCGCCGATCATGGTGGCGGGGTCGAGCGGATCGCCCTGCACGATCGCCTCGACGCGCTTCAGTGCCTTGGCCATGAACCTGTCATAGATCTTCTCATGGATCAGCGCGCGGCTGGGGCAGGTGCAGACCTCGCCCTGGTTGAGCGCGAACATGACGAAGCCTTCGATCGCCTTGTCGAGGAAGTCGTCGTCCTCGGCCGCTACATCCGAAAAGAAGATGTTCGGGCTCTTGCCGCCCAGTTCCAGCGTCACCGGAATGAGGTTCTGCGAGGCATATTGCATGATGAGGCGACCGGTCGTCGTCTCGCCGGTGAAGGCGATCTTGGCGATGCGCGGGTTGGACGCCAGCGGCTTGCCGGCCTCCAGCCCGAAGCCGTTGACGACATTTAGGACGCCGGGCGGCAATATGTCGGCGATCATGTCGAGCAGGATGTGGATGGAGGCAGGCGTCTGCTCGGCAGGTTTCAGCACCACGCAGTTGCCGGCCGCGAGCGCCGGAGCAAGCTTCCACACCGCCATCAGGATGGGGAAGTTCCACGGAATGATCTGGCCGACGACGCCGAGTGGTTCGTGGAAATGGTAGGCCACGGTATCGTGGTCGATCTCGGAGATGCCACCTTCCTGGGCGCGGATGGCGCCTGCGAAGTAGCGGAAATGATCGATGGCGAGCGGGATGTCGGCCGCCGTCGTTTCGCGGATCGGCTTGCCGTTGTCCCAGGTCTCGGCGAGCGCCAGCGTGGCGAGGTTCTCCTCCATCTTGTCGGCGATACGATTGAGCAGGAGTGCGCGCTCGGCCACGCTGGTTCTGCCCCATTTTTCCCTGGTTTGGTGCGCCGCATCCAGCGCTGCTTCCACATCGGCAGCATCGGAGCGGGCGATCTCGCAAAGGACCCGCCCGTTTACCGGCGACGTGTTTTCGAAATACTTGCCGGATTTAGGTGCGGAATATTTCCCGCCTATGAAGTTGTCATAGCGTTTGGCAAAGGGGGACTTCGCGGTACGATGGAATTCGACTTTGTTCATGTCTTCCTCCTGCAGTAGCGACGCGGCGCTTCGAGGAAGATTTCTTCAGCCGACATCGGCTGTCATCCCGGTGGATATGGATCGCTGGTCGTAATTGTCGCAAAACCGCGACAGTGTGCGCTGCAAAAAACTAGTGCGTGCCACGGATGCCGAGTCTGGCAAGCTTGCGATGAAGCGTCGCCCGCGAAATTCCGAGGATCCTGGCCGCAGCGGTTATGTTCTGGCCCGATCGGGTGAGGGCACGCTCCAGGACGGCACGCTCGGCCTGCCGCAGTTCGACCGCATAATCGGCCTCGCCCTCCAGCAGATCGGCGGCCAGCAGCGGTCCCGCCAGGGCTTCCGACGTGACGCCCAGGGCAATACGCGCCGATCGGGTCGCTCCGACGATCATCTCGTTCTTGTCGATGGCCAGGAGCGCGTTCGGCGTCGCCTCCGGCGTAGGTGCCACGACGATAAGCGTGCCAGGGTAGGCGAGCCGAAAATTCTCCGCCTCGATCCTGCGAACGGCGTCACCGACCGCGATGGAGATCAGACTGGCATACCCTTCCGTCAGATCCGCCCGGCAGGAAGACACATCGAGCGCCGCAGCGAGGTTGCCTTCGTGATCGTAGATTGGCGCGGTGGTGCAGGACAGCAATGTGTTCTTCGTATAGAAATGCTGGTCCCGGTGGATGGTTAGTGCGCGCCGCTCGACAAGGCAGGTCCCGATCCCGTTCGTACCCTCGCTCTCTTCGCTCCATACGGCTCCGGTCCAAAGGCCCCAGTTCTGGAACGTGCTGTCGTCGGCGAGCGCGCCACGCCGCTCAACCGGGACCCCGTCACGATCGGCGAGCAGGACGCAGCAGCCTATTCCTCCTATCGCGAGGTAAAGCCGATCAAGGCTTGCCTGGGCAGCCCAGATCAAACGCTCGATGCGTTGTCGGGCAAACGTCAGCTCCGTATCGGTCAGCCTTCGTGGTGGCTTCCGCTCAGCCGGATCAAGATTGTGAAGCGAGGCCGACCGTTGCCACGAGGCGATGAGCGCAGATTTCGCCGCATCGTTGGAATCGATTGCTGCGTGAATTCTGTCGGCATGCTGGCCGAATGCGGATGTACCCATCAACTCCTCCGGTTTCTTCCCCGTCTCCCGAAGTGCCTCCTGCCGTGTCAGGCCGTTGCCATGCCCAGACTATTCCTGCCTCAATTCTGCGTTGCCAGGCCCTTGGCCACACGCGTTTCGGTGCTTTCGTAAAGGGCCGATCCGAGCGAGCGGCAGGTGGTGGGCCGGGTGGCGAAAGACACTTCGAAGCCGCCACCGGTGGCGAATGTCAGGATCACCTGCCTGCCGTCCGAAGCGGCCTCCACCTGCCAGGTGTCGAGCGGAAAGATGTAGCGCAGCGAGGCGTCGCGATATTTTTCCGTAAGCGAGTGCCTGAGCAGGCGCGGCAATGTCATGGCGATCGCGCAGGCATCCGAGGCGGAGACCTGAATCTCGACATTGCGGCCTTGTGCGTCGACAAGGCCGAGCGAGATCCGCTCGCCGCCTTTGACCACGGCGCATGTGCCGAGGGAATTCGCTTCGATCTTCAAGGGCAACCTCGTTAGTTCTGATCGAATATAACGCTGCCGCTCGTGAATGTATAGTTGGAAGGTCGCCATGCAAAGCGGCGGGACTCTTATCCTGAATGCCGTTATGGGAAGGGGAAATGGGGTGAAGCGGTTCGGCGGAACGCGCCGATAAAAGGTCGATGCCACAATGGCGAATGTCATCCTGAAAAAGGCGATCGAGATCGTGCGCGCCAGTCTTGATGGCAGCCTGGGAGATATCGTCATCGACCGCGTCGCGACAGGGCGGTTCTTCACCGGTGTGAAGCTGTCGACCGGTCATGCAGGAGCATGTGCCTCGCCCGTCAACCAGCATCCGGACGCCGCCGGGTGGCTGGGCCCGGCAATTGCGGACGAATTGCGCGGATGCCGGGCCGACGACCTCCTTGAAGGGGCGGTGGAGCAGGTCGGCATGAGGCGCACCATCGGCATCGCCACGCTCAATGCGCTGGCCCAGATGGCCACGCAGACCCGAATCGCCAATGGATTCGAGGTGGTCGAGGGCCTTGACGCCTTCAAGGCCGCCGATGTGAGGGCCGACGAAACGGTGGTCGTCGTGGGTGCATTCGTTTCGTTCCTGCGCACGCTGAGGGAGATCGGCGCGAGGCACTGGGTGCTCGAGAAGGACCCTTCGACCTTGCAGCCGCACGAAATGCCCTATTTCCGCGAGGCCGAGAGGGCGCCGGAAATCGTCCCGATGGCGGACGTGCTGATGATCACCGGAACGACGCTTGCCAATGATACGCTGGGCGAGTTGATGGCGCTGGCGCGGCCCTCGGCGCGCATCGCCGTCGTCGGCCCGACGGTGACGATGATACCGGAAGCCTTCTTCGAGCGCGGCTGCTGTATCCTCGGGGGCATCAAGGTCACCGATCCCGACAGCTTTCTCGATATCGTCGCGGAAGGGGGAGCGGGGCACCATTTCTTCGGGCGGTCCGCCGTCAAGGTGGCCTTTCGCAAGCACTGACCAGGGCCTGCCTGAGACAAAAAGGCGTCTGATGCCGGCGCGCTGGTGACGATCGTTATATCTAATCTGATATTCCGATCTGGAGCAGGCCGATTTCAGCTGCTGCGGCGGCTTCCGAGCCTCATATCACAAAGCTGCCGATCCGCTGGCCTGTTGGTTCTCCTGCCGCGCAGTCTTTGTC
>JBARWP010000477.1:0-2983 GCA_049646905.1 Pseudaminobacter sp. | reverse complement strand
TGCATATAGACGGCATGCGGGTTGGGGAAGTTGATCTTCACCGAAGCCATCGCGTTGATGGAGCCCGGGTCCTGCCGGAAGCGGAATTTGGCTGCGTCCTCGGTCGACCAGTCGATCGCGGACGGGTCGATCTCATTGCCGTCCGGGCCAAGGATGCGGATGCTGTTCTTGGTCAGATAGGTCGGATCCTTGCGCATCAACGGGATGATGTCCTTGCGGACGATCGATTCCGGCGCGTTCCAGTACGGATTGATGATGACTTCGTTGATCTTGGAGTTGAGGATCGGCGTCTGGCGGTCGATCTTGCCGACAATGGCGGTGTGGCGCAGCACGACACGGTCATTCTCGACGGCCTCGATCTGGGCGGCAGGAATGTTGACCATCACATAGCGATTGCCGAGGAAACCGGACATCGAGCGCAGGCGCACCAGATTGGTTTCAAGCTGGCCGAGCCGCACCGGGGCCGAGACATTCATCGCCGCATAGGAATATTTGCCGAGGACGCCATCAGCCGGCAGGCCATGACGGGCCTGGAAGCGCTTGACCGCCGCATCGACATAGGTGTCGAACACCGGCGAGATGCCGGCCTGCGAAGACAGGTCGCCTGAAACTATCAGCCGCTTGCGCAGGACCACGACATCGGGATCTTCAACGCCAAGCTGCAGCTTCTTGGTATCCGGCACCATCGGCCAGCCGCCCTGGGCGACGATGTTCTGGTAAACGCCGATCGCCTGCTCGATGTAGGACACCGTCTGGGGGCTGAGAATGGGCAGGGTGGAGGCAACCTTGCCGCCTTCGCTGGCGCGGGCATCGAACGTGTCGTCCCAATTGCCCCGGCGCGAGGAATTCAAGATATCGCTGATCACATCCTGGGCAAAAGCCGAACCCGAGAGGCTTGTCGCGGCAAGCGCGCCTGCGGTGGCGAGAAAGGACCGGCGGGTTCTGTTCATGGACATTCCAGACATCTATCCTGCGTTGCAACGATCGGACAACTTTGTCGGGATTTTACGGCGGCTAGCGTTAACAATTCGCCAACCATATCCCCGCACCCGTCCGGTGCCTAAGCGCAGAATTCAGCGGGAGGCATCCGGCAAACGATCAAGCCCAGCTTGACGGTCCATTCCAGGTTCTCCGTTTTCACCGGAATATGGCGTTTGCATGGCGCCCAGCCGGTTGCGAGGCAAATAGGCTGCACTCCGGCGACCGGCAGGTGGCCGGAGTGGCACGGGAGCCACAGCATCAGTTCATGAAAAAAGAGGCCGGCTCGCGTGCGGGCCGGCCATGCCTGGAGGTTTATCGGTCGCGGCTTTCTGGTGCAGCCGCGTTGCTGGACAATTACATGCGATACGCAATCGTATCGTTCCAGAAGCGGTCCAGCCGCTGGAGGGCGCGGTTCATCTGCTGGAATTCCTCGGCGTTGATGCCGCCGACCTGCTCGATCGAACCGATATGGCGTTCATAGAGCCCGCCGACCACCTCGGCCACCTCGGCGCCCTTCTCCGTCAGGCTGATGCGCACCGAACGGCGGTCGATACGCGAGCGCTGGTGGTTGATGAAGCCGAGTTCCACCAGCTTCTTCAGATTGTAGGAAACGTTGGAGCCCAGATAGTAGCCACGCGAACGCAGTTCACCGGCGGTCAGCTCGGAATTGCCGATATTGAACAGCAGAAGCGCCTGGATGGCGTTGATATCGCTGCGGCCGTTGCGATCGAATTCATCCTTGATAACGTCAAGCAAGCGACGGTGCAGTCTTTCGACAAGCTGCAGCGATTCCATGTAAAGGGAACGGATCGCTTCACGGCGATCGTCGGATACATTAGCGGTCTTCGCCGCCGGACGCGAATTGATCATTGTCTTGCCTCTCGTTTGTCGCCCGGTGATTGTTTTGTTTGCTCACCTTGATCGCGACACTATCGAATACACATAAAATTCGACTTAAACGCCAAGCTTAACAATGCCTTACCTGAAGCTACCTTCCCAAGAGGGTTAACAAATGGCGCGCCGGAGGGCGCTTGTTAACCATGGCGCTGCGTGCGCCTCTTCTGGAAGAAGATAACCGATCTGAACCCCACATAAAGCAGCGCCACGCAGATGTGGGATATGACAACGGCAGTGCGGCTGCCGAACAATTCCGGAAAGCCTGCATACATGATGATCTCGGCTGCAGCGCAGATCACCCATATTACCGGCCCCCAGGATGTGAGCATCCACAGGCCGATCGCCGCGAATGGATAGAAGACCGCAAGGGTGACGGCGGCCACCTGCCAATAGACCGGCATGGTGTCGATGCGCCAGAGCGGCCCGTCATAGAAGCCGATCAGCCTGATCCAGTAGAGGATGCCGAAAAGGAGGCAATAGGCGGAAACCAGCCGCAGAAACCAGGCAAAGGCGGTTTCGGCGACCGAAGGCCCGACCGAGGCGCCGGTGACGGCGTTATCGCTCACAGATCGAGGTCTCCGCCCGGCAGGGGCGCGAAATATGCATCGATCTCCGCCGGGTCGAGGTCATCGAGTGTGGCAGGACGCCAGACCGGCGTGGATCCCTTGTCGATGAGCACGGCGCGGATGCCTTCGTAGAAGTCGTGGCCCGCAACCATCCGGTTGACGATGCGAAACTCCATGCGCATGCACTCGTCCATCGACAGCGTCGAGCCGGTGGTGATCTGCCGGAAGGCAACGGCGAGGCTGGTCGGCGAGCGGGTGCGCATGGTCGCCAGGGTCTTCGCGGCAAATTCATCGGAAGGGGCGGCGCGCTCGAGGCTCTCCAGCACCTCCTGGAGCGAGTGGCGAGAGAAATGCGTGGCGATGGACTGCAGTACCGCCTGGTCGGTCTCGCGTTGAGCCGGCTTGAACACCTCGCGCAGCACCTGCCCGGGATTGCCCGTTTCGGCCAGTTGCTCGGTCAGGCCGCCCAGATATTCGGCCTGCACCGTATGGGTCGCCAGGCCCGACCAGAGCGCATCGCCATAACGGTTGCGATTGCC
>JBARWP010000476.1:0-2117 GCA_049646905.1 Pseudaminobacter sp. | reverse complement strand
GAGAAATGTGTCCCCGCGTCACCCAGTTCTGGATATCAGCCTTACTGGCACCAGAAATCGCAACGACCTCGGCCAACTCATAGCCTTGGGTCGATTGTTCATTCTCAAAAAACCAGTGCAGCAGATCGTTTGACATTTCCGAATCCGATATCGCTTGATACTCTTATCGCCGAAATCAAAATGAATATCAAGCGATCATCGAATAATACACCATCAGTCTGCCACGTGAATAGAAAATGGCCGGGCAGCATCGCCACCCGGCCATCTATATGCACGTCACTGACGCGCGCCTGCCACGGCCCAAAGGAGGAAAAGCCCGCAGGCTGACGGGGTTGGAACTGCCAGAGTCCCGGCACTCGCCGTCTTGCCAGCCTATTCGCGCCAGATGCAGAAACGCGCAGGGCGGCCAGCCCTAAGCTGCTTTATCCCCGTCTCCCCAGTTCACGGTCGTGAGCGCGGCATTGAGTGCGGCCGGCTCCAGTCCGGCTTCCTTGGCCTGCACAAGCGCCTGGACGATTGTTGCCATCGCCCGCGCGCGGCCTCCTACGTCGAACGCCTGCACCGGGCGCATGAGGTCGATCATCACGTCGCTGCCGAGCTTGCGACCGGCTTCCTCGCCGATCAGCATTGCGAGCGGCTGGAGCGTCCATTGCGCAAGATGGCGTTGCGCTTCCCTCACAAGCGGGCCTTGCGCTGCATCGGACAGGAGCGCCGGAAGAACGCCGAAAGCCGACAGGATCGAGCCACGCGCCGCCTGCCACGCCTCCAGTGGCATTGCCTGTTGAATGTTCGGCGTCACGTCAGAAGGTCGCCAGTCTGTATTCGGAGCCGGGCCACCGGCAGCGGTGACGGAAACTGATTCGCGCAAGAGCACGCGGCCGCGCCGACGCCGGAAGCCCCGACCAAGGGTTTCGAGGTCGGTTTCGCTGCTTTCAGGGAATGGCACGATCAGGCTGCCCAAGGGCATGTTGTCGTAGGCTTCGGCGAGCGCGCTTTCGATCGCTTGCAATAGCCCGGCAGTCAAGCGAGCGCGGCGCAAGGGAGCTTGCCCGGTCCAAGGCTGGACAGGATCGGCACCAACGCGGAAGTGCATCACCTCGGCGGCAAGCGCCGTCATGGTGCGACCGCCACCGGCTTCGGAGATGGAAAGACGATACGCCTTCGGCTCGCCGTCGCGCGTGCTCAAATCCCAATCCGCAGCCGGGATCAACCGGCGTTCACCGATCAGAGCGACGTATTCGCCTCGCAGGGCAAGGGAGCGGGCCACCATCGCCAGCGTGCGGCGGTCGAGCATGTCGGTGCCGGACACGTCACCAAGGGCGAATGCGCCTTCCCACAAGCTGACACAGGACTGGACGGCGGCGGTCAATTCGCCGATGCCGGATGCTCCAGAGATATAGGCTTCGCGCGCGGCCATGATTTCGGCCGTGAAGCCGGAGCCAGAAGCGCGGGTTTCGGTGGCAGGCTTGCGCCGGAAGAAATCGAGAATGCTCAATGCGGCTTCCTCCATTTTCGGAGCAAGTCACCGGCCCCTGAATTTTCCATGGCCTGCGCCATCCACGACGCCGACCGGGTATGAGAAAGACTGATCGAGCCTGCCCCGATACGTTCGGAGCGCGCACCGGCCTTGCCCTTGGACTGCGCCGAGTATTCAGCCAGGCGGCGGAAAGCCTCTTTCACGGACACAGGCACGTCCGCCTCGTCCTCGCCGACAGTTGCCGTGAAGCGGTAAGGGCCATCGCCGGACAGCATGAAGCCGCCGAGCGGTGCAGCTGGAAGCGTTAATTCCTCCCACCCGCCACCACGCCAGATTTCGGCCTTGGTGATCGTCGTCGGCGACAGCGGCGCTTCCCACTGCCCCGAGCCTTCGACAATCCACACAACGCCGCGTTCGCTCCAGCGCCACGACACATAGGCTTCGATCCGTTGCCAGATCAGAGCCTTGTCGAGCGCGGTCGCAGCCGTGGAAAGACCGGACGGCGCGTCGGGGTACTCTTCCGGGATTGCCTCAGTCTGTTTGATCGTGACTGCCATCTTCAGACCCTCCAGCGTTTCTGAACCGCGACCAGACCGCTAGGAGTGCGAGCAAAGTCAGCATGTCGAAGATCCATTTCGGT
>JBARWP010000475.1:0-14481 GCA_049646905.1 Pseudaminobacter sp. | reverse complement strand
GCTTTACGATGCGCTTTACGACATGATGCCGGCCGATAAGGTCGAACGCGCCATTGCCGCCGAAGTCATAGAAATCGCTCCGCTGGCCTTCATGCGCGGCCGCACGCTGTCGCATGCCGCCGTCATCCTGGACGAGGCCCAGAACACCACATCCATGCAGATGAAGATGTTCCTGACCCGTCTGGGCGAAAATTCACGGATGATCGTCACCGGCGATCCCACCCAGATCGACCTGCCGCCGAACACCAAGTCCGGGCTGGTCGAGGCGTTGCGGATCCTGGACGGCGTGCCGGGAGTCGTCACGGTACGGTTCAACGATGCCGATGTCGTGCGCCATCCGCTGGTTGCGGAGATCGTGCGCGCCTATGACCGCGACGGCAAGATGGCACGCGGTCTCGGCGTGACCGAAGACTGATCGCCAATCCGTCATGACCGATACTGCAGATCATTCTGCCGAGCCGTTTGCGATTGAGATCGACGTATCGATAGAGGCCGGAAACTGGCCGGAGGCAGCCGATCTCGAGCATCTGGCGCGCAACGCGGTGGAAAGTGCGATGGCCGAGGCGGGTGTGCCTGCCGGGCACAGCGAATTGAGCCTGGTCTTTTCGGACGATGCCGCCGTCCAGGCGCTGAATGCCGAGTGGCGTGGCAAGGACAAGCCCACCAATGTGCTGTCCTTCCCGGCCTTTCCATATCTGCGCGGAGCCGAGCTTCCGCCGATGCTTGGCGATATCGTGCTGGCCTTTGAAACCGTCCGGCGCGAGGCGGAACTGGAAGAAAAGCCGCTCGAACATCATATAAGCCATCTCGTCATTCACGGTTTTCTGCACCTCTTGGGCTATGACCATGAGAGCGACGAGGAAGCGGAAGAGATGGAAGCGGTAGAACGCCGGGCACTGGCAAGGCTTGCCATTCCCGATCCCTACGCGTAACAGGAAGTGGCAACCAACCCGGACGAAGATGAACGACACCCCAGATACTGCCGCCAAGACGGATACAGGCGGCGGCCAGACGGCCAAAGAAACAGCCGAAGACGAGTCTAGTCACAGTCCGGCGAACAGTGCGACGCCGGAAGCCTCATCCGAACGGCATTCGTTTTTCCATCGGCTTGCCGGCCTGTTCCGGCATCGTAACGGATCCAATCTCCGCGACGACCTGACCGATGCGCTGGCCGAAAGCGCGACAGGCGAAGAATCGTTTTCGCCCGGCGAACGGGCAATGCTGAACAATATCCTGCGGCTGCGCGAGGTCCGCGTCGAGGATGTCATGATCCCGCGCGCCGATGTCGAGGCGATCGAGATTTCCACCACGCTCGGCGATCTGATGGCCGTGTTCGAACAGTCCGGCCATTCGCGCATGCCCGTCTATGCCGAAACGCTCGACGATCCGCGCGGCATGGTCCATATCCGCGACGTGCTTGCCCACATCACGCGTCTTGCCCAGCCGAAGAAGAGCGGCCGGCGCACGAAGAAGCCGGCAAATGGCGCGGCGACGCTCGACCTTTCCAATGTCGACCTGACCCGCTCGATCGGCGACCTCAACCTGATCCGCACCGTGCTGTTCGTGCCGCCGTCCATGCTGGCGTCGGACCTGATGGCGCGCATGCAGGCATCGCGAACGCAGATGGCACTGGTCATCGACGAATATGGCGGCACCGATGGCCTGGTCTCGCTGGAAGACATTGTCGAAATGGTTGTCGGCGATATCGAGGACGAGCACGACGACGACGAACCTCTGATCACGCAAACCGCGGACGGTGTCTTCGTCGTCGATGCCAAGGCCGAGATCGACGACGTTGCCAAGATGATCGGCGATGATTTCGCCGCCGGCGAGCATGGCGAATATGTCGATACGATCGGTGGCATGATTTTCAACACGTTGGGCCGCGTGCCGGCGCGTGGCGAGGTGGTGCAGGCCATACCGGGCTTCGAGTTCCATGTGCTCGATGCGGATCCGCGCCGCGTGAAGCGCGTGCGCATCGTGCAGAGCCAGAAAGGCGAACGCCGCCGCCGCGTGGCGCGTACCGAACAGGCGTAAGGGCTGGCAAAACCGGCAGAACGCTTCCGTATAGCCCTGAAAGTCTCTAACCTTTCGGCGTGATTCTTCACCATGGTGCCGGTCGAGCGCGCAAGGTGACGGGGCTTTTCGATTTTTCGCGTGTTCCGTTGAGCTGGTTGCGCTCGCGTGGATGCGCCGGGGACCGCGCATGGAGCGCCTTGCAGGGCGGATAATTTTGCTGTGGGGCTGGCGCCGAGCGCTGGTTGCATTTCTTGTCGGCGCGCTCACCGTTTTCGCACAGGCGCCTTACGACTTCTTTGCAGTCTGTTTTGTCTCCTTTCCCGTGCTGGTGTGGCTGCTCGACGGCATAACGGAAGGGTCGGGCGCACGACTGCGAAGCCGCCTGCTGCCGGCATTCAGCCTGGGCTGGTGGTTCGGGTTCGGCTATTTTCTGGCCGGCCTGTGGTGGATCGGCGGTGCCGTCCTCGTCGAGGCCGAAAGCTTTGCCTGGGCGCTGCCCCTGGCCGTTCTCGGCATCCCGGTATTGCTGGCCTTCTTCTACGGTTTTGCCTGTGCGGTGGCTTGCCTGCTGTGGAGCGGTACGATCGGCCGCATAGCGGCGCTAGCCTTCGGTTTCGGGCTGGCCGAATGGCTGCGCATGTTCCTGTTCACCGGTTTTCCATGGAACGCCATCGGCTATGCCGCGATGCCGGTCCCGCTTTTGATGCAAAGCGTGGGCGTAACCGGCATGATCGGCATGAATACGCTTGCCGTATTCGTCTTTGCCATGCCGGCTCTGGTGGCGACACGGCGCCACGCCGTGGTCGGATTGCTTGCGGCCGCCCTGCTCGTTGCCGCCCATGTCGGCTATGGCTATTTCCGGCTTGCCGCCCCTCTCGTGCCCGACGGCAGGACGCTTGCCGTGCGGATTGTCCAGCCCTCCATCGACCTGACCGAGAAATGGGACGGCGAGGCGCGCGACCGGATTTTCCGCACTATGCTCGACCTGTCTAGGCAACCGCCTGCGGCAGATGCGCCGAAGCCACAAATGATCCTGTGGCCCGAGACCTCGGTGCCGTTTTTCTTCACCGACCGGCCCGATGCCCTGGCTGCACTGGGCGAAATGCTCGAACCGGGCCAGACGCTTGTTGCGGGCGCCATGCGCGAGGAGGCCGCCAGCACCGCTGCAAGCCAGCCGCGCTACTACAACTCGGTTATCGCCATCAACGATGCCGGCGAAATCATCGATGCCGTCGACAAGGTCCACCTCGTTCCCTTTGGGGAATACATCCCGTTCTCGGACGTCCTTTCCCGGCTCGGTCTTGAGCAATTGGTGGCTGGGCCGATGAACCTGGCGCCCGGGATGGAGCGCCACGCCGTCACCGTCGACTCTGGAATCCGGGCGCTGCCCTTTATCTGCTATGAAATTATATTTCCTGATATCGTTGCAGTTGACGTTGCGTCATCAGATATTATTGTGAATGTAACGAACGACGCGTGGTTCGGCGATACACCGGGCCCATACCAGCATTTCCGGCAGGCGCAATTGCGCGCAGTTGAAACGGGGTTTCCATTGGTACGGGCCGCCAACACGGGTATCTCTGGAGTGGTGGACACACGCGGTCGCATCTCCGACGCGCTTTCGATGAACGCCCGTGGCGTGATCGACGCCGTGATTCCGTTTTATGCACCTCGCCAGTCCGCAGAAGCGCAAACTCGGACTAGTGGATTGTTAATATTATTTTTCTTTGGAGCCATTGGCATCGGAATGCGGATGGGACAACGCTTTCGGTCGAATTGACAGTTGACATATTAGAAATTCATATTGTGCCCGACTGAGCGGGCTTCGAAGCGCCCGCAGACCGCCGCACAAGAAAGCGAATAGTTTTTAGAGTAAGCCGATGAAAAGCGGCGAGGGAACTGATGATCGACAAGGAAAACAAGAAGAAGCCGAACCCGACGGACGTTTATGTCGGCAGCAGGATCCGATTGCGCCGCAATATGCTCGGAATGAGCCAGGAAAGTCTTGGTGAACGACTGGGAATTACGTTCCAGCAGATACAGAAATATGAAAAGGGCACCAATCGAGTCGGGGCAAGCCGCCTGCAGGCGATTTCATCGATCCTGAATGTTCCGGTGTCCTTTTTCTTCGAGGACCAGCCCAACCAGCCGGAAGCGTCGAAAGGCTTCGCGGAGGATGCTTCCGGGACTTTCTCGCTCGATTTCGTAGGCAGCGCGGAAGGCCTGCAACTGAACCGCGCCTTCGTCAAGATTTCAGACCCCAAGGTGCGGCGCAAGATCATCGATCTGGTGAAAGCGCTGGGTTCCGATGACGACTGAACAGGATTAGGTACCTGTTCCAAAAAGGGTCTGATCCACGAAAAAAGCCAACTTGACGACATCCGGCCGGGTTCGATAACACCTATCCTGCCAACTGTCGGCGCGTTGCCGACCGGTTTTTCAAGAGGGGACACCCGTGACGCGGCAGAATTATCTCTTCACTTCGGAATCCGTTTCCGAAGGTCATCCCGACAAGGTTTGTGACCGTATCTCCGACGAGGTCGTCGATCTCGTCTATCGTGAAGCCAGAAAAGCAGACATGGACCCCTGGAAGGTCCGCGTGGCCTGCGAGACCCTGGCGACGACCAACCGCGTCATCATCGCCGGCGAGGTGCGTGTTCCCGATACGCTCCTGAAGAAGGACAAGGACGGCAATATCCTGCACGACGCCGCGGGCAATCCGGTCGTCAATCCGGCGAAATTCAAGTCCGCTGCCCGCAAGGCAATCCGCGCGATCGGCTATGAACAGGACGGCTTTCACTGGAAGACGGCAAAGATAGATGTCCTTCTGCATGGGCAGTCGCCCGATATCGGCCAGGGCGTGGACAACGCCTCCGATCGTCAGGGCGAGGAGGGAGCAGGCGACCAGGGCATTATGTTCGGCTATGCCTGCCGCGAGACGCCCGACCTGATGCCGGCTCCGATCTATTACAGCCACAAGATACTGGAATTGCTGGCAAACGCCCGCCACGAGGGCGAGGGCGAAGTCGCCAAGCTGGGGCCGGATGCCAAGAGCCAGGTCACCGTGCGCTATATCGACGGCAAGCCGGCCGAGGTCACGCAGATCGTGCTGTCGACGCAGCATCTGGATCCAAGCTGGGATTCCAAGAAGGTGCGCTCGGTCGTCGAACCCTACATCCGGCAGGCCTTCGGTGACCTGAAGATCGCAGCGAACTGCAACTGGTACGTCAACCCGACCGGCAAGTTCGTCATTGGCGGGCCGGATGGCGACGCGGGCCTGACCGGGCGCAAGATCATCGTCGACACCTATGGCGGTGCTGCTCCGCATGGCGGCGGCGCTTTCTCGGGCAAGGATACCACCAAGGTCGACCGGTCGGCGGCCTATGCTGCGCGCTATCTGGCCAAGAACGTGGTTGCCGCCAAGCTGGCCGACCGCTGCACCATCCAGCTTTCCTATGCCATCGGCGTCTCACAGCCCTTGTCGATCTATGTCGATCTGCACGGAACCGGAACGGTGGATGCTGCGGTGCTGGAAGAGGCGTTGCGCAAGGTCATGGACCTGTCGCCCTCGGGCATCCGCCGCCATCTCGACCTCAACAAGCCGATCTATGCCAAGACGACGGCTTACGGCCATTTCGGGCGCAAGCCTGGCCGTGACGGCTCGTTTTCCTGGGAGCGGACCGATCTGGTGAAGGCCATCAAGGACGCTATCCTCGATGTTGCGATCAAGGACGAAGCGGCCTGATCCACGGTCCGGATGAAGTCATGAATGCCGAACCCCGGCGCAGCCGCTCGACCGAAGCGTTTTTCGGTCGGCGGCATGGAAAGGCCATTCGTCCGCAGCAGGCGGCAGCCCTTGAAACCGGTCTGGCGAAATACCGGCTGGACTTGACGTCGCCTGCTCCGGGCGATCTGCGCAAACTGTTTGCCGCACCTGTTTCGGCGGTACGGCTCGAGATTGGCTTTGGAGGCGGCGAACACCTGCACCATATCGCATCCAGCCAGCCGCAAACCGGCTTCATCGGGGTCGAGCCCTTTGTCAACGGCATGGCGCGCCTGATGACGACGCTCGGTCAGGCGCCGCTCCCCAATCTGCGTGTCTATGACGATGACGCCACCCGGATACTGGACTGGCTGCCGGATGGCTGCCTGTCAGGGATCGACCTGCTCTATCCCGACCCTTGGCCCAAGAAGAAGCATTGGAAGCGGCGCTTTGTAAGCCGGGCGAATCTCGATCGGTTTGCCCGCGTCATGGCCAAAGGCGCACAATTTCGTTTTGCCTCCGATATCGACACCTATGTGAACTGGACGCTGCTGCTGTGCCGAAGCCACGAGGCGTTCGACTGGCAGGCTATTGAGGCTGCGGATTGGCATCAGCCCTATCCCGGGTGGGTTCGCACCCGCTACGAGGCAAAGGCGGTGCGCGAGGGGCGCCGGCCGGCTTATCTTACATTCATCCGCCGCTGACAGCCCCTCCTGGCCTATCCAAGAGTGCCGAAACGGTGTCTTGCGGGTAGGGTGTCGACCTGCCAAGATAAGGCAGCGATCCAGGCTGCAATGAAGACGGCCGGACCAAGACTCGGGGAGGATTTCAGCACCTGTTCCTGCCTTTCGCCAAGCCGAGAATGCCAGCTTCCGACAATGGCGGGACACCGACAATCACGCTTATAACGGCCGGTTTCGCGCGCGAAGGCATGACCGCCTGCGATCGGCTCACGGCAATCCCGAAGGCCGATCCATTGGCCGCGCGGGTTGCATGAAAATGGAGTTGGAGTGGCCAGCCTGATCGTTCCGCCCACCTGTCGAGAGGCCCAGCTTCGTCCGGAGCCGGGCTGACAACCAAGGAGAAGCACAGTGAAGCACTACGTGTTTGCGACGATACTTGGGGGATTGCTTGCCCTTCCGGCCCAAGCCGCCGACTATAAAATCATAGCACCGGCAGCACCCGGCGGTGGTTGGGACCAGACGGCCCGGACCATGCAGACCGCGCTTCAGGACGAGCAGATTTCCTCCAATGTCCAGGTGGTCAATGTTCCAGGCGCGGGCGGCACGATCGGCCTTGCCCAGTTCGTCAATCAGGCAAAGGGCGATCCCTCGCAACTGATCGTCGGCGGCTATGTCATGGTGGGCGCCATCCTGACCAATGCCTCGCCGGTCACGCTCGACCAGGTGACGCCGATCGCACGTCTCACCGGCGAATATGAGGCGCTGGTCGTACCGGCAGCCTCCGACATCAAGGATATGGCCGGTTTGGTCGAAAAGCTGAAGGCCGATCCGGGTGCGGTGTCATGGGGTGGCGGTTCGGCCGGCGGCACGGACCATATTACGGCGGGCCTCATCGCCAAGGCGGCTGGTGTGGACCCGACCAAGGTCAACTACATTGCCTATTCCGGTGGCGGTGAAGCTCTTGCTGCCATTCTCGGCGGGCAGGTAACGGTCGGCATTTCGGGTTATGGCGAATTCGAATCGCAGATAAAGGCCGGCGAACTGCGCATTATCGGCATTTCCAGCGACGAGAGGCTGGAGGGGATCGATGCCCCGACCTTCAAGGAAGGCGGCGTTGACGTGTCGATCCAGAACTGGCGCATGGTGGCGGCCGCA
Organism: Pseudaminobacter sp.; assembly: GCA_049646905.1. GTDB lineage: Bacteria > Pseudomonadota > Alphaproteobacteria > Rhizobiales > Rhizobiaceae > Pseudaminobacter. The sequence continues at coordinate 6,861 of JBARWP010000475.1, read as the reverse complement.
CCCGGCATAACCGATGAGCAGAAGGCCGCGATTACCGCCGACATTGAGAAGATGGTGACGTCGAAAAACTGGCAGGACGCGCTCTCCACCAAGGGCTGGGCCGATACCTATCTGGCAGGGGACGAGTTCAAGGCCCAGTTGGCCACGGACATCGAGTCCACCTCCACGATCCTGAAAGAAATCGGCCTCGTCAAATGATCGATGGGGATCATGATGCAAAGCGTCGCCCGGATCGGGCGGCGCTGGTCATCGCCGCTGTCCTGGCGGGGGTGGGCGGGCTCATCGCCTGGAACACGTATTCGATGGGAGGGGCGGCAAGCTACTCCCGTATCGGACCTACCGCCTTTCCCTATGGCATAGCGGCGGCATTCTTCATCCTTGCGATCTGGACGGTATTCGCTGCCTTGCGCAACGATTTTCCCGAACGCGAGCCGCAGAAGTTCGGCCCTGTCGTCTGGATCGTCGGTGGACTGGCCGCTCAAATGCTGCTTCTCAACCTCGTTGGCTTCTCGATTGCTACCGGCCTGCTCTTTGCCGCGACTGCGCGAGGCTTCGGCCGAGGCCCGCTCTGGTTCACCATTCCGATCGGCATCGCGCTTTCCTTTGCCGTCTGGTTCGTCTTTTCCAAGGGCCTTCAACTCACATTGCCCGCTGGCCCCCTCGAACGCCTGATTTAACAGACCGGGATCTAGCGCATGGATACATTTGCCCTTCTGGCCCAAGGCTTCCTGGTGGCTCTGGAGCCGGTCAATCTGCTCTATGCTCTGATCGGCGTCACGCTCGGCACGGCGGTGGGCGTGCTGCCGGGCATCGGACCTGCCTTGACCGTGGCGCTGCTGTTGCCGGTTACCTACAAGCTCGATCCTGCCGGCTCGCTGATCATGTTCGCCGGCATCTACTATGGCGGCATGTATGGCGGCTCGACGACTTCGATCCTGCTCAACACGCCGGGCGAGAGTGCCTCGATCGTGACGGCGCTGGAAGGCAACAAGATGGCCCGCAAGGGCAGGGGCGGTCCGGCTTTGGCAACGGCCGCCATAGGTTCCTTCGTCGCCGGTCTTATCGCCACGATAGGATTGGCGCTGGTCGCCCCCTGGGTCGTCAGGTTTGCCTTGTCCTTCGGGCCGGCCGAATATTTCGCGCTGATGGTGCTCGCCTTCATGACGGTCTCGGCCGCCTTCGGCGATTCGTCGCTGCGCGGTTTGACGGCCCTGTTCATCGGTCTCGCCCTGGGCCTGATCGGCATCGATCTGCAGACGGGGCAGGCCCGCCTTTCCTTCGGCATTCCGGACCTTCTCGACGGCATTGAGGTAACGACGCTGGCGGTTGCCCTGTTTGCCATCGGCGAAACCCTCAGCATCGCGGCAACGCCAAGAAGCGGGGATGAACGCGTCGAACCTGTCAAAGGCTCGGTCTGGATGAACCGGGAAGACTGGTCGCGCTCATGGAAGCCCTGGCTGCGGGGCACGGCCATCGGCTTTCCGATCGGTGCCATGCCGGCCGGCGGTGCCGAGATCGGCACCTTCCTTTCCTATTCGGTGGAAAAGCAGCTTGCCAAGAAGCCCGAAGAGTTCGGCCACGGCGCCATTGAAGGCGTTGCCGGACCGGAAGCGGCAAACAATGCCTCTGCCGCCGGAACGCTGGTTCCGCTTTTGACGCTGGGCTTGCCGACGACGGCCACGGCAGCCATCATGCTTGCCGGCTTCCAGCAATTCGGGCTTCAGCCGGGGCCGCTGCTTTTCACCAGCAATCCGCAACTGGTCTGGGGCCTGATCGCAAGCCTCCTGGTCGCAAACCTCATGCTGGTCGTGCTCAACCTGCCGCTGATAGGCCTATGGGTCAGGCTCTTGTCGATCCCGCGGCCCTGGCTTTACGCGGGCATCCTGGTCTTCGCGACGCTGGGCACGATCGGCGCCAACCCCTCAACCGTCGAACTCGGCATATTGCTGGCATTCGGCCTGCTGGGCTATCTGCTGCGCCGCTTCGACTATCCCATTGCGCCGGTTGTGGTGGGGCTCATTCTGGGGCCGCTTGCCGAACAGCAATTGCGGCGGGCATTGGCAATCAGCCAGGGCGATCTGACGGTGCTGGTACATTCGCCTATCTCGATCACATTGCTGACCCTGGCCGCCGCCGCAGTCATCGTGCCGCTTGTGATGCGCGCTCGGGGGCAAGGCAAGATCCTGTCTCAACTGGCCGGCGACGAGGATTGAGAGACGGACCTGATCCGAGGTCCGTCAGGGTTGTTTCGTCGGGGAGCCGAACAGGCCGCCCGGCGCAAAGGCCTCGCGCAGGTAGTCGGCGAATTTGCGAGCTGCGGGCCGCATCGTGTGTCGCCGCAGGCTGAGGCTCATGACATGCACGGGCGGCAATGTTTCGCGGATCGGCAGCACGGCGATCCGCGTTCCGTCATAGCCGAATGTCGTTCCGGGCACTGCGTTGTGGATGGTATAGCCGTGACCATGCCCGACCAGCCCGCGAATAAGCTCGTAGGAGTGGGAGCGGTAGACGATGCGCGGCTCGATCTTGCAGGCAAGGAAGAGACTGAAGAAATATTCGCGGGAATGCGGCAGGTCCAGGAGGATGAAAGGTTCGTTGGCGAGTTCCGAGAGGCTTACGTCGGAACGCTCGGCAAGCGGATGCTGGGCTGAGACAAGCACATAGGGCGGCAATTCGGCCAGCAACTCTCCGGCAACCTCCTCGGTGAGCGCATAGGCGTAGGAAAGCGCCATTTCGAACCGGCCGGAAACCAGCCCGTCCAGAATCTCCTTCTGGTTGCCCTCTTCCAGATTGACCATGATACCTGGCACGCGCTGGGAAAATTCGGCAAGCAATCCCGGCATGAAGCGCGTTGCCAGCGTAACGAAACTGCCGACGGTGATTCCGCCCGCGAGGCTGTCGCCCAATGCCAGTGCGTTTCGCCCGAACTCCCGAGCATGATTGAGCAATAGCCGTGCCTCGCCCACAAAACGGCGGCCCGCGACCGTCAATGTCATTCCGCGGGCGTGGTGGCGGATGAATATCTGCGCCCCGAGTTCGGCTTCCATATGTGCGATGGCACTCGACACGGAAGGCTGGGAAACATTCAGCAAGCGGGCTGCTTCGGTCACGCTGCCGGTATCGGCGGTGGTGACGATGTAGTCGAGGGTGCGAAACGAAAGGTGCATAGATGAAATCTATCTTGTTGCCGATTTAAAAGTATTTTTCTTTATGCACGTCCTGTGATCAAGTCTCCAGAGAAGAAAAATCAAGGGGAGCTGTCTGGAGGGACGGGAACCTCAATTGCCGTAGGGGCGGCAATTTCGCATGGCGCCAGGTGAGGAATGGGGCAGCGAACGAACCTCGAAGGGTTTTAGTGCAGGACCGTGCTCGGCCATGGCGGAGCGCGCGGCGACATGTACTCAAAAATCCTGTGTTCAGATATCCGCATATGAAGCAAGGCAATCCAACAAGGAGGAGTTGAAATGTTGGGAATCAGAAAACTTGCAGTTCTGGCAGCAATCGGCCTCAGCCTTACGGCTGTCCCTACTGCCTTTGCCCAAACCACGTTGCGCCTGGCAGTCGAGACCACCGGGCGCGACCCCACCAATGTGATGTTGTCGACCTTTCGCGACGAACTCCAGAAATCTGCCGGTGATGAGGTTACAATCGAATATTTCGACGGCGGTGCGTTGGGTGACGAGAATGCGTTGGCTGAACTGATCCGCGCCGGCCAGGTCCAGGTTGTCTCGATGGGGTCGGATATCGTCGCCCTCGACAGCAAGTTTGCCGTCTTCGATATGCCCTTCCTGCTCAAGGACAAGGCGACCGCCCGCACTGCGATGGACGGCGAACTCGGAGAAATGCTGGCGAAGTCGCTCCGTGAGACGGTCGATCTCCAGGTCATCGGATATGGCGAACTGGGCTTTCGGGTCATCAGCAACAATGTCCGTCCGATCACCAGGCCGGAGGACCTGCGTGGCCTGAAGCTGCGGACGCCGAGCAACGAGGGCCGCATCGTCGCGTTCAAGGCGCTTGGGGCTGCCCCGACGCCGATGCCGCTTGGTGAAGCTTATGTCGGCTTGCGCCAGGGTGCGATCGACGGACAGGAGAATCCGCTTTCCGTCATCAAGGAATTCTCCCTGCACGAAGTCCAGAAGTACATAACGCTCACCAATCACGTCTACACACCCATTACCTTGACGATGAACGGCAAGGCCTGGGATGCACTCAGCCCCGAATTGCAGGCGAAGCTCAAGGATGCGGCAAAGGTGGCGGGCGACGAGACGCGCAAGCTTTCCGATGAAAGCGATGCCAAGCTTGTCGACGAATTCAAGGCTGCCGGGGTCGCGGTAAACGAGATCGACCCGGCTCCGTTCCAGGAGGCGGCCGCACCTGTTGCCGACAAGATCGCCGGCGTCGTCACGCCTGAATTCATGGCCCGCGTACAGGAACTCCTGAAATGAACGAACGTAGTGTTGTCTCTCCCCGGTTCCGTTATGACGGAAACGGTTCGAAGGCACGGATCGGATTGATCTTCATGGCCTCCAGCGTGGTCATGGAAGCCGAGATGTGGGCCATGGCCGCAGAAGGCGTGGCAGTCCACACCACGCGCATCAAGCTGCCGAAGGTGACCGTCGAAGGCATCGAGGAGATGATGAACGCGCCGGAACTCGAGCAGGCTGCCCGCCTGCTCGGATCCGCCCCGATCGATGTGCTCTGTTTTGGCGGCACCAGCGCTTCCTTCCTGCACGGCACGGCCTACGATGAAGCCCTGATCAAGAAGCTGCAGAGCTGGGCGCCCGGACCGAAGGTCACCACTGCCTCGACAGCGACGCTGGCGGCCTTGGCCGAGGTGAAGGCCGGGCCGGTCGTGCTGGCGACGCCTTATGTCGATGGGGTGCAGGCACGTGCCATCCGCTTCCTGGAGGAAAACGGGCACAAGGTGCTCAACCACCGCAATCTGGGCATCGACAAGGACCAGGCACTGGCCGAGGTGCCGCTGGAGCAGGTGTATGACATGGTCATGGCAATCGATCATCCCGATGCCACCGCCGTGTTCATCAGCTGCACTAACTTCCGCTCGGTGGGTGCGATCGAGGCGCTGGAGACGGCCCTTGGCAAGCCGGTCATCTCGGCCGTGCAGGCCTCGTTCTGGCACTGCCTCGAACTGACCGGCGTCAATGGTGCGAAGCCTGGCTACGGCCGGCTCTTCAGCAAGCGCATCGCGAGTTAGGGAGGCAGACCATGTCTGAGGAAACCGTGGTCTCCGACAATGAACTCCGGGCGGAAACGCGGCAGGCAGGCCGGTTTTCGAGAGCTCTGAATTTCGTTCTCGAGAACCTCGCCATGGTGCTGATGGCGATCCTGACGATGCTGGTGTTTGCCAACGCCTTCTCGCGCTATGCCTTTTCCGCGCCGCTGCCCTGGACCGAGGAGGCCGTGACCTATCTGCTGGTCTGGCTGGCCGCCGTCGGCATCATCATTGCAGGCCTGCGCCAGACCCTGATCTGCTGTGACATCATAACCGACAGGCTTCGCCCGGGTCGTCAGCGGATACTGGGAACAGCCTGTGCCCTGCTGGGCTCGGCCACCATGTTCTACTGCGCCTGGCTGACCTGGCAGTACATGCAGATATTCGGCGCTGACCTCAGCCCCGTCCTGCGCGTGCCAAAGGGCGTGCTGATGATGGCCCTCCTGGTAGCGTTGCTGGGATTGGCCGTCACCTTGCTCGTGCCCCTGTTCAAGAAGAGGTAGGGCTCCATGCTTTCTCTTGCCCTTGTTACGATTCTCACTTTGTGCGTGCTGGCCGTCGTCGGCATGCCCATCATCGTGGCTCTTGCCGCTTCCGTCGTGGTTTTCCTGTTCTTTTCGAGTGGATGGGAACTGGCTTTACCCCAGCAGACCCTGGTCGGCGTGAGCGACTACATCCTCGTCACGCTGCCCTTGTTCATCCTTGCCGGTAACATCATGAATGTCAGCGGCATCGCCGATCGGCTTTTCGCCTTCGCCAGTGCGCTGGTCGGCTGGATGCGCGGCGGCCTTGCGCATGTCGACGTGATGGTGAGCATCATGTTCGGCGGCATGATCGGCACCTCGGTTGCGGACCTTGCCGGCACAGGGTCGGTCATGATCCCGAAGCTGAAGCGCGCCGGATATCCAGGCCCCTTCGCCTGTTCCATCACTGCCACATCCTCGGGTATCGGCATCCTGATCCCTCCGAGCTCGCCAATGATCCTGTATTCGGCGGTCACCGGTACCTCGCTGGGGGCCTTGTTCCTGGCCGGCGTCATCCCCGGCCTGCTCATGGGGCTCGTCCTGATGGTCACGATCGCCCTGCTGGCGCGCCGCAACGGCTGGAGCGCAATGCAGAGCTTTGAATGGCGCGAACTGATGCGCACGGGCAAGGAGGCAATCCTGCCCATGGGCATGCCGACGCTCATTCTCGGGGGATTGGTGTTCGGTATCTTCACGCCATCGGAAGCAGGCGCCTTTGCCGTGGCTTATGCGATGGTTCTGTCGATGGGAATCTACCGGTCGATGTCCTTCACGGACCTGCGCAGGGCACTGGTGGAGGCCACCGTGCTAACCGGCGAAGTGCTGCTGATCGTGGGCTTTTCGGTGGCGCTGGGCTGGGCCCTGTCGGCAGCCAGAGTGCCTGTGGCCCTGCTCGATATGATGCAGTATATCTTCCCCTTCGAGTCCACCATTCCGCAGATACTGTTGATGCTGTCACTGGCCCTGGTGGCAGGGATGGTCCTCGACCCTTTGATCCCGATGATCATGCCGGTACTGTTGCCGTCGCTTCTGGCGCTCGATGTGGATCTGGTGCATTTAGGTGTCCTGATGGTGGTCACCGTGGTGATAGGCCAGGTCAAGCCA
>JBARWP010000474.1:0-2370 GCA_049646905.1 Pseudaminobacter sp. | reverse complement strand
TCCCGGCATCATGGTGGCAATCGTCATCATCGCCATTCTCGGCGCCGGCCTGCACCGGGCGATGATCGCGCTCGGCATTTTGTTCTCGACCTCGTTCCTGCGCCTGGCACGTGGCGTCGTCCTGGCCGAGCGCGAGGAGATCTATGTCCGCTCTGCGCGTGTTGTCGGAGCCTCCGACAGCCGCATCCTGCTGCGGCACATTTTTCCCAACATCGCCCCGCCGCTGATCGTGCAGATCACGTTGACTGTCGGCGCGGTGCTGCTGGCCGAAGCAGGCCTCAGCTTCATTGGTCTCGGCGTCCAGCCGCCACAGGCAAGCTGGGGCACGATGCTCAACAGCGCTGCAGCGTTCATGGATCTGAACTGGTTCCTCGCGGTGCCTCCGGGCGTCGCCATCATCGTCACCGTGTTGTCGGTCAACCTGATCGGCGACGTGATCCGCGATTCCATCGGACGTGGAATTGCGGTTGTGGCCCGCCCGGCTGCGGCAGCCGCGCGGCATGCATCGCTGCCCGTCGCAACTTCTGACGGCCCGCTACCGCCACCACGCCCTGACGAGGTTCTGCGTGTCGAAGGCCTCGAGGTGACGGTGTCGACGCCGGATGGCGATGAGCTTGCGCTGATAACGGAGTTGTCCCTTTCGATCTCGAAGGGCGAAACGCTCGGCCTCGTCGGCGAATCCGGCAGCGGCAAGACGCTGACGGGCCTTGCGATCCTCGGCCTGCTGGGCGCGGCGCTCGGCACGACGCGCGGTTCCATTCTGCTCAATGGCCGCGATCTGCGCTCGCTGTCGCAGCGCCGCCTTGAAGAAGTCCGCGGCAACGAGGTCGCGATGGTTTTCCAGGACCCCACTACCAGCCTCAATCCGGCGTTTACCGTGGGGAGCCAGATCGCCGAGGTGCTTCGCGCCAAACAGCACCTGACGCGCAAGCAGGCATGGAGCCGTGCCGTCGAACTGATCGACCGTGTCGGCATTCCCCGGCCCGAGGAACGCGCGCGCGCCTATCCGCACGAACTGTCGGGCGGCATGGCGCAACGCATCGCAATTGCCCGCGCGCTGAGCTGCAACCCCTCGCTGCTCATCGCGGACGAGCCGACCACCGCGCTCGACGTGACCGTACAGCAGGAAATTCTCGACCTCTTCCGCGACCTTCAGAACGAGTTCGGCATGGCGGTCCTCTTCGTGACGCACGATCTGGCGGTGGCTGCCGACATCTGCGACCGCATCAGCGTCATGTATGCCGGACAGGTGGTCGAAATGGCGGAGGTCAACCAGCTGTTCGCAAGGCCGCTCCATCCGTATACGCGCGGTCTGCTGACTGCGATGCCGCACGCATCGGACCACAATCCTCCGCTGCCTACGATCCGCGGCAGCGTCCCGCGCCCGGGAAGCTGGCCGGCAGGTTGCCGCTTTTCCAACCGTTGCGACTTCAGGATCGACGCCTGCGACAGGCGTATCCCGCTCACCGGCAGCGGCAGGCTGGTGCGCTGCATCCGTGCCGAGGAACTCGTGCTGGAGGCGGTGCAGTGAGCGAGAAGAGCCTGCTTGAGATACGCGACCTGAACGTCACCTATTGGAAGCGTTCAATGCTCGGGATGAAGAGCAGGCCCTTCCATGCCGTCAAGAGCACGTCCCTGTCCATCCGCCCCGGCGAGACATTGGGGCTCGTCGGTGAATCGGGGTCGGGCAAATCCTCCATCGCCAATACCGTTCTCGGCCTTGTCCCGGCGTCAGGCGGCTCGATCCGGTTTGACGACGCCGATCTGGCGGCCATGAAGACCCGCTATCCGCCAACTGTGCGCAGTCAGATACAGGCTGTATTTCAGGACCCGTATTCCTCGCTCAACCCGTCGATGACGGTCGAGGATATCGTGACCGAGCCTCTGCGGGTCCACACCACGATGAACCGCGAGGAACGGCGTGCACGTGCGCTCGAACTGCTGAACCTCGTTTCCTTGTCGCAGGAGCATCTTGAGCGGTATCCCTATCAGTTTTCCGGCGGGCAGCGGCAGCGCATCGCGATTGCTTCGGCTTTGGCGCTGAACCCGAAGCTGATCGTGCTTGACGAGCCGGTCAGTGCTCTGGATGTTTCGACCCAGAACCAGATCATCAATCTTCTGTACGAGCGCCGCGATGCGCTGGGCATCGCCTATCTGCTGATCGCGCACGATCTGGCGCTGGTCCATCACATCTCCGATCGTATCGCCGTGATGTATCTCGGCCATATCGTGGAAGAGGGGCCGTCCAACCGCGTCTACAGCGCTCCGGCCCATCCCTACACGAAAGCCCTGCTGGACGCGGTGCCGCTGCTCGACCCGCAGGCGCAACGGCGACGGCGGGCGGCTCGCAAGTCCGCCCCGGCCCACGAG
>JBARWP010000473.1:0-6153 GCA_049646905.1 Pseudaminobacter sp. | reverse complement strand
TCTGGACTCGGTCTACGAGAAGGATCACGTTCGCGCCGACATCTCGCAGTTCACCGACGATGCCGGCCAGATGATGGGCAACAACCTCAAGACGCATCTGGAAGCGCTGGACAGGCAGATGCGCGATGCCGCAGCCGACCTCGACTTCGAGCGCGCCGCCCGCATCCGCGACGAGATCAAGCGCCTGCGCGAACTGGAACTGTCCATCTCCGACGATCCGCTCGCCCGCTATGCCGAGGCCGAAAGCCCGGTTTCGGGCCGCGAAAAGGGCAAGCACAACAAGGGCCGGGCGAGACATCGGACGGTGGGCGAAGGCACAGATGAAAGCGTCTCTTCTCCCCGTGAACGGGGAGAAGATGCCGACAGGCAGATGAGGGGCAAGGTGAACGCCTCCGAAGGGGAGCGGAGCCCCTCATCCAGCCCTTCGGACCACCTTCTCCCCGCAAGCAAAGAGAAGGAAAGCTCCCTCTTCGCCAAGCCCTCGCTCGACAATATGGGTCCGGGCACCGACATGCCCACACCGGCCGGTGCGATTTCGCGTTCGCTGTTCAAGAAGCAGTCGGCAAGGGAGGCACACGGCTCCGACTTCGGCATCCCGGGTGACTCGAAGAAGTCGCTGTTCCGTAAGAATTCGCTCGACGAGATGACGGTGCGCCGCACCGAAAAGCCGGTACCGGGAACGCCGCCGCGCAAACCGCCAAGCTCCCCCCTTGAGGGAGAGATGGCCGGCAGGCCAGAGGGGGGCGCGAAGGGAGGCAACACTTCACAGGATGCCAAACCCATCCGCCGCGAACGCGCCGGCATCGGCTCCTACGAAGACCCTGCCGATGCCCGCCAGCACAAGCGCCGTCCCGGCAAGACAGGCCGGCCGGGGCATTAGAACCCGTCAGCCTGGACGGATTGCCGCTCGTCAGGCTCCGGCGGCTGCCCGCCCACCTCATTGGCAGGGCTGGGGAAAAGCTCGGTTCCCTTGGCGAAATGATAGGCCAGGAGCCCGAGCCATTCATGCGCGGCCAGATCCGCCAGGTACAATCCGACGGAGACCGAGGCAGCCGGGCGGCTCAGATCGGAGCGCCGGGCCAGAAAGTCCACCGGATAGGGTATGGCCGGAAAGCCGGCGGCTCGGAAACAGGCGACCGCCCGCGGCATGTGGAAGGCCGAGGTCACCAGCAGCCATTTCTGCCCTGGCTGGGGTGCCGCGACAACCTTGCTCTCCACCGCATTCTCGCAGGTGTTGCGCGAGCGTTCCTCGATCTCGATGCGCGCCTTCGGTACACCGATCTCGACTAGGAAATCACGCGCGATCGCCGCTTCGGACTCCTCGCCGTCGAGCAGCAGGTCGCCGAGCCCGCCTGAAAGCAGAATCCTGGCATCGGGATAGCGACGGCTCAGCTCGGCGGTTTTCGTCAGCCGCTCGCCCGTGTCGTTCACGGCGATCACCCCTCGTTCCTGTGTCACGTCGGTGTCGATCGAACCGCCGAGAGCGATGATGCCCGTCACCGGGCCGTCGATGACAGGCTGCGGGAACCGGTCTTCCAGCACAAGCAGGGCGGCGGTCCCTATGGGCGACCACCCGACACAAAGCAGCAGGATAGCCGCGGCAGCAAGAAGAAACCCTCCCGTCTTCCTCCAGCGCAAGACGAACAGCGCAATGCCCAGCAGCATCGCCAGGCCGATCAGGTTCGACGGCACCATGAAGGCCGAGAAAAGCTTCGAAACAACGAAGAACACGCGCGGGTCCCGGGTTGCCTGTCAATCGCTTCGCGAGCAGGTCGGGATGACAGGCCGTTTTCGCGGACAAATCGTCCGGCCGCAGACCATGCCAGAGCCGGCGCATGCGCGAAATCTGGCCATAGGGTCGAAGCGGATACCCCCTTGGGCCGATCGGCCGGCCGATTTCAACCTTGAGGTGGCGGGAAAAGCGGCGGTAGGGCCGGTCAGGCAGGCCACGATAGGAACGCGTGCGGCGGTCCGCTGTTCCGGATGGTCAACGCCACCGGCCTATTGTAAGGGAGCGCAGCAACGGGAGGATTTCGTGAAGGCACGCATCAAATGGGTCGAGGACCGGACCTTCATCGGCGAGTCCGGCAGCGGGCACAAGGTCGTTTTCGGCACGACGTCGGGGCCGGAGGGGCGCACGCCGGGACCGAGCCCGATGGAGATGGTGCTGATGGGAGCCGGCGGCTGCTCGGCTTTCGATGTCGTCCACATCCTCGAAAAGGGCCGCGAGCCGGTGGAAGACTGCATCGTGGAGTTGGAGGCCGAGCGGGCCGAGACCGACCCCAAAGTCTTCACCCGCATCCATATGCATTTCGTGGTGAAGGGTCGCGGCCTGGCACCGAACAAGGTCGAGCGCGCAATCGCCCTGTCACTCGAAAAATACTGCTCGGCTTCCGCGATGCTGGCCAAGACAGCGGCCATCACGCATAACTTCGAGATCATCGACACGTCTGCAACAAGCCGTACATAGCAGGGTGGCCGAAGGCAGGCTCGCCTCCTCGCCCCGCCGGGGAGGATAGTTCGCCCCGCAGGGCGCAGCCGAAGGTCAGGTGAACTTGGTAAAGGCCGCGTTCAGCCGCTCTTTGGCGTCTTCCGGCCCGCGCGTGCCGACATGTTCAGCGCTACGGCGGCGCGGATAAGCGCCTTCAATGCCTCCGCATCGATCTTCTCGCCTTCACGGATGTCGATAGCCCGCCTGGTGTTGCCTTCCAGGCTGGAGTTGAACAGGCCCGTAGGGTCCTCCAGCGACGCGCCCTTGGCGAATGTCAGCTTCACCACGCTCTTGTAAGTCTCGCCGGTGCAGATGATCCCGGCATGCTCCCATACCGGAACCCCGCGCCACTTCCACTCCTCGATCACCTCCGGATCGGCCTCCTTGATGAGGCCGCGCACCTGCGCGAGCGTCTCGCCCCGCCAATCGCCGAGTTCCCTGATCCTCGCATCTATCCGCTGCGAGGGAGAAGCCTCTTGCTGTTCCGAACCGCCGGTCATGATCCTCCTCTCTTTCCTGATCGTCGCGTCTGCCGCTTACATCTTCTCGCCGGGCAGCTCGCTGGCCTGCTTCACCCAGTCGGTGAACTGGGCTTCGTCTAACCGGTCGTCCTCGTGGATGTCGAGATAGCGCACGTCCTTCTGCTTGGATGTGCCGGGTGGGAGAGGCTGCAGCGAGGCACCCCGGAAAAACGCGACCTTGATGTATTTCGTGAAGCAGTGATAGCTGAGGAACCAGCCTCGGCCCTCCATGCCATAGAAGGGCGAATTCCATTTGACCGCCTTCTGCACGCCGGGAACGGCGCGTTCGATAAGCGCGTCGAGCCGTCGCCCGAGGTCGCTTTTCCAGCCAGGCATCGCGGCGATATAGGCCTGCACCGGGGCATCGCCATAACCCTTGGCGATTTGCGGGTTGCCGCCGGAAAGCAGCTTCGGCTCGTCCGCCTTGGCAGAGTCCTGCCTGGCGGTCTTGCCTGCCGTCTTCTCCGGTCCCGCGGTCGTCTTGTCGGCCATTGCATTCATCCCTTCGCTGGACGCCCCGAAGGATAGTTCGATTTCCGATGATGTCGACCCGCGGCAATGCCGGTCAGTGCCATGGCCGGGCTGATCGGAGCAGCGACCGTTGAGGGCGGACATGAGAGTCTGCTAAATGTGACGCCTGCGGCGGCGGTTGCGAAAAAAATCCGAATCCCGTGTCGAATTGGCCAAGGCTCATTCGTCGTTGAAGCGTGGACCCGAAATCACGAGGATAAACGATATGCCCAGCACTGTACGTTTGCATCGCGTTCTGGCGACAAGCCCGGACAAAGTCTACCGCGCCTTCATCGAAGCGGATGCGCTCGCAAAATGGCTGCCGCCCAACGGCTTTGCCTGCACGGTTCATCATCTGGAACCGAAGGTCGGCGGCACGTTCAGGATGTCGTTCCGCAATTTCACGACGAGCGAAAGCCATGCGTTCGGTGGCAAATATGTCGAACTCGTTCCGGGCGAGCGCGTGCGCTATACGGACAGGTTCGACGATCCGAACCTGCCCGGCGAAATGCAGGTGACCGTGATCTTGAAGAAGGTATCGGTCGGCACGGAAATGGATATCACCCAGGCAGGCATTCCCGACGCCATTCCAGCCGAGGCCTGTTATCTCGGGTGGCAGGAATCGCTGCGAAACCTGGCAAGGCTCGTGGAGCCTGAGATCAGGGAATAAGGCCTGATCCCAGACGTCGACGCCCCAGCCAGGGCTTGCGCGCTGGGACCGGTCCGGCTTGTCAGGAACCCGCCGCCTCTGATCCTTCGGGCGGCGGGTTCCTTTTGCGTCGGAGAGGCGCAGCGAGCACCCGCTTGCATACTGGAGCAGAGTTCCATCACGCGGGAAAACCGGGCTTCCCACGGCCTCTGTTACAGTAACGTACTTGTTGACTGTCCCTGGCTGGTCAACTGTTCCAGATGACGCATATCATGGATGTGCGTGCCGTCGGCACGAACCTTGCCTTCATGCAAAGGATTCCATCATGTCGGACAAACCTCTGAATGGCATCGACCGCCGCGATTTCATGATCGCATCCATTGCCACGGCCAGCGCGTCGGCCGTCCTCGCCATAAATGCCGGTGCTGCGAATGCCCAGGATACGGCAGCACCCTCCGCCGATCCGGCATCCGGAACGGTCTATACCGGCGATGTGATCCAAGGGAAAAAGGTCATCAGCGCGCTCGACGTCAACGACCTCGAGCCCGGCAGCAAGCATCTTTTGTATTTCCAGGGCGTCGAGATGTCGACCGGACAGCACTGGTATGTGTCCGTGACAGTCGCCAAGGGCGCGAGGCCTGGCAAGCGCGGCCTCCTCGTCAGTGGCGTTCACGGCGACGAGATGAGTTCCGTTCATACGGTCATGACCGTGATGGACCAACTCGACCCCGCGGAGATGTCCGGCACGGTGATGGCGGTTACGGACGTGTCGCGCCCGGCTATAGAAAGCATGCAGCGCAGATGGCCCAATGTGGGCAGGGGCGCGGATCTGATCGACATGAACCGGGAGTGGCCGGGAAACGAGAACGGCTTCACGCCGACCAGCCGGCACGCCGGGCTCCTGTTCAACCGGCTGATGCGGCCGAACGCCGACTTCGGGATCGACTTCCATACCGGGACGACCGGGTTCGATGCATCCGCATTCAATATTGCCAGCATGGATGTGCCCGAGGTCAAGGCGATGGTGGATCTTTACCCGGTCACCCAGATCTTCGATAACCCCGTGTATCCCAGTGTCCTGCACAATGCGCTCGTCGAAGTGGGCATTCCTGCCTTCACGCCGGAGATCGGCCCTGCGCGTATCCTCACGCCTGAGATGATCGCCCAGTTCGTGGAGGGCACGATGAACGTCCTCAAGCATCACGGCATCATCGCCGGGCCAATGGGACGCACAGGCAAGGACGTCAGTGTTTTTGTCGGCAACAGCGCATTCCCGATCCTGGCAACCCATGCCGGGTTCGTGGAGCATCTGGTCAAGCTTCACGACAAGGTCGAACCCGGACAGAAGGTTGCTATTCAGCGCAATAGCTTCGGCGAGGTGGTCGCGGAATACACCAGCAGCGTCGCCGGCGAGGTGGCCGGCCTGCGCAGCGATGTACCGTCAGAGCCCGGCAACCCCCTGACGTTCATCCTTTTCAACAACGCGACGCCGGAAGGCGCTGAGGCCTATCCGGAGTAGGCTGCACCTGCGGCCTTCCCGGAAGGCGTTTCGATCGTCGCCTGTCCTCGTGGCGTTTGCGACGAGCTTGCGAGCACGCCCGAGGCCGGCCGTGCCAGCTGGATATCGTCGCCACGAGACCCGCAAGGCATCTGCACAGATGGCGGACAAGTCGGCTTGCACCGCTGCCAGGCTACCTTAGCGCCGTTCCGTTTTTGACGGAAACAGCCCTCACCCTTACCCTCCCCGCAAGCGGAGAGGGGAGTATCAGCGTTGCGGCCAGCCTCCTTCTCCCCGTGCCACGGGGAGAAGATGCCGGCAGGCGGATGAGGGGCCATTCTTCCTAAGACTGAACCTGTCGAGCACCTTCAGCAGGGGCCGTTCTGGTCCACGATCCTGTAGTCTGCCGCGCGCGCCTCGCAGGCATTGCCGAAGGTGCGCGTCTGGCCGCGCCGCGTGGCGCAGACCGGCCGATATTCGCGCG
>JBARWP010000472.1:0-6352 GCA_049646905.1 Pseudaminobacter sp. | reverse complement strand
GGATACTATTGCATTTGGGGATCAGGGGTGTGAAGTTACCTTCCAAGTTCGTGTTGAAACGGGCCGTTGCTATCACATTGTTCGTTGCAGCGATGTCGATATCGATCTCCACGGGTATAAGGCTCCTGGCAGGAGTAAAGTCCGACAACATAACTATCTTGGTGCGAACGATTCTGCCGCTCGTAATCGCGTTCCCAATTTCGGTTGTTGTATTTTGTTGGTTCGAGAGGCTGGAAAACGCCTACACGCAGCTCCTGAAGGAATCCCAGGACCTGGCAAAACAAGCCAGCACGGATCGGTAATCTCCCCTTTTTTAACGGGGTGCATTTGTAGAACTTACACGGCCATTTTCAGTTTCTGTGCGGATGTTATGCCGCCGATGCCCATGTTGGGGCGGTCGTTGTTGTAAGTCCATAGCCATTGCGTGGCTTGAGCCTGAGCCTCCTCGATGCTTTCGATGATGTATTGATTTAGCCATTCGTGCCTTACCGTGCGGTTGTATCGCTCGACATAGGCATTCTGCTGGGGCTGTCCTGGCTGGATATGCTGGATGCTAATTCCTTGTTTCTCAGCCCATGCCTTCAACTTTTCACTGATATATTCCGGGCCATTGTCCACTCTGATCGTCCCGGGTTTTCCTCGCCACTCAATGATGCGGTCCAGGCTGCGGATAACGCGTTCGGCAGGCAACGAGAAGTCCACTTCGATCCCCAGTCCCTCGCGGTTGAAGTCATCCAGCACGTTCAGCAGCCGAAACGCACGGCCGTCACCGAGGCGATCAGCCATGAAGTCCATCGACCAGGTCATATTCGGTGCATCTGGCACGACCAGCGCATCGGGCCTGTCCCGTTTCAGCCGCCTGCGGGGCTTGATCCGCAGGTTCAACTCCAACTCGCAATAGATCCGGTAAACCCGCTTGTGGTTCCATGGATAACCCTTCACGTTGCGCAGATGCAGAAAACACAGGCCAAATCCCCAACTTCTGTGCGTGTCTGTCAGCTCTGTCAGCAGATCGGCGATCACTGCATTCTCGTTCTTCAGCTTAGGGCTGTAACGAAAGCAGGTCTGACTGACCCCAAACGCTCGACACGCCAGCGCAATGCTGACCCTGCGTCGTTCCACCGCCATTTCGGCCATCTCGCGGCGCTGAGATGGCCGAACTACTTTTTTCCTAGGGCCTCCTTGAGCAGATCGTTCTGCATGCTCAAATCGGCATACATCCGCTTCAGGCGACGGTTCTCGTCTTCCATGGCTTTCATCTGGCTGACCATGGACGCGTCCATGCCACCATACTTCGCCCGCCATTTGTAAAATGACGCATCGCTCATGCCATGTTCACGGCAAAGCTGCGCTACCGGCACACCGCCTTCGGCCTGGCGCAGGATCGCGATGATCTGTGCCTCGCTGTATCTGCTCTTCTTCATTCAAATTCTCCTCAGACATCTTGCCGAGAAAATTCTACTAATGAAGACCCTTAAATTCAGGGGGGATTACCACCTGTCCGACGAGCTGGGCGAGAACTTGACCGTCGTGGTGGACGGGATCGACGGCCGCACTCATCATCTTTCCGGCATCGACCCGGCCCGCGTCGAGGATGCGCGGATCGGCAGCGTCATCGAGATCGGCCCGCCCGACACGACGCAGCGCCCGTCCGACCGGACCATTGCGGCCATCGCAGAGGATGGCGTCTATCGGCCGAGCCGCCATCTGGAACAGGTGAAGTTCGAGGGCCGCGTTCCGGGCGGCGACTATGAGGGCTATGTCGATGCTCATGTGCGTCGGCTGGAGGCATTGCGCCGCGCCGGCATCGTCGAGCGGATCGACGCCGGCCAATGGCGCATCCCCGACGACTTCGAGAGCCGCGCCGCCGCCTACGACGCCGGCCGCAACCGGCAGGCCAGCATCCGCGTCCTGTCCTCCTTCGATCTGGAAAGGCAGATTGGGGCGGACGGCGCGACCTGGCTGGACCGGAAGCTGCTTTCTCCAGACGCATCGGATCTCGGTTCCGCCGGTTTCGGCAAAGAGGTCCGCGACGCAATGGACCGCCGCCGTGAACATCATGTCGAGCGGGAAGACGCCACCCGCAACCGGGATGACTGTCCCAGGCCAAGCTGGATCATGGCGCTCGAAACGCCGATCGAGCGGGAAAGCGGCTCGATCTCGCGCGCCCGGATGATTCCGTCGGCCGCCTGCTCAAAGCGTCCAAGCCCCATCAGCGCGGACGCGTACCAGTGGTGGGTTTGGGCATCCTGGGGGGCGAGAGAGAGCGCCCTCTCAAAATAGCTCATCCCTAACTCATAGTCGCGATCCCAGAACGTGGCGATGTCACCGAGAACGCTGTAAGCCTGCGCGAGATCGGGGTTGAGGGCAATCGCCAGTCCGGCGGCTGCCTTCGATCGCTCGTAGCCTTCCTGCGGCGGCAGCACCCCATATTCCACCATGAGATTGTAGACGGTGGCCAAATTGGCCTGGGCGCCGCCAAAGCGCGGGGCCAGTTGGCGTACGCGCAGCAGGAGCTGTTCGGCCTGCCGCAGGCTGCCCGGAGTGCGCTGCTGCCAGAGATAATGGGCATCGAGGTAGAGTTGGCGGGCCTCGGCCGGAAGATTTGTCGCAGTGATGACACTGACGTTCCCGCTCTGCTGTTGCCACGCAACCAGCCCCCAGGTGAGCACCGCACCGGCCGCAAGGCCGCCGACGAGTAAAGCGCGGCGTCCGATCGGGTGGTGGAGCAGGTTGGCCGTATCTTCGGAATGGCCTTGCCCAGCTTCAGTAGCCTGCGCTTCCTCCCGATCAACGACCGGATGCCCATTCATAACCGGGGCGTCATCGGTCTCCTGCTCCAGTTGGTGACCCTTGAGCCAGATATCCAGCTCATGCGCGAAAGCATAGACTGGCACGCCCTTGCGCGAAGCGCTGCCTTTGGGGCGATGCACGGGAAGCCCGCCATCGTTCGCCCAGCGCTTCACCGTGCTCTGATTGCGCCCCAGATAATCAGCAATTGCCCGCCAGCCATTGAGTGGCTTGGGTTGATGGCGGACATCAGAGTCGTCCCTCATTCCCCTTACCCCCTGCCCGTTTCAGAATTATAGCGCGATTGCGGGAAATGAAAAATAATATTGGATTAGCGAAGAAATGCGCGGGTCGAAAACAGGTATCGGTCGGTTTGGCGCAAGTCAGGTCCGATTCGATCCCGTCGCAGGATGCAAGCCATCTTTTGTACCAATGAGCCTTTATGAGCTTTCTTGCGCCTTTATTGCTCAATACCAACAAAGCATTGTGAGTGCTACATTTTCTCAATCTGAGTAATGGTGGAGCCGGGGCCGGACGGCGCGGTGTGCGGAAAAGGCGTGGGGAACAGCATGACGATGTTTCGGGGGTTGAAAATGCGGGCAGCAGAACGTCAGGTGCAGGTGCGATATGGCGCACGGGCGCTACTGATGGGCGTCTCACATCTCGCCTTCGTTAGCGTTGGCACGCTAGTCATTTCGGCCACAACGGCCTCCGCCGAGCAATGGACGGGTGCCGTTTCTACCGATTGGCACGACGCCGCCAATTGGGATACCGGCGTTCCGACCGGAACGCTCGACGTGTTGGTCAACAACAACAATCTGCCAAACTCCCTCGTGCTTGGCAGCGGCGTGGTCGACCTGAACGGTCACAGCATCGCCATCGGCACCACGGCCGACGGCACGATGACCATCAGCGGCGGCGCCAGCTTCACTTCAGGTCAATCGACCATCACCGCCGAGCCACAATCGACCAGCGTGGTGACAGTCACCGGTGACGGCTCGCTCTGGACCACCGACCATCTGGTCATCGGGTATGAAGGTCAGGCTACACTGACCATAGCAAATGGCGGGGTCGTGGCCAGCAAAGAGGCGACCATTGCGCGCAATGGCGGCACCGGGTTCGTTACCGTCGATGGCGCGGGGTCGCGCTGGGAGATCGTAGACATCGATTCCCACTTCGGCCTTGTCGGCGATGCCGCGGTGACGATCAGAAATGCCGGTGTGGTGACCAACAGCAACCGCGTTCATCTTGGAGTCGGCACCGGAGCGTCCGGCACGGTCGCCGTCGATGGTACTGGCTCCCGCTGGGAGATCGGCGAGCACCTGGTCATCGGCCTGGAAGGGTCTGCCGGGTTGTCGATTACCGATGGTGGCCATGTCGAAGCCGATGTCGTCACGTTCGGCAGCCACACAGCGGGCAAGACGGCCTCCCTGATCCTCGATGGGGCGGGCAGCCAACTGCGCGCTGACGGCGGCATCCAGATCGGTTTTGCCAACAGCGAGGTCTTGGAAATCACCAATGGGGCCGCCCTTTATACCGGCAGGGCTGACCCCAACCCCTTCGTCGGGCGCTCTTATGTCGGGTATCTCCAGTCACGTGGCTTAACCGCTTCGGTGCTGATCAGCGGTGTAGGTTCGGTCTGGGAAGACGCCAACTACATCATTGTGGGAAATTCCTATTCCGACGCCACGGTCACCGTCGAAAACGGCGGCACTCTGCGTGGCGCCGCGCTGGATGTCGGCCGTGGGCGCGGGATCGATCCGACCAACCCCGCCGATCCATTCTACAAGGAGGCGCACCTGCTCGTCTCCGGCACCGGAACGACAGTGGACTTCGACTGGCTGGCCGTTGGCAATGCGGGCGCGAAGGGCATCGCCGATATTTCGGCTGGCGCCGTCGTGACCACAGGGCGCACCTATCTCGGCGGCGGCGGCACCGCCCAGGGCGACATCATGGCGCTGTCCGATGTCGACCTGATCCTGAGCGGTGCCGGATCGCAATGGGTCACGACAGAAACAGGGGAACATTCCTTCATCGTGGAAAGCGGCGAAACACGCATCCGCGTCACAGACCGGGCGCGTCTGGACATTGCCGGCGATATGGAACTGGGCGGATACAACCCAACCACATCGGATTCAAAACTGCAGATGACCGTCGACAGCGCCGGTACGGTGCATACGGGCGGAAACGTGCTGCTCGGCCGCGCCGCAGGGTCAGAGGCAACCGTCACCATCGATGGCATTGGCGCGGACTGGACCGTGGACGGGGAACTGGCCGTCGGCATCGCAGGTACCGGTATCTTACAGGTCAATAACGGCGCTACTGTCACGGCCGGAGGATTGTCCGGTAACGGCAATGTGTCGATTAATGCGGGGGCGGCTCTCACGGTTGGCGGTGATGACACCAGCACGACCTTCGCCGGTGTGATCGAAGGGGATAGCGGCTTTACCAAGACCGGCATCGGCACCCTGAACCTGACCGGCGAAAACATCTACACCGGCCTTACCACTATAGCGCAGGGTACCTTGTCGCTCGGCGATGGTGGCACCAGCGGATCGGTGGCTGGCGACATCGTCAACAACAACGCCTTCCTCCTCTTCAACCGCTCCGACGATGTGACCTATGGCGGCGTTCTCTCTGGCTCCGGCGTGACGGCCTTTATCGGCTCGGGTATGACGACACTGACCGGGAACAATAGCGGCTTGCTCGGTCCTGGCTTCGTCACGGACGGAAACCTGCGCATTGCCTCGGGCGCTTCATTCGGCACGACGACGCTGACGGTGGACACCGACGGCACATTGTCGGGTCTCGGCACCGTCGCTGGCAATGTGAGCGTCGCCGGGCGGCTTGCGCCCGGTACCGATACGCTTGGCACCCTCACCGTGCAGGGCAATGTGGCGTTCGATGCGGCCTCCACCCTCGCGGTGCGGATCGCCTCGGGCGGCAGCAACGACGCGCTGGCCGCGACCACGGCGAGCCTTGCCGGCTCCGTGGCGGTGACGGCCGTCGACGCCCACACCTCCTATGTCGACGGGCAGGATTACACGATCCTCACCACCACCGATGCAAACGGCGTCTCCGGCACCTTCGACGGGGGGGCAACGATGTTGACGCACTCGGCCTTCCTGACACCGACGCTGACGCACAATGCCGACAATGTGATGCTCACCATCGCGGTGACGCAGGACTTTTCGACGGTTGCCCAGACCTTCAACCAGCTCCAGGCGTCGGGCGCGTTGAACGATCTGGAGCAGACCAGCGGCGCGCTGACGGTGTTCAACACCATCGCCAATATGGATGGGGACAATGCTCGCCGCGCCTTCGACCTGGCCTCAGGCGAGGTTCACGCCGCCGGCCAGCATGTGATCGACCAGACCTTCGCCCTGTTCAACCGGACGCTCCGCCATCAGGGCGTGGCCGGCATCGGCGCGGGTAATGTCGGTGCGCAGACCTTCACCGCCCCGCTCGGCTACGGCCCGGCAGTGACGGCCTCCAGCGCTGGCGTGGTCGCCATCGGTGACGCCACCGATTATGCCGACGCCCGTGTGCGCGGCGCCTGGGC
>JBARWP010000471.1:0-8773 GCA_049646905.1 Pseudaminobacter sp. | reverse complement strand
AGCTAGCGTAAAAGTGTTCGTCGAGTGATCCAAAATCGGCGACAATAGCTAGGATGGGGAACCACCACCGGCAACAGCCGTTCGAGTGGGTGCGACCATGACCGGCATCTGGCCAGGGAGAAAATGATTCCCCGTCGACCGATGAGCGGGACGCGGAAATTGCTCCGAGACCCGCAAATTCGCAACAACGGGTCCGTTCAAATTCTACTAAATCGATAGAGTATGGCCTTGTGAAAACAGGAGGCAGACATGACTCAGCTTCGATCGCGTAGACTTCTGGCCGGCCTCCTTGCCGGCGCAGTGCAGTTCGGCATCCTCGGCTTCGCCTTTGCCGACACCACCATCCTGAACGTGTCCTATGACCCGACCCGGGAATTCTACAAGGAGTACAATGAGGCCTTCGCGGCCAAGTGGAAAGCCGACACCGGCGAAACCGTAACCATCCAGACCTCGCATGGCGGCTCGGGCAAGCAGGCGCGTGCGGTGATCGACGGGCTCGATGCCGACGTGGTCACGCTGGCGCTCGAAAGCGACATCAACGCCATCGTCGAAAATGCCAAGAAGATCGCGCCGGATTGGCGCAGCAGGCTGCCCAACAATTCTTCGCCCTACACCTCGACCATCATTTTCCTGGTGCGCAAGGACAACCCGAAACAGATCCAGGACTGGGGCGACCTGATCAAGGAAGGGCTCCAAGTCATCACGCCCAACCCCAAGACCTCGGGTGGCGCCCGTTGGAACTATCTGGCGGCCTGGGCCTGGGCGAACAATGAATATGGCGGCGATGAAGCCAAGATAAAGGAATATATCGGTGCGCTTTACGCCCATGTGCCGGTTCTCGACACCGGGGCGCGCGGCTCCACGGTGACCTTTGCCGAACGCGGCATCGGCGACGTGCTCCTGGCGTGGGAAAACGAGGCCTATCTGGCGCTCGACGAATTCGGCACCGATCAGTTCGACATCGTCTTCCCGCCGCAATCCATCCTCGCCGAGCCGCCCGTGACGGTGGTCGACGGCAATGTCGACACCAAGGGCACGCGCAAGGTGGCGGAGGCCTATCTGAACCATCTCTATTCGGAAGAAGGCCAGCGCCTCGCCGCCAAGCACCACTACCGCCCCTCCAAGCCGGAACTGGTGCCGGCCGACGAGCTGCAGAAACTGCCGGAGCTGAAGCTCGTCACCATAGACGATCCGCTCTTCGGCGGCTGGGCGAAGGCGCAGCCCTATCATTTTGGTGATGGCGGTATTTTCGACCAGATCTACAAGCCGGGACGGTGAGATCGCGATGAACACTGCACCCGCTGGAGCAGGGTGGCGATTCAGGACACCGAGCGTCATTCCCGGTTTCGGGCTGACGCTCGGTTTCTCGCTTGCCTATCTGACCTTGATCATCCTCATTCCCCTGTCCGGGCTAGTCTGGCGTTCGGCCTCCCTCGGATGGGCCGATTTCTGGGCCATCGCCACCGACCCGCGCACGGTCAAGGCGCTGCAGATCAGCTTCGGCACGGCCACCATCGCGGCCGCCGTCAATGTCGTCTTCGGCACCATCGTTGCCTGGGTGCTGGTGCGCTACCGTTTTCCCGGCCGCCGCATCATCGACGCCATGGTGGACCTGCCCTTCGCGCTGCCGACGGCGGTGGCCGGCATTGCGCTGACTTCGCTCTATGCGCCGCGCGGCTGGATCGGCAGCCTCATTGAGCCGCTCGGCATCAAGGTTGCCTATTCGCCGCTCGGCATCGTCATCGCGCTCATCTTCATCGGCCTGCCCTTTGTGGTACGCACGGTGCAGCCGATCATCGAGGAGATCGACAAGGAAGTGGAGGAAGCGGCGGCCACGCTGGGCGCCAGCCGGTTCCAGACCATCACCCGCGTGCTGTTTCCAGGCCTGGCACCGGCCATCATCACCGGCTTTTCCCTCGCCTTCGCACGCGGTGTCGGCGAATACGGCTCGGTCATCTTCATTGCCGGAAACCTGCCGTATGTATCTGAAATCGCGCCGCTTCTGATCGTCATCCGGCTGGAGGAATATGATTATGCGGCAGCGACCGCCATCGCCACGATCATGCTGGCGATCGCTTTCCTGATGCTTCTGGTGATCAATCTCATCCAGGCATGGAGCCGCAAGCGCTATGGCTGATTTCGTCTCAACGGCAGCGAGCCGGGAAAACCGGGCTTCGGCAACCATGGAAAGCCGCACCACCAGATGGGTGCTGCTGGGACTGGCGCTCGCATTCGTCGCGCTGTTCCTGCTGCTACCGCTGGTCCTGGTCTTCGCCGAAGCCTTCAAGCGCGGCTTCGGCCCCTATATGGCGGCGCTGGGGGAGCGCGACACACTGGCGGCGATCCGCCTGACATTGCTGGTGGCCGCGATTTCCGTGCCGCTCAACCTGGTATTCGGGGTGGCTGCCGCCTGGGCAATCGCCAAGTTCGAGTTCAAGGGCAAGGCCTTCCTGATCACGCTGATCGACCTGCCCTTCTCGGTCTCGCCGGTGATTTCGGGCTTGGTCTACGTGCTGCTTTTCGGTGCTAGCAGCGTGCTTGGGCCATGGCTGAAGAGCTACGGCATCGAGATCCTGTTTGCCGTGCCGGGCATCGTGCTGGCCACCGTCTTCGTCACATTCCCCTTCGTGGCGCGCGAACTGATCCCGCTGATGCAGGAACAGGGAACCGGCGACGAGGAGGCAGCCCTTTCGCTTGGCGCAAACGGCTGGCAGACCTTCTGGTATGTCACCCTGCCCAACATAAAATGGGGCCTGCTCTACGGCGTGCTTTTGTGTAACGCCCGCGCCATGGGCGAGTTCGGCGCGGTTTCGGTGGTATCGGGCCATATTCGCGGCCTGACCAACACCATGCCGCTGCACGTCGAAATCCTTTATAATGAATACAACGCCGTTGCCGCCTTTGCGGTGGCCTCGCTGCTGGCCGGCCTGGCGCTGGTGACGCTGGTTTTGAAGACCATACTGGAAATCCGCTATGGCCACGCGATCGCCGGCAGAAGCGGGCATTGACAAGACTTTCTGGGACAAGGGTATTTGAATGGACGTTCGCGTAACCAATGTGCGCAAGGAGTTCGACCGGTTTCCGGCGCTGCACGATGTCTCGCTCGACATCAGGTCGGGAGAACTGATTGCGCTGCTGGGACCTTCCGGTTCCGGCAAGACGACGCTGCTGAGGCTGATTGCCGGGCTGGAGACACCGACGCGCGGCGCGATCTATTTCGGCGAGGAGGACGCCTCCCACCGCACTATCCAGGAGCGCAATGTCGGCTTCGTGTTCCAGCACTATGCGCTGTTCCGCCACATGACGGTTGCCGACAATATCGGCTTCGGCCTCAAGGTGCGGCCGGGCGCCACCCGGCCGTCGAAGACCCAAATCCGCAAGCGCGCGCTCGAACTGCTGGACCTCGTGCAGCTTTCCGGGCTGGAGGACCGTTATCCGACGCAGCTTTCCGGTGGCCAGCGCCAGCGCGTGGCGCTGGCACGTGCCATGGCCATCGAACCCCGGGTGCTTCTGCTCGACGAGCCGTTCGGCGCCCTCGATGCGCAGGTGCGGCGTGAATTGCGGCGCTGGCTGCGCGACATCCATGATGCCACCGGCCACACCACCGTCTTCGTCACACACGACCAGGAGGAGGCGCTGGAGCTTGCCGATCGCGTCGTGGTGATGAGCCAGGGCCGTATCGAGCAGGTGGGCACTGCCGACGAGGTCTACGACACGCCCAATTCGCCCTTCGTCTACGGCTTCATCGGCGATTCAAGCTCGGTTCCCGTCAAGATCGAGGCAGGCCAGGTGTGGATCGAGGAACGCCCGATCGGCCTGGCGGTGCCCAGCGCGTCCAACGGCGATGCGACCCTCTATTTCCGGCCCCACGACATCGAATTGCTGGACGGCTGCAGCGGCTGCATTGCCGGCACGGTCGTGGCCAGCCGCCGCGTTGCCGGCACTCGCCGTGTCGAACTGGAGTTCGGCGGCCACCAGCAGCGGATCGAGATCGAGCTTCCGGTCGAACACCCGGCGGCGCAAAAGAGCCGCGTCGCGTTCAGGCCTCGGCGCTGGAAGATTTTCCCTCACCAGGCGGAGGCGCAATGAGCAATTGCAGGCCATTATTTGCCCACAAATCCAGTCCAAACGCCTTTGTGGGACGTCTCTTCTGGCGTTGCTCGGAATCATGCTCTAAGTTCTTGTTTTAATGCATGATCCGATCAGACAAGCCTGCGGAGGATCGTGCCCTCGCCGATTTCTGAAGAACTGTCTCTCGCATGCTCACCAAAAAAGGCAAATACGGCCTCAAGGCCCTGGTGCATCTTTCCGGGATGCCTGTGGGAGAGTTGGCCTTCGTCAATGAAATCGCGGTTGCCAACAACATTCCCAAGAAGTTCCTCGATGCAATCCTCGGCGAATTGCGCAATGCCGGCTTCGTCCAGAGCCGCAAGGGCAAGGACGGCGGCTACCGGCTTGCCCGTCCTGCCTCGGAGATCAAGATCGGCCATGTCATCCGCGTGCTCGACGGCCCGCTGGCGCCGATCGCCTGCGCCAGCCTGAGCCAGTATGAACGCTGCGAGGATTGCGACGAAGCCACCTGCCAGGTCCGACACATGATGCTGGAGGTGCGCCAGGCGATCGCCGAGGTACTGGACCACCGTAGCCTGGCGGCGATGCGCGACGCCGACAATGACGAGATGCTGCAGGACGTCAAATTTCGCTTTTAGAGCGGGAAGCAGTTTCGCGATAAAGACATGCGCAAGAACAATGACCTAAAGCGCGGTAAGCGAAGCTGAAAGATCGCGACGCGCTTTGGAGCCCTTTGCAGCAAGTCCGGTTTCAAACCGGCACGATACCTGATCGGTGTTCAGCCGATCAGCCCGCACACCATTGCCGCTGTGAACCCGAATGCAATGGCAAAGACCAACCAGGCCATACCCGCTCTCAGCCCCGGGCTGCGAGCCACGGCATGGACGGCGGATAGGCGCAGCGCAAGGCGCTGGTCCGGTCGTGTCATAGGCGATCTCTCCAAGACCGATGCGGCGGCACCGCGCATCCGCGTGGAATGCACCAAAAAACACCACCGGCACCGGAAACCGATACCTGCCCCTTCGGGATCGACTCCGATCATCGAAGAGGCGCGGGTTAGTCTATAAATTTTATAGACATTGTCGATTACAAAATTCTGCAATCAACCGGAAGATCATTTCTGATATCTCGGCCTTGGCGAAATTATTTTCTGAAAAGACCGTCTAAACTCGGCCTCACCTCATCCCTTGAGGCGATCGACACAGAGAGCGCGCAGGAGCAGCGCGGCACGGGCATAGGTCACCTGGTCATCCTCGATCTCGTCGACAGCCGCCGACCCCACTACGGCGCGAACCGCATCGAGCGTGCGGATGGGCAGGATATCGGTGCAGGTGCGCATCCGGCCGAACACGGCGCTTATCGCCACATTGGCGCCGTCGAACTCGACAAAAGGTTCCGGCGAGCCGGAGGCCCATCCCTCATAGGCGTCAAGCGCATCGTCGAAGGCTTGATGCAGGATGAACGGAGCGTGGCCTTCATGGAGCGGGGGCAGCAAAACCGGCATATCAATCCTCACTTTCTTACGTCGCAACAATGACCCTTCGGTTCCCCGCCTGAGCCTTCAAAATTTTTTTTGGAAAAGGGCAGGTCGCGAACCAAACCCGAAACGACACAAAACGCTGTTCCAAATTGGCAGTGCGAAATGAACTGTCCTTAACGGGAGCTATTGAACCACAAAATGTCCGGACCGCAAAACCCACAATCGACGAGGTGGGTAAAACCGCCCGTATCGTAGGCTTGCGGGGCTTGATCGCTGCCTGCTGCGGTGGAATGAATGGCTGTGAAAAGACCCAGATCTGGCTCGAATCACGGGAAAACGACAGCATGACCGAGAACAAGCCGCTCAGTCTTCATGTCCCTGAACCGGAGGTTCGTCCTGGGGGAACGCCGGATTTCTCCAATGTCCCGATCCCCAAGGCAGGCTCCGTGCCCCGCCCGGAGGTCGACGCCGACCCCAAATCCATCCGCGATCTCGCCTATTCGATCATCCGGGTGCTCAATCGCGACGGCGAGGCGGTCGGCCCATGGGCCGGCATGCTCACCGACGAGGAATTGCTGGAAGGCCTGCGCCACATGATGACGCTGAGGACCTTCGACGCGCGCATGCAGATGGCGCAGCGCCAGGGCAAGACCTCCTTCTACATGCAGCATATGGGCGAGGAGGCCGTAAGCTGCGCCTTCCGCAAGGCGCTGAATCCCGGAGACATGAACTTTCCGACCTATCGCCAGGCCGGCCTGCTGATCGCCGGCGACTATCCGATGGTCGAGATGATGAACCAGATCTATTCCAACGAGCGCGACCCGTTGAAGGGCCGTCAGTTGCCGATCATGTATTCCTCCAAGGAGCATGGCTTCTTCTCGATTTCCGGCAATCTCGCCACGCAATATATCCAGGCCGTCGGCTGGGCGATGGCATCGGCCATCAGTAACGACACGAAGATCGCGGTCGGCTGGGTCGGCGACGGCTCCACCGCCGAAAGCGATTTTCACGCAGCCCTGGTCTTTGCCTCGACCTATCGTGCCCCGGTTATCCTCAACATCGTCAACAACCAGTGGGCGATCTCGACCTTCCAAGGCATCGCCCGCGGCGGCTCCGGCACCTTTGCCGCGCGGGGCCTCGGCTTCGGCATTCCCGCGCTGCGCGTGGACGGCAACGATTATCTAGCCGTCCATGCAGTCGCCAAATGGGCGGCCGAGCGCGCCCGCCGCAACCTCGGCCCAACGCTGATCGAGCACGTGACCTACCGCGTCGGCGCGCATTCGACCTCCGACGATCCGTCCGCCTACCGGCCCAAGACCGAATCCGATGCCTGGCCGCTCGGCGACCCGGTGATCCGGCTCAAGAACCACCTGATCCTGCGCGGCGTCTGGTCGGACGAGCGGCACAAGCAGGCCGAAGCCGAAATCCTCGACACGGTGATTGCCGCGCAGAAGGAGGCCGAAAGCCACGGCACGCTGCATTCGGGCGGCAAGCCTTCCACCCGCGACATGTTCGAGGGCGTCTATGCCGAGATGCCGCCGCATCTGCGGCGCCAGCGCCAGCAGGCGGGGGTGTAGGATGATGACGAGTGCCGACATTTCCTTCTCCCCGGGGAGAAGGTGGCCCGAAGGGCTTGAAGGTTCGCGCCGCCCCTCATCTGCCTGCCGGCATCTTCTCCCCGTGAACGGGGAGAAGATCGATAGCCGCAACGCCTCCGTGTCCCCTTCTCCCTGTTTACGGGGAGAAGGTGCCCGAAGGGCGGATGAGGGGCAGCGCAGCGCTTCAATCGTTTTCGCGGAGGTCTCTTCATGCCGCGCATGACCCTGATCGAGGCGATCCGCGATGCCATGGACGTGTCCATGGGAAGGGACAAGAGCGTCGTCGTCTTTGGCGAGGATGTTGGCTATTTCGGCGGTGTTTTCCGCTGCACGCAGGGGCTGCAGCAGAAATATGGCAAGACCCGCTGCTTCGACGCACCGATCAGCGAATCCGGCATCGTCGGCGCCGCCATCGGCATGGCCGCCTACGGCCTGCGCCCCTGCGTGGAGGTGCAGTTCGCCGACTATGTCTATCCGGCCTATGACCAGATCGTCTCGGAAGCCGCGCGCATCCGCTACCGCTCGGCCGGCGAGTTCACCTGCCCGATCGTGATCCGCATGCCGACCGGCGGCGGCATTTTCGGCGGCCAGACGCACAGCCAGAGCCCGGAGGCGCTGTTTACCCATGTTTCCGGCCTCAAGGTGGTCGTTCCTTCCAACCCGCATGACGCCAAGGGGCTGCTGATCGCCTCTATCGAGGACCCCGATCCGGTGATCTTCCTGGAGCCGAAACGGCTCTATAACGGCCCCTTCGACGGCCACCACGACCGACCGGTGACGCCCTGGTCCAGGCACGCGCTGGGCGAGGTGCCGGAAGGCCATTTCACGGTGCCGCTCGGCAAGGCCTCGATCCGCCGCGAAGGCTCGAGCCTCACCGTGCTCGCCTATGGCACCATGGTCTATGTCGCCGAGGCGGCAGCGGCCGAAACCGGTATCGATGCCGAGATCATCGACCTGCG
The DNA here is from genome assembly GCA_049646905.1 of Pseudaminobacter sp. Lineage (GTDB taxonomy): Bacteria > Pseudomonadota > Alphaproteobacteria > Rhizobiales > Rhizobiaceae > Pseudaminobacter. Next base: position 665 of record JBARWP010000471.1, on the reverse strand, counting down.
CACGCTTCTGCCGCTCGACCTTGATGCCATCGTTTCGTCGGTGACCAAGACCGGGCGCTGCGTGATCGTGCACGAGGCGACGCTGACCTCCGGCTTCGGCGCGGAACTGGCGGCCCTGGTGCAGCAGCACTGCTTCTACCATCTGGAAGCGCCCATAGCTCGCGTCACCGGCTGGGACACGCCCTACCCGCATGCGCAGGAATGGGATTATTTCCCGGGACCGGCGCGCGTCGGCCAGGCGCTGATCGAAACCATGGAGGCATGAAGATGGGCGAGCACGTCATCAAGCTTCCCGATGTCGGCGAGGGCGTTGCCGAAGCCGAGCTGGTTGAATGGCACGTCAAGATCGGCGACCTGGTGCGCGAGGATGCGCTGCTTGCCGCCGTCATGACCGACAAGGCCACCGTCGAAATCCCCTCCCCGGTCGATGGCGAAATCACCTGGCTTGGCGCCGAGATCGGCGACGTGGTCGCCGTGGGCTCGCCGATCATAAGGATCAGAACGGCCGGCGAGGCCGATGCACAACCGGAACCGCAGGTGGACACGACACCTGCCCCCTCCCCACAAGGGGAAGGGAAACCGATTGCAGTACCGGCTGAAACCGCACCGGTTAAAGCCGAGCGTCAGGTAACGAGCACGCCACCGTCCCCCTCTCTCTTGCAGGG
>JBARWP010000470.1:0-1997 GCA_049646905.1 Pseudaminobacter sp. | reverse complement strand
GGATGGACTTTGCCGTCGAATAGGCCTCGTCGATCAGGCGGCGGACCTCCGCATCGATGATCTGCGCGGTCTCTTCCGAGACATTCTGCGTGCGCGCCACCGAATGGCCTAGGAACACCTCCTCCTGGTTGTCGCCATAGGCGACATGGCCGAGCTTGTCGGAGAAGCCCCAGCGCGTGACCATGGCGCGCGCCAGCTTGGTCGCCTGCTCGATGTCGGAGGAAGCGCCCGAGGTGATGTTTTCCTTGCCGAACTTGAACTCCTCGGCGACGCGCCCGCCCATCATGATCGCCAGGCGCGAGATCATGTATTTGTAACTCATGGAATAGCGATCGCCTTCCGGCAGTTGCATGACCATGCCGAGCGCACGTCCGCGCGGGATGATGGTCGCCTTGTGCAGCGGGTCGGCCGATGGCACGTTGAGCGCCAGGATGGCATGGCCGGCCTCGTGATAGGCAGTCAGTTCCTTCTCGGCCTGGGTCATGGCCGAGGAGCGGCGCTCCGCGCCCATCATGATCTTGTCCTTGGCGTCCTCGAACTCGGCCATGGTCACCAGCCGCTTGTTGCGGCGGGCCGCCATCAGCGCGCTTTCATTGACCAGATTGGCAAGGTCGGCGCCCGAAAAGCCCGGCGTTCCGCGCGCGATCACCTTGAGGTCGACATTGGGCGCCAGCGGCACGTTGCGCACATGCACCTTCAGGATCTTCTCGCGGCCGACGATGTCGGGGTTGGGCACCACGACCTGGCGGTCGAAGCGGCCCGGGCGCATCAGCGCGGGGTCGAGCACGTCCGGGCGGTTGGTCGCTGCGATCAGGATGATGGATTCATTGGCCTCGAAGCCGTCCATCTCCACCAGCAACTGGTTCAGAGTCTGCTCGCGCTCGTCATTGCCGCCGCCAAGGCCGGCGCCGCGATGGCGGCCGACCGCGTCGATCTCGTCGATGAAGATGATGCAGGGCGCGTTCTTCTTGGCCTGCTCGAACATGTCGCGCACGCGGCTGGCACCCACGCCGACGAACATCTCGACGAAGTCCGAGCCGGAGATGGTGAAGAAGGGCACATTGGCCTCACCGGCCACCGAGCGGGCAAGCAGCGTCTTGCCGGTACCGGGAGGACCGACGAGCAGCACGCCGCGCGGGATCTTGCCGCCGAGCCGCTGGAACTTCTGCGGGTCGCGCAGGAATTCCACGATCTCCTCGAGGTCCTGCTTGGCCTCGTCCACGCCGGCGACGTCCTGGAAGGTGACGCGGCCATGCGCTTCGGTCAGAAGCTTGGCCTTGGACTTGCCGAAGCCCATGGCGCGGCCGGAGCCCGATTGCATCTGGCGCATGAAGAATATCCACACGCCGAGGATCAGGATCATCGGCAGCCAGCCGATCAGCATGGAAAACAGCGAGCCGGAACCGTCGTTTTCCGGGCGCGCATTGATGGTGACACCCTTGTCCTCCAGCCGCTGCACCAGCGTCGGGTCGCCCGGCGAATAGGTCTGGAAGGCACTGGAACTGTCATTATAGGTGCCGGAAATGCGGTCGCCGGCAATCGTCACCGTCTTGACGCGGCCCGAGGAAAGGTCCTTCAGGAAATCCGAATAGGCCACCTCGCTGGTGGCGCCACGCGTCTGCGGCGTCTGGAACAGGTTGAACAATGCGATCAAGAGTACAGCTATGATCGCCCAGAGCGCGAGATTGCGATAGTTCGGATTCATCGAAGATCCTGTTGGGTGGCCCAAGGAGGCGCACGACGTTGAAGAAAGCTGGCCTCTAACATAGGCACGGCCACCGGCAATGCCAAGCAGAACAGCGTAGTTCGGTTAAGCTTTACGTTCATTGTGGCGGGTCAATGACGCTTGAGCGGCGGATCGGGCGGCAGCGCAGCGCCAAGAAGGCGTGCGACGGCGCGTGCCGGTGCCAGATCGAACTCCGGCAGGAAGCGTGCGAAGGGGGCAACGACCGGAACCGCCGCGATCCCCGCCGACGCGCCTTCGGCCGCCAACAGGC
>JBARWP010000469.1:0-2140 GCA_049646905.1 Pseudaminobacter sp. | reverse complement strand
TTCGAGGACTATTGGGAAAGCACCAAAATGACGAGAGGCAGATGATGGCTTACGACGATACCAACGTGTTTGCGAAGATCCTGCGCGGCGAGTTGCCGGCCCACAAGCTCTACGAGGACGACGACACATTCGCGATGATGGACATCATGCCGCGCGGCGACGGCCACTGCCTGGTGATCCCCAAAAAGCCGTCCCGCAACATATTCGACGTCGAGCCTGAAAGCCTCGCTGCCGTCATGCGCACGGTGCAGAAGCTGTCACGAGCGGTGATGAAAGCCTTTCAGGCCGACGGCGTAACGATCCAGCAATTCAATGAACCGGCCGGAGGCCAGGTAGTGTTTCACCTGCATGTGCATGTGCTGCCCCGCTTCGAAGGCGTGGCGCTTAAGCCTCATACGGGTGCGATGGAAAAGCCCGAGATCCTTGCGGCCAATGCCGAGAAGATCCGCGCGGCACTGGCCGGCGAATAACCCGATAATGCGGGGGGTCATGAAGGGAGTAAGGGAATGCAGCAGCAAATCTCTGTCATCACGCTGGGCATCGCCGATCTTCCCCGGTCACGGCGCTTCTATGTCGACGGTTTCGGCTGGGCACCCGTATTCGAGAACGAGGAAATCATCTTCTACCAGATGAATGGCCTGGTCCTGGGAACCTGGCTGGAGAGCGCCTTGTCGACGGATATGGGACGCAAGCTGACGAGGCCGGGCGCATTCGCCCTCGCCCACAATGTTCCCACACGCGAGGATGTGCAACCCACCATGGACCAACTCGTCACTTCAGGCGGAAGTCTGCTCAGGGCACCTGTCGCCCCACCCCATGGCGGCTATAACGGCTATGTCGCGGACCCTGACGGCCACGCGTGGGAAATTGCCTGGAACCCTGCCTGGCCCATCAGTCCGGAAGGTCTGGTGACCTTCGGCACATAAGCAAAAGGCGCTGCCCTGTATCTCCGGGCAGCGCCTTCGTCTTTTGCAGGTATCCTGGAGCAATCAGCCCTTGCGCGGCAGTTGCGGCACAAGGCTGCGCTTGGATCCGTCCTTGCTCTTCGGCTTTTGGGCGGCAGTTTTCTTTGCGGCCGCCTTCCGCGCGGCTGGCTTCTTGGCCGCAGGCTTTCTGGCCTCTTCCTTCTTCGGCTTGACCGGTAATTCGTCGGCAAGCGCCTCGAGCTTCAGGCCAGTTTCACCCGCCTCGTTCTTCTCCAGCGTCACACGCACCGTGCCGCCCTTCTTGAGCTTGCCGAACAAGACTTCTTCGGCCAACGGCTTCTTGATGTGCTCCTGGATCACCCGGCCAAGCGGCCGCGCGCCCATGCGCTCGTCATAGCCTTTCTCGGCAAGCCAGGCGACGGCTTCAAGCGACAGGTCGAAGGTGACGCCACGCTCCGAAAGCTGTGCTTCCAGTTGCATGACGAACTTCTGCACCACCTGATGCACGACCGGAACCGGCAGCGAGCCGAACGGGATGATCGCGTCGAGACGGTTGCGGAACTCCGGCGAGAACAGCCGGTTGATCGCTTCCATGTCGTCGCCTTCGCGCTTGGACGAGCCGAAGCCGATGGCCGCCTTCGCCATGTCGGAAGCGCCCGCATTCGTCGTCATGATCAGGATGACGTTGCGGAAGTCGATCTGCTTGCCGTTGTGGTCGGTCAGCTTGCCGTGATCCATGACCTGCAACAGGATGTTGAACAGGTCCGGATGCGCCTTTTCGACCTCATCGAGCAGGAGCACGCAGTGCGGATGCTGGTCGACGCCATCGGTCAGCAGACCGCCCTGGTCGAAGCCGACATAGCCCGGAGGCGCGCCGATCAGGCGGCTGACCGTATGGCGTTCCATATATTCGGACATGTCAAAGCGCAGCAGTTCGACGCCAAGTGACGCGGCGAGTTGCTTTGCCACTTCGGTCTTACCGACACCCGTCGGGCCGGAGAACAGGTAGCAGCCAATCGGCTTTTCCGGTTCACGCAAGCCCGCACGCGCCAGCTTGATCGCCGAAGACAATGCGGTGATCGCCGTGTCCTGGCCATAGACGACGCGGCGCAGCTCCGTTTCCAGACCGGCCAGCACCTGCTCGTCATCGGCCGAAACTGTCTTCGGCGGAATGCGTGCCATGGTGGCGATGGTGGCCTCGATCTCCTTGATAC
>JBARWP010000468.1:0-6889 GCA_049646905.1 Pseudaminobacter sp. | reverse complement strand
GCCGAGGGCATGGACATCCTGGCCGGGATGGGTGCGGGCCGTGACGATGCGCTCGCCCTGCTCAACCCGATCGGCAAGGCGGCCACGGCCTACAAGGCCGAGATCGGCGACCTTGCCAAAGCCGGCTATGCCGCGCTCGACAACTTGAAGGTGCCGGCGCTGGAGTTCGGCAAGGCGCTCGACGCCATGGCCGTGGCCGGCAAGGCCGGCGCCTTCGAGCTGAAAGACATGGCGCAGTATTTCCCCGCGCTCGGCGCCGCCTATCAGGGCCTCGGGCAGAAGGGCGTGCCTGCCGTCGCCGACCTGTCGGCGGCGCTCCAGATCGTGCGCAAGGGCGCGGGCGACAGCTCCGAAGCCGCGACGAACCTGTCGAACATCCTGCAAAAGGTGAATGCGCCTCAGACCCGCAAGGCGTTCGCCAAGATGGGCGTCAATCTCGAAAAGGAGATGAAGAAGGCCGCCAAGGCCGGCATGACGCCGATCGAGGCGATCACGGAAATCACCAACCGCACGCTCAAGGGCGACCTGTCCAAGCTCGGCGACCTGTTCCAGGACGCGCAGGTGCAGAAGGGGCTCCGCCCGCTCATCCAGAACCTCGAACTGTATCGAAAGATCCGTGCCGAGGCGCTTGCCGCTCAAGGTACCGTCGAGGAAGACTATCAGCGCCGGCTTCTCACCGGCGAGATGGCCGCGAAGCGCTTTTCCATCGCCATCGAGAATATCAACAATTCCGTCGGCGCGGCTCTGCTGCCGGCACTGGCCGACCTGGCGGATACGCTCGTCCCGATCGTCAACCGCATGGCCGACTGGGCCGAGGCCAATCCCGGTTTGACCCGGGGCTTGGTCGCGGCCACCTCGGCGCTGATCGGCTTCCGGGTTGCTTCTATCGGCGTTCGGTTCGCCGGCCTGTTCATGAAGCAATCCTTCCTCGATGCGAGTATCGCCGCTCTCACGGCGGCGCGTGGCATCGGCCGCATTGCCTTCGCACCGGCCGTTGCCGGCTTCCGCGCGCTGCGCACCGCCATGGTCGGCTACACCGCCGCCGCCGCCATCGGCGGGCATGGCACAGCCTTGTCCGTCATGGGGCAGAGCTTGCTCGGCCTGCTCAATCCAATCCGCCTCGTCACCTCGGCATTCCGCATCCTGAAATTTGCCGTCGTCGGAACAGGGATTGGTGCCGTTCTGGCCGGCGTGGCCTTGGCTGGTGCATGGATCTACAACAACTGGACCGGCATCAGCACCGCCTTCGAGGCGTTCAAGGGTGCGTTTATGCGCGCCGTTGAGCCCGTCATGCCGGTGCTCCGGCCGGTGCTGGACGGCATCCAGTGGCTGTCGGACACGATTTCCAGCATCGTCGGCCCGATCGATGAAATGGGCGGTAGCTGGGCCAAATTCGGGCTTGAAGCGGGAAAAGTCGTCGGCGAGACGGTGAAGGCGATCGTCGAACTACCCGGCAAGATCATTGCCTTCGCTGGCGATATGATGAACTCCGGTATCGCCTTGGCGCAATCGCTTTGGGACGGCCTCAAGACGAAGATCGGCGAGGCGGTCGCCTGGTTCTCCGAACTGCCAACGCGCATCGCCGCCGCCCTTGGCAACATGCTCGAAGCGGGCATGACACTGGCACAATCGCTATGGGATGGCGTGTCGGCCAAGATCGACGAGATGCTGGTCTGGTTCAAAAGCCTGCCCAGGCGCATCATCGAGGCCATCGGCTCGATCGACATCGGTTCGCTGGTCAAATGGCCGTCGATGCCTTCGTGGCTGGGTGGCGGCACGCCGTCCGGCAATGCCAATCCCGACGCTGGCCGTGCGGTCAACACAATGCTCGACGGCATGGAAAAGCGCGCTTCGGGCGGGCCGGTGCAGGGCGGCCGTACCTATCTCGTCGGCGAGCGCGGCCCGGAATTGTTCTCGCCGGGCCGTTCGGGCTTCATCTCGCCGAATGAGGCTTATGCGCGAGATACCCGCAGTGCGCGGTTGGGGCCGGAAGGAGCCAAGCCATTTTCCCCCTCGACCACACTTCATCTCGGTGGAATTCACATTCACGGCGTCACCGACGCCGAAGCCATCGCCGAAAAGGTGGTGGAAATCACAACCCGAAAACTCAAGGAAGCGATGTCGGGCATTCATGCCGACGTCGAATATTTCCCCGGAATGTAGGCCACGCAATGACCACGATCACCGTTAAATGGGCCGACGATCACCTGAAGAAGTTCGGTAAGCAGATCGAGAGACTCAACCGGGAGTTTCCGAAGGTGCTGCCTCAGGAAATCAACAAGGTCGGCAACCGGGCCAAGACACAGGTCATCCGCAATCTGACCGCGCAGACCGGGTTGCCGCGCAAGACCATCGTCAAGGCAATCGGCGACCCCGGCACGGCAAGGATGGGCAAGCTCTCCTATGAGATGGTGACGCGTGGCGGCAACATCCGCCTGAAATACCTTCATCCGATCGAGTCTCGCCCCGGCGTCATAGCCAAGCCCTGGGGCAAGCGGCAGCTCTTTGCCGGAAGCTTCATGAAGGGCGGCGCATTCCCCAACCGCAAGGTGGTTTCCAAGTTCGACGGCCATGTCTACCGGCGCATCGGCTTCGGCCAGCGCACTGACGGCAGCACGGGCGAAAAGCTGACGCAGGTGCGTTCCGGCATGCTCATTCCCGTGGAGATGACCAAGGGCGCCACCAGCGCTGCGTTCGTCAAGATCGCCGGGCCGTTGCTCCAGGAGCGGGTCGAGCTCGTAATCCTCAAGCTGCTGAAATGACCGCCTGCGACGCCATCGGCCCGCTCAGGAGCCTGCGCAAGAAGGCGTTCGCCGAGCTTGTCGGTGTCTCGCCCGGCCGCGTCTCGCAGATGATCGCGCAGGGCCTTCCCGTTGAGCCGAACGGCCGGATCGACATCGCCGCCGGCAAGCTCTGGATCAAGGAAAACGTCTCGCCCACGCGCTCGGCCGCGCAATCCTTGCAAAGCGACCTGCCTGTCGCTGCGCAACCGGACGCGGCGGCCGAGGCCGTGCGGCTGAAGAAAGAGCAGGCCGACCACGCCGAGTTAAAGAACAAGATGCTTCGCAAGGAGTTGGTCGAGGCGGTCGCGGTCGAGCGCGCATGGGCGAACGTGCTGCGCCAGGTGCGTTCCGGCGTGCTGGCGGTGCCGTCACGGCTCCGCCAGGTGCTTCCGCATCTCACCGCCCATGACGTCGCCACCATCGACGCCGAACTGCGTCACGTCCTCGAGGACCTCGCCAATGCGCAATGAGCGGCTCGCCGAAATCCGCCGCAACGCCATGCGCGCGCTCATGCCGCCGCCGCGTCTCACCTTGTCGGAATGGATCGAACAGGAGATTCGCCTGCCCGCTGAGATGACGGCGCTGCCGGGGTCCATCCGTCTTTATCCCTTCCAGAAGGGCATGGCCGACGCCATGAGCGATCCGCTGATCGAACGGGTCACGGTCGTCAAATCGGCGCGCATCGGCTACACGACGCTGCTTACCGGACTGCTGGGCTCCCATGTGGTCAACGAGCCGGCGCCGGTTCTGTTCGTGCTGCCGACCGAAGACGACTGCCGAACTTTCGTTGTCAACAATGTCGAGCCGACGTTCGAAGCCTCGCCGGCTCTCGCGGGTGCCCTTGCCGGTGAAGGAGGTGACGGCCGGAACACGCTCATGGCGCGGCGCTTCCCCGGCGGATCGGTCAAGTTCGTCGCCGCGAAGTCGCCGCGCAACCTGCGTGCGCACAACACTCGCATCCTCGTGGTCGACGAGGCTGACGGCATGGAAATGACGCGCGAGGGCTCGCCGATCCTGCTCGCCGAAAAGCGCACGCTTCAGTTCCCGGATCGCAAGATCATCATCGGCAGCACGCCGACCTATGCCGAAACCAGTCACGTTCTCCATGCTTATGAGCAGAGCGATAAGAGGATCTTCGAAGTCCCGTGCCCGGAATGCGGCGCCTTTCATGAGATCAGGTGGGGCGATATCCGCTGGCCCGAAGGCGAGCCGGACAAGGCCGCCTGGCACTGTCCGAGCTGCGGCTGTGAAGTGGAAGAGCGGCACAAACCGGCCATGGTCGCGGGTGGGAAGTGGCGGGCCACCGCGCCGCACGTCGAAGACCATGCAGGCTTCAAGATCAACGCCCTGGTCTCGCTGCTGGCGAATACGACATGGCGTAAGCTGGCCCGCGAGTTCGTCGCGGCGAAGCACGATCCGAATCTGCTGCAAACCTTCGTCAACACGATGCTGGCCGAAGGCTGGCGCGAGGGCGGCGAAGAGATCGACGATGCGGCTCTGGCCGCCCGGGCGCTGCCCTTCGGCCTCGACCGCTTGCCGGAAGACGTGCTGGCGATCACGGCCGGCGTCGACGTGCAGCGCAAGGATCGCCTTGAGGTGACGTTCCTTGGCTGGGGCCGGGATTCACCGCCCTATGCGCTCGGCCATGTCGTCATCTGGGGCGCGCCGTCCGACGACGAGACCTGGCGCGAGCTGGACGAGGTGCTGAAACAGCGCTGGCAGCATCCGCTCGGCGGCATGCTCGGCGTCGAGGCGGCGGCGATCGACTCGGGCGACGGCGAGACCATGGAAGCGGTCTACCGCTTCGCCTTCCCGCGCTTTGGCCGAAAGATCGTCGCCATCAAGGGCGTTACCGGCAAGCGGCCCTGGATCGAAAAGAGCCGGCAGAAGGTCAAGGGCGGCAATCTGTTCATCGTCGGCGTCGACGGCCTGAAGTCCCACATCGCCGCCCGGCTCGGGCGGGAGGGCTCGTTCCTGTTCTCGGACACGCTGCCGGCCGCCTGGTTCGAGCAGCTCTGCTCGGAGCGCATCGTCGTGCGCTACAGCCGCGGCCAGCCGGAGCGCCGCTTCGAGCGCATCCCCGGCCGGCTGGCGGAAGCGCTCGACTGCACCGTCTATGCCTTCGCGGTGCGGCAGCTCGTCAACGTCAACTGGGCCAGCCGCGAGGAACAGTTGCGAAACCCGGCGATCGCAACGGTTGTGCCGGCACGGCCGCGAACGATCGAGTCGGACTGGATGCGGGGTTGAAAAGCTAACCAAGGCTAGTCAGCGACTGGTTCGCCCGGTTAAGTTCAAGCCAACTCAACAGGAGGAAACGGCAATGAGCGAGGACATCAACTATAATCACCTGCATCGGCTGAGCGGCACTGTGATCGCCGGCAGTAGTGATGGCTATCTGACCGTGGGGGACATGCGCGATGCAATCGCGCATCTGCCGGACGATGCTGAAATCACCTTTGGCATTTGCGAGCATGGTGAGCCGCTACGCTTCTATCGTTTTAAGACGAGAGGCCCGAAGGTCTTAGGGATAGAGTTCGGCTAATAGTCGGGCGCGCGATTTGCCAGTTCCTTCATCAGGTCCTGGATGAGCGACTGGCACAGAGTTGTCACCACACGCCATTGATCGTCTATTTCAACAAGCCAGATCAGTCGCTCGCCGCCGGCATTTCCCCAGAAATCACGATCCTCCCATTTGATGTTGCGGTGGTGGAGGTCTCGAGGGTGAAGACTGCCGCTCCTCTTTTCGGCATGTTTCATTCCGTTGCCAATCTGCCGCAGCACATCGGCTATGGGATGTCGTAAAAGAAAGCTTCTGCGATCCTCGCTTCTCCATGTCGAATCCCATTCAATAGCATGTACGGTTGCCAAAACCGCGGCGAACAAATCTTCGACTGTTTGAGATAGGCTTGCGCGCTGCACCAACGTCTCAGCAACGACAAGCATGCCTCTCGCGTCCTGGGGATATATCAGCGACGTCATCTCTGATCTGGCTCGTGATGAGATGTAGACTGAGGAAAGGCTAAACGACAATGGCCCAGAAGCGCAAACCGGTGACCGTCGAAGAGATCGAGTTGTTTCTCGACCTGGTGGCGCGGCTTATGGCTGGCGCCGGCCGTGATGCCGAACTCTACCTGCCGATCTGGCGGGCGCTCAAACGGGAGTTGTACGCCCGCCAGGAGGTTGTCTCCATCTTCGCGGAGGCTCGGGCGAGGCTCGAACGAACCTCAGGTCGACCAGCGATCGCCCCGTCTACCTCGACGTAGGATGAGTTCGTCGGCGGGTGGATTATCCGGATCGGCCTCTGCGTCCGCTGTGATGGCGGCGTCTTCTTCGGAAGTCATTTCCTGAAGATTTTTCAATGCCATGGCTTTTGCCTTCAACCATGCGATGCGATTGGGATGGCCGGTCATGTCAAACTGCCAATCGTAGGTTCGGAACAGGCTCGCCCCAGAGGGGCGTTCTTGCATTTTTAACCAAATCAGGGCAGCGTGTCCGTGGGCTTCGAAACCCGGACCGTGATAGGCCGCAACCTTTGGCGAGGTTTTGTCATCCGATTGGCGTCGGAAGACGGCGGCTGAGAAAGTTTCCCCATTGGGGGAAACAACAGACGCGCTTGGCGGCGCGGCTCTGACCGGCTCAATATGGCCGGGGGCGAGCGTGCTGTCCAGAGGGAAACCTTAAAAGCGTCTCGGCCTGTCTCACGGCAGGTTTCGAACCCCCGGCTCCGGGCCGATCCTGGATCTGAGCATTGTTCCTAACCTGAACATTGCTCGCCGGCCTTCGAAAGCCGGTTCGAACCGTGAGAACTGAAATGAACCTCATAACAAGACGGGCCGCCTTGGGCGGTATTGCGCTGCTTTCTGGCGGTGCAGCGACCCTTGCGAGCGCTGCCCCTGCCTCGCCATCTGTCGACGCTGATCTGTTGCGCCTTCGCGGCGAACTGGACGCGGCCGAGGCGAGATTCTTCGCCGCGATCGACGCCGAGGAGCAAGCTTTCCAGCGCTGGCAAGCCATCTGTCCCCAACCGGACGCGATCCTCGTTGCGCCGCGCGATTACAGGTTGCGCATGGTCGATTATGAAGGACTTCGTGATCCGCGCGGCAAGC
>JBARWP010000467.1:0-4682 GCA_049646905.1 Pseudaminobacter sp. | reverse complement strand
GTGCATGGTCGCGAAACGCGGGTCGTCCTTGAGGTCGGGCCGCTCCATCGCATCCGCCAATCCTTCATAAATGCGCTGGGAGCCGCAACTGATCGCGATGCTGCCGCCATCGGCGGTTGCGTAAATGTTGCGCGGCACGTCCTCTTCCATCTGATTGCCGAGCAAGGGCTTCTTCTGGCCGGTCTGGTCATAGCGCACCACGACCGCCTCTATGATCCGCAGCAGCGGCTCATAGAGGGCGACGTCGACGACCTGCCCCAAACCGCAACGGCCGCGATTGTGGAGGGCGGCGAGCGCGCCGAACGCCCCGAATATCCCGGCCATGTAGTCTCCCATCGGAAAGGCGGACACCATGGGCCCCTTGTCGGGATGGCCGGTGAAGGACGCCAGACCGGAAAACGCCTCGGCTATCGTGGCATATCCACCCTGGTCGCTGTTGGGGCCGGTCTGGCCCCAGCCGCTCATGCGCACCCATATGAGATGCGGATGCTTTTCCCCCAGAACGCTGGGCGAAAGCCCCCAGCGCTCCAGCGTCCCGGGACGGAAATTCTCGATGATGATGTCGCTCTCGGCGATCAACCTTGTTGCGACCCCGTGGGCCTCAGGACGGGAAATATCGAGCGTAACCGCATACTTGTTGCGCGCCATGGTCTTCCACCACAGCGGAACGCCATCCTTGTGCGGGGGCCATTCCCTCAGCGGGTCGGGGGTACCTGGCTTCTCGACCTTGACGACGGTCGCGCCGAAATCGGCAAGCATTGATCCGACGAACGGACCAGCCAGCATCGATCCCATTTCCAGAACCTTAAGGCCGGCCAGAGCTCCTTCCGGCTTTGCCTCACCATCCCTCATATCCACCACCCTTTTTAGGGCTCATCCATCATTCGGATGAGTTCACGCGGCAGATTGGGCCCGGCAAGGGTGTGAATGTCAAATATCAAAATATACCCATGATATAACTGACAGTCATACTTTCGTGTTTTGATCGAGTCGATAAGGATATAACCTGAGAGAATGACTAGGCCAGTATTATTCATTTGACTTTCATATTGCTGTCTAGAGACTTGAGTCCGAAAAACGGCGATCTCCGAGGGTCCGGCGGCGTCCAAACACCAGCACAAGCTGGAGACCCGAACTGCACCTGATCTCGACGGCTTCTTTGCCGGGTCGGGCCAGAGGGGAGGTGAAATATGACACTGGCATTCAATCTGGGCGGAACAATCGCGCTGAGCTACGTCGAGGGCGATCCGGTCATGGTGGCTGGCTCGAGGATACTCGGCGCCACGCATCTGCCGATCCGGGAATTGAATCCGGTGCAAAGCCATTGGATGGGCTGGAGCCATCTTCTTCTGGTGCGCGATGAATTGCTGGCTGCCCATGCGACGGGCGAGCGTAGCTTCCTGATCCTTACAGGCACGGACAGCGCGGAGGATCTGCTCTATTTCCTGGATCTGGTGAGGCCTGCCGACACACGCGTTCTGGTGATGGTTTCGATGCGGACGGCTTCAATCGATGACCCGCGCCCCGATGGGCTCGACCAGGCAATGGCGTGGCTGGAGACAAGCGGGAGCGGGATAGGTCTTTGCTGGGGGCCCGGGATCATCGAAGGCCCTCTTGCCGAGAAGATCTGGAACGAGCGCTGGCAGTTCGGTCCGGTCGATTGGGCCGAGAAGACGCCGGACTGGCGGGTGGCGCCTGATGTCGCGATCCGGGAGGAGATGCCGATCGTACCCATCCTGTCGGTGGGTATCGGTTCTGCCGACTGGCAGGCGGGCGTCCTGAGCAGAGGCGGCTTCGACGGTCTGGTGGTTGAAGCCTATGCTTCCGGCGACACGCCGCCGGCGACGGCCACGGCATTGATGTCGCTGGTCAGCAACGGCTGTCCGGTTGTGCTTGCGTCCCGCTCGCGTCCGGGCCGGGTGAAAGGCGGTTTTCCAGGTATCGCCGGGACTTCGCACGGGCTGCTCGCCCATGGGCTCCTCGGAGCAGCGCAGCTCGATCCGCATCGGGCGCGGCTACGTCTGGCTCTGGCGCTGGCATGCAAACCGCGCGCCGACCTTTCGGCAGTTTTCAATGGGAACCAAACGGGAGAAAAACAATGAACTCGCAGCTGGATACAAGAAAGAGAAAAAGCCTCCGGGTCATAGCCGGCATCGGCATGCTCGCCACGACGTTCATGTGCGCGCCGGCGGCTCTGGCGCAGGATACTTCCTTCAAGACCATTGAGCCGGGCACCCTCACGATAGCCATCGCCTCCTACATGCCCTATTCCGGCGTGATCGATGGCAAGCTTACGGGGCTGGACGGCGATCTGGTCACCGCCGTCGCCGAAAAGCTGGGGCTTAAGGTGAAAACCAACGTGTCCGACTTTGCCGGTATTCTCGCCGCGGTCCAGACCAATCGCGCCGACATCGCCGTAGGGTCGATCGGCTGGACCGAAGCGCGGGCGAAGGCCGGCATCTTCACCGACTCCCCCTATTATTCCAACCAGGTCGTGCTCGTCCGCGAGGATCAGAATGTCACGAAGATCGAAGATCTGGAGGGCCTGACCGTCGCAACAGGTATCGGCTACAGCTATATTCCGGCAATACAGGCGATCCCCAACACCAAGCTGAAGACCTATCCCACGCCAGCCAACATGCTGGAGGACCTGGTCGCCAAGCGCGTCGATGCTGTTTTCACCGATGCGCTGGTTAACATCGCCTACGCGAAGGAGAAGCCTGGCGTGCTGAAGGCGGCGCCGATGACGCCACCTACCGAAGAGCAACTCGCCGAACATCCCGACTATAAGTACCTGTTCCCGCGCCCGGGCGGGTTCTACCTCAATGCCGGCAACACCGCTTTGGAAAACGCTGTCACGGAGGCCATACGCGGCCTTTACAAGGATGGCACGACCGAGAGCTTGCTGGTGAAATGGGGCGTTAACAATCCGGACTCCTGGACCACGCCCAACGCCAATGTGCGTGACCGGGTGGGCGTCGACAGGCCGGAGGATTGGGTTCCTGCTTCGAAATAATCCGAACACGGCAAGGCTTGCAGAACGCCTTCATGAATGTATCGCCGGATCACGTACCTGTCTTTGCGTGCTCCGGCGATGCCTGTTCTTCTGAATCTGCGGGGTTCTGTGAAAGCCCACGGAGCCCGTCATGGGCGCACTGCTGTGTAATGCTATGTTGTTCCCGTGCGGCCTCCGGGCTTCCAGGGAACACGAATCTGCCTGACCCTATATGGCCGAGATATAAAGAGGACTGCTGGCTTGGACAGTATAACGTCATTTCTATCGAACCTGCCATGGCCGGACTTCAATGTACCCTGGCATGAGTATTACCGGGACTTGTTCTGGGCGACGCTGGAGACATTGAAATTCACGGCTGTCAGTTATGTCGGGGCCATTTTTCTGGCATCGTTGCTGGCATTGTGCCGAACATCAGGTCTGGCTCTGCTCTCCGGTCCAGCGGCCATTTTTTCCGAATCCCTGAAAAACCTTCCGCTGCTCACCTGGCTCTTCATCCTCTACTATGGCCTCACGAATTTCTCGATCGTTCTGTCGACCTTCGCTGCCGGCGCATTGGCCCTGAGCACGTTCTACGGCGCCTATATCGGTGAAATCTTCCGGGCGGCCATCGACGGTATAGACAAGGGGCAGCGCGAGGCAGCCCAGGCAATCGGCCTCGGTCCGCTGCGCACCGTAACCAGCGTCGTGCTGCCGCAGGCGGTCCGGTTGGCGCTTCCGGGAACGGCGACGATGCTTGTCGACCTGCTCAAGGGCACCTCGCTTCTCGTGACCATCGCCGGGGCGGAGCTCATGACCGCAGGCCAGATTCTGACTTCCGTGACCTTCGAGTCACTTGAGGTCTACAGTGTCATCGGCCTTATCTATTTCGCTCTCTGTTATCCCACATCCCAATTGGTGCTTGTTCTGGAACGCAACCTTCGCAAAGGCATTCCGATGACGCCGGCACGCAGGCATCTGTTCAGACAGGTAAGGGCAAGGCAGGCGCAGGTTGCCGCGCAGGGAGGGATTTCATGAAACGCGAAACCGAACCATCGGGCGCACACCCTCTGCGGGCAGAGGAGAGTGGCACTGACAGCGTCATCGATATACAGGACCTGCGCAAGTCATACGGCGCTTTCGAGGTCCTGAAAGGGATCGATCTTCCCGTGCCGCGTGGCTCGATCCATTGTCTCATCGGGCCGAGCGGGTCCGGCAAGAGCACTTTGTTGCGGTGCGTCAACCTGCTCGAAGTCCCAAGCGCGGGCAGGATTGTCGTCGATGGGATGCAGTTGTTCGGGGACCGAGGCGCGGTGTCCCAGCAGGACCTGCTCAGGATCCGCCGCAAAGTGGGAATGGTGTTCCAGCACTTCAATCTCTTCCCGCATCTGACCGCCGTGGAAAATGTCATCGTAGGTCTCGTGCAGGGCCTTGGAACCAGCGAGGAAGAAGCGCTGGATCGGGCGTTCGACAACCTTGCGCGAGTGGGTCTTGCGGGGCGGGAACTCGCCTATCCATCAGAATTGTCGGGAGGACAGCGCCAACGTGTTGGAATTGCGCGAGCCCTGGCTTTGCGTCCGGCGGCGCTGCTGTTCGACGAACCGACCTCCTCGCTCGACCCCGAACTGGCCGGCGAGGTTCTGGATGTCATGCGAGAATTGTCGCACGAAGGTATGACGATGATTATCGC
>JBARWP010000466.1:0-34168 GCA_049646905.1 Pseudaminobacter sp. | reverse complement strand
AGAAGGCGATCGTGCGGCCCCAGGCGAGATCCGCTGCCTCCTTGTCATAACGTGCTTCCGAAGTATCGTTGTTGAAGGCGTGCTGCGCGCCATCATACATGTAGATGGTGAACTCCTTGCCGGCCGCCTCCAGCGCCGCCTTGTAGGCTTCGATGCCCGCATTTATGCGCTCGTCCTGGCCGGCATATTGCAAGATCAGCGGGGCACTGATCTTTTCGGCCTCTTCCGGCTTTGCCTGCCGGCCATAATAGGCCACGCCCGCGTCGAGATCGGCAGCATTGACGGCCAGGTCGTTAACCGCACCGCCGCCCCAGCAGAAGCCGACAGCGCCGACCTTGCCGTTAGCGCCCTCATGTCCCTTCAGATAGGCAACCGTTGCCACGCCATTGGCGATGGTCTGGCCAGCGTCGAGTTCGCCGAACATTTCCCTAGCCTTGTCCTCGTCCTCGGGCGTGCCGCCGAGTGGAGACAGGAAGTCGGGTGCAAGCGCCATGAAACCTTCCAGTGCGATGCGCCGGGCCACATCACGTATGTGCCCGTTCAGACCGCGATTCTCATGGATGACGATAACCGCGCCCAGCTTGCCGTCATTATCCGCCGGGCGAACGAGATAGCCCTTCATCTCGCCCTCGCCGCCAGGATAGGAAATATCCTCCGCCGTCAGCCGTGCATCGTCTTCCGCAACGATAGCGGCCCGTGCGGAATTGGCGGCCAGCATCGGCGCGATAGCCGCTGCTGCCGCGCCCGATCCGGCAAGCTTGGTCAGCTTTTCCATGAAGCCGCGGCGGTCCAGCGTCAGATGGGTGTATTCGTCATAGGCGTCGATCATCGCCTGGGTGATGGTCGGCTTGGTCATCATCTTCCTCCGCATGTTGTTGTATGGAGGAAAGGATAGACACCGACCCTCGTCGGTCCAGTAAAGCCTCGGTGATGATCGGTCTGTCTATTCCGACTTATGCTGGATTTCCATAAAGCGGATGCGGTTGCCGAACGGATCGATGACCGTCACTTCCAGCCGGTCCTCCACGCGTTCCAGGCCGGGCCTCATGTAGCGATAGTTTTTGCCGACCAGTTCCCGCTGGAACGCCTCGGCACCATGCATATAGACGACCGTGTTCCCGCCCGGCGTCGCATCCCCGGCGTGCTCGCTCAGATGCAGCCGCAGGCTGCCGCGCGAAATCTGGGTGTAGAGCGGGAAATTCTCGCCGTAGCGATGCTCCCAATCCACAGTAAACCCCAGGAAGCCAAGATAGAATTCATGAGCCTTGGCGACGTCGAAGATGCGGATGATGGGCACAGCCTGCTCAAAGCGGATGCCGTTGGCCGCAGGTGGGGCGATGCCCTGTTCCGCGTCGATCCTGGCAGACAGGATGTTCCAGTTCGCCAGCCCGAACTGTTTCGCGACGATTTCCAGCGCCTCGCTGTGCGAAATCGTCAGGTCGCGTTCGGCCAGCGCGGCGCGCATGGCCTTGGCCATCGCCTTGGCGTCGTGATGGGTGCGCATGTGAAAGCTCGATCCTTCGGTTGCGGCGAGGTTCCTCATCAGTGCCCGCATTGCCGATGCTCTCACCGTCCGACAAGGGATCGTGACAGACGATCGTGGGATGCGTTCGCCATGCCTCATCAGGCGCGGGCTGCAGGCCGCATCCGGCCCGAACCGAGATTATGCAGTGGACAGCCGCTGCGTCAACGCCGGCTACGAGCACAAAACGGCAACGCCGCTGGTCTTTCAGCCCCGAATCACTACATTCGATGGTGATGTCAGGTTTCCCGGACGATATGCCGTTTTTTGATGAAGACCCGGCGCCCCAGGCGGCTACCGGCGGTATTGCCGCGCGCGCCATGGCTGCTCGCCGCAACGCCGCGCCGAGCTATCTCGACGGCCTCAACCCAGAACAGCGACTGGCGGTGGAAACCACCGAGGGCCCAGTGCTGGTCCTGGCCGGCGCCGGCACGGGCAAGACACGCGTGCTCACCACCCGCATCGCCCATATCCTCGCCACCGGGCGCGCCTATCCCTCGCAGATCCTTGCCGTCACCTTCACCAACAAGGCAGCCCGCGAGATGAAGAGCCGCATCGGCCTGCTGGTCGGCGAGGCGATCGAAGGCATGCCGTGGCTCGGCACTTTCCATTCCATCGGCGTGAAGATCCTGCGCCACCATGCCGAACTGGCCGGGCTGAAGTCCGGCTTCACCATCCTCGACACCGACGATGTCATCCGGCTCATCAAGCAACTCATCCAGGCCGAAGGGCTGGACGACAAGCGCTGGCCGGCGCGCCAGTTCGCCATGATGATCGATGGCTGGAAGAACAAGGGGCTCGGCCCGTCCGAAATTCCGGAGGGCGACGCACGTGCCTTCGCCAATGGCAAGGGCCGCCAGCTCTACCAGGCCTATCAGGACCGCCTGCAGACGCTGAATGCCTGCGATTTCGGCGACCTGTTGCTCCACCCCATCCGCATCTTCCGCCAGCACCACGACGTGCTCGCCGAGTATCACCGCAGGTTCAAATACATCCTCGTCGACGAGTATCAGGACACCAACACCGCCCAATATATGTGGCTGAGATTGCTGGCCCAGCGGCCGAAGCAGAATTCTTCTCCCCGTTCACGGGGAGAAGATGCCGGCAGGCAGATGAGGGGCAGCACCCAAGCTTCCGATCTTGATGCCGGCCCCTCATCCGGTCCTTCGGACCACCTTCTCCCCGTGAACGGGGAGAAGAAAGGAAAGGTCAACATCTGTTGCGTGGGCGACGACGACCAGTCGATCTATGGCTGGCGGGGTGCGGAAGTGGACAACATCCTGCGCTTCGACAAGGATTTTCCCGGCGCCACCATCATCCGTCTGGAGCGCAACTATCGCTCCACCGCACATATCCTTGCCGCCGCCTCCCATCTCATCGCGCACAATGAAGGCAGGCTCGGCAAGACGCTGTTCACCGACATGGCCGACCCGGAGGACGCCAAGGTCAACGTCCATGCCGCCTGGGATTCCGAGGAGGAGGCCCGCGCTGTCGGCGAGACGATCGAGCAATTGCAGCGGCAGAAGCACAAACTCAACGACATGGCAATCCTGGTGCGCGCCTCCTTCCAGATGCGTGAGTTCGAGGATCGCTTCGTCACGTTGGGGCTCAACTATCGTGTAATCGGCGGCCCGCGTTTCTATGAGCGGCAGGAGATCCGCGATGCCATGGCCTATCTGCGCGTGGTGGCGCAGCCGGCGGACGATCTCGCCTTCGAGCGCATCGTCAATGTGCCCAAGCGCGGGCTTGGCGAAGCCGCCATCCGCCAGATCCACGATACGGCGCGTGCGCTGCGCGTTCCCATGCTGGAAGCGGCCGCCAAGCTTGCCGAAAGCGACGAATTGAAGCCACGGCCACGTGCAGCGCTGCGCGAGGTAGCGGCCAATTTCGCCCGCTGGCAAGCAGCACTGGAAACCACACCCCATACCGAACTCGCCGAGATCATCCTGGAAGAATCCGGCTACACGGAAATGTGGAAGAACGACCGCTCGGCCGAGGCACCCGGGAGGCTGGAAAACCTCAAGGAATTGATCCGCTCGATGGAGGAGTACGAGTCGCTGCGCTCTTTCCTCGAACATGTCGCACTAGTCATGGATGCCGAGCAGAATGAGGACATGGATGCCGTCACCATCATGACGCTGCATTCGGCCAAGGGGCTGGAATTCGAGACCGTGTTCCTGCCAGGCTGGGAGGAAGGCCTGTTTCCGCACCAGCGCTCGCTCGACGAAGGCGGCCGCTCCGGCCTGGAGGAAGAGCGCCGGCTTGCCTATGTCGGGCTCACCCGCGCCAAGAAGAATCTGCATATCTGGTTCGTCTCCAACCGCCGCATCCACGGCCTGTGGCAATCGACCATCCCGTCGCGCTTCCTTGATGAACTGCCCGAGGCACATGTCGAGATCGCCGACGCCGGCAACAGCTATGGCGGCTATGGCAGTTACGGCGGCGGCTCGTTTGCCGGCGGGCGCGGTGGCCGCCAGAACCCCTACGGCGCCTCGCGCTTCGACAATGTCGGCCAGGGCGGGTCTGGTGGCGGCGGGTCGTTCTCGAATACCTACGCCACCCCTGGCTGGCAGCGTGCGCAAGCAAACCGCACCGAGGCAACGGACCGCAACTGGGGCTCGCGCTCCGGCCATACGGTCGAGCGCATCGGCTATGGCGAGGCTGATTCCACCTATGGCGCCGGGCGTGGTTCGGTCAAAAGCCGCACCATCGACGGCGAACTGGTGGCCAAATCCGTCTCTGACGCCCCCTCTCCCTTCAAGATCGGCGACCGTGTCTTCCACCAGAAGTTCGGCAACGGCAATGTGGCGGCGATCGAGGGTAACAAGCTCACCATCGATTTCGACAAGGCCGGCCAGAAACGCGTTCTGGATGGCTTCGTCACCAGCGCGTGAGCATTGTTTCGCCGCGCAGAAACAGCGGCGGTAATGATAGCCTCGACCGATCAGGACGCATCCTGCAACATCGCCGCCGCATGCAATTCACGAGCAGGCGCAGCAAGATGCTGCCCGGGCAAAAGCCTCACATTGTCGATCAGGCGCGTCTCACCCAGCCACGCTGCCGCCAGAAGCCGCGCCGGTCGGTCGAGACTCCGCAAGGGCTGCAAATCCTCTTCCGAGCGAAGCTCCAGATATTCGACCTTATCGTAACCGGCAGCCAGAATCGCATCTCTCGCTTGTGCCAAGGCCTGGTCGGCCGGCACTCCCTCGGCCACCTGCTTGGCGACGTCGAACAGGATGGCGGCAAGCTTCGGCGCAATCTTGCGTTCCGTCGATGAGAGGCGGACGTTGCGGGAAGACAGGGCCAGGCCGTCGGCCTCGCGGACGGTCGGGCAGGCAATGACCCCGATCGGGATGTCGAGGTCGCGCGCCATGCGCCGGACCAGAAGCAGTTGCTGGAAATCCTTTTCGCCGAAGAAGGCGAAATCGGCACCGGTCTGCAAAAACAGCTTGGCAACGACGGTGGCCACCCCGTCGAAATGGCCGGGCCTGAACGCTCCGCACAAGCCCTCGCTGACACCGCTTACCGAAACCGTGGTCGAAAAACCCTCCGGATAGATCTCCCTCGCATCCGGTGCATAGAGCAGATGCGCCCCAAGCGGCGCGAGCTTCGCCGCGTCGTCCTCTTCCGTGCGCGGATAGGCGGCAAGATCGGCGGCGCTGTTGAACTGCTTGGGATTGACGAAGAGCGTCACGATCACCCGGTCGGTCTTTTCCAATGCGGCCCGCACCAGGCTGAGATGCCCCTCATGCAAGGCGCCCATCGTCGGCACGACGCCGACACGCAGGTTTTCGCGGCGCCAGCCGGCGACAAGTGCACGTAATTGCGCAACGGTTCTGACGATGGGAACGCTCATGCTGTCCCTCCCTTCGCAGACTTTTCCGGCAGGTCGGCAAATATATGCTCTGCAGCAGGGAAATGCCGCGCCCGGACTTCGGCCGCGTAAGCAGCAACGGCCGCCTCCGCCTGATTGCCGAGTTCGGCGTAACGCTTGACGAATTTCGGCCGGAACGACGTGAACATGCCGAGCATGTCGTCCACCACCAGCACCTGTCCGTCGCAAGCGACCGAAGCGCCGATGCCGATGGTCGGGATGGCGATTTGCGCGGTTATCCTGTCGGCCAACACCGCAGGCACCTTCTCAAGCACCACCGAGAAGGCCCCGGCTTTTTCCACGGCAACCGCATCGCGGATGATGCGTTCCGCATCATCCCCACGCCCCTGAACCTTGTAGCCGCCCACGGTGTTGATCGCCTGCGGGGTCAGGCCGATATGCGCCATGACGGGGATACTGCGGCGCACAAGAAAACCGATCGTCTCGGCCATGGCCTCGCCGCCCTCCAGCTTGACCGCGCCACAACCGGTCTCAGCCATCAGCCTGGCAGCATTGCGGAAGGCCTGCTCCGGGCTTTCCTCATAGGACCCGAACGGCATGTCGACCACCATCAGCGCTGTTTCCACGCCGCGGCGTACCGCCTTTCCATGCATGATCATCATGTCGAGGGTGACGCCAAGCGTGGAAGGCAGGCCGTGAAGCACCATACCGACGCTGTCGCCGACGAGCACGACATCGCAATGCGCATCGACAAGCTTTGCGATCGGCGTGGTATAGGCCGTAAGGCAGACAAGCGGCTCACCGCCTTTGCGCGCCAGAACGTCAGGCGGCGTGAGGGCCCTCGTTGCACTGGTTGCGCTCATGGCATCTCCTTCCCTTACGTCAGTAGAAGGGCGTTTTGCACAATTTTGTGCAGATGCGAAGAGCCAATGTCTATATTCTTCGAAACCATAAATAGCCGGTCATGGCTGCCCATGGTTGATCCTCATCCCGTGAACCGGCAGGCGACGGCCGCCTCAGGCCTCGATCTCAAGGGCTTCGAGCGGCCTGGAGCAGCAGGCGAGGATAAAGCCGTCAGCGATCTCATGGTCGAGGATGCCGCCATTGTGGCTCATCTCCACTTCGCCGGCGACTTTTTTCACCTTGCAGGTGCCGCACAGGCCGAACTCGCAGGCGGCAGGGATACGAACGCCGGAGGCGCGCGCGGCCTGCAACACGGTCTGGCCGGCGACGCATTCGGCATCGACTTCGGACAGCGAGAACCGGATCGGAACCGCCGCGACAACAGCATCGCCGGATGCCGGCTGAAGCTCATCGGCGAAGGGTGCCGGCACCGGCTCCACCGGCGGTGCGCCGAAACTCTCCTGATGATAGTGGGCCATGTCGAAGCCGGAAGATTCCAGCATCTGCCTCACGGCTTTCATGAAGGGCTCCGGCCCGCAGCAGAACACTTCGCGGTCGCGGAAATCCGGCGACAGGAGCGGCAACCGCACCGCGTCGAGGCGTCCCATATGGCCGAACCAGCTTTCGCGGCTCGACCGCTCCTCGATCATGAAACCGAGCGACAGGCCGGGCATGCGCGAGCCGAGCAGTTCCAGTTCCTTGCGGAAGATGATCTCCTCCGGCCGGCGCGCGCAGTTGACGAAGGCAACGTCGGTCTGTGGCGCGAAGTCGTTCAGCCAGCGCAGCATCGACATCATCGGCGTGATGCCGGATCCGGCCGAGACGAACAGGTATTTGGCCGCCGGGTGGTCGTGCAGCGAAAAATCGCCCCCCGGCCCATAGGCCTTGAGGCGCTCGCCCGGCTTCAGATGCTCGAACATCCAGCGCGTGCCGATGCTGCCGGGCTGCGCCTTGACGGTGACGGTAATCGAGAATGGCCGCGAAGGTGACGACGACAGCGTATAGGTCCGCATGACGGAGCCTCCCTCCAGGGGAAGCTCCAAGGTCACGAACTGGCCGGGCTTGTAGCGGAACCAGGTCTGGTTGTCGGACCGGAAGATGAAGGTCTTCACCTCCGGCGCTTCGTCGATGACGCCGATCACCTCCAGGACCTGAAGCCGATCGTTCCAGGGAAGCATCTCGTCGAGATGCTTGTAGAGGTTCACCGTGGCGTTCATGGCCACCTCCTATGCCACGTTCTTCAGTGCCGGCTTTTCGCTTTCCGCCAGGCGCGGCCCCATGAAGTCGGCATACCATTCGACGAACTGGATCACACCACCCTCATGGACCTCCGAATACGGGCCGGGCTCATAGGCGGGCGACAGGATGCCGAACGCGTTCTCCTCGACGATGCGGCGATCCTCGTCATTGGTCATGGTCCAGACATGGATGAGTTCATCGAGGTCATAGTCGACGCCTTCGACCGCATCCTTGTGAACCAGCCATTTCGTCGTCACCGCCGTTTCGGTCGCGCTGATCGGCAGCACCCGGAAGGTTACGGCATGGTCTGTGAGCACGTGGTTCCACGTCGCGGGGTAGTGGTAGAGCATGAGCGTGCCGATACGATCGGCCGTCACGCTCTCCGAAAGGTTCTTCTTCACCGCGCGCTTGCCGGTCATGGTGTAGGAAACGGCATCGCGCAGCAGCGGCGCACGGGTGGCGCGGTATTGGCCAGCCGGATCGATCCGGAACCTGCTCGGCAGGCCGGCCGCCTCGCAATGCGCCCAATGCGCCAGCATCTCGGGATCGCTGTCCACGCTGGGGACGCCGGTGATGGTGGGGGCTTCAGGGAAGGTCTTGCACAGCTCCGGGTGGTTTGCCGCACAATGGTAGCATTCGCGGTTGTTTTCCCAGACCAGCTTCCAATTGCCCTTCTCGATGATGGTCGTCTCGTGGGCGATTTTCGCCTCGATCAGCCGGTGCGGAGCGAGATAAGGCTCGACCATGGCGCGCATCGGGGCGAAATCAGCCGGCTCGTCGGCAAGGCAGATAAAGATATAACCGGCTACGCTTTCACAGGCGATCGGCTTGAGGCCGAAGTCGTCCTTGCAGAAATCATCGCCCATCTGGCGTGCAAACAGCAGGCTGCCGTCCAGTTCATAGGTCCACTGATGGTAAGGGCAGACGAGCTTGGCCGCGGTGCCCTTGTGACTGGTGCAAACCCGGCTGCCGCGGTGCCGGCAGGAATTGTGCAGGGCGCGAATCTGGCCCTTCTGGTCGCGCACGATCACCACCGGATAGGCGCCGATCTGCAGAGTGAAATAATTGCCTGGCTTCGGCAATTCGCAATCGTGGCCGACAAACAGCCAATCGCGGTACCAGACAAGTTCCAGATCGACCTTGAAATAGTCGGGATCGGTATAGAAGGGTTGCTCGAGCGAGAAGCCCTGGCGCCGGCGTTCAAGCCGCTTCAACATTTCAGCCTTGATGTCCATGTCCTGTCCTCAACAATGCAAGGACTGAACTTGGTGGTGATTTCAGGGGAGAACGATTGCGGACCGGCCGCAAGGCCGCGCGCAACTATTCGCCTCTTGACCGCCCACCGCGATCAGTCGGTTCAACATGCTCAAGGCTGGTTTCCGGGCTTCGGAGCTGTCCTCCCGGACCATCCCGACACCTTCCCAGGCTTCTCGCCCAGTGGTTGTTCGTCAGGACTTCAGCTCCGCTACCGTTGCGGGGGCAGCGCCGGCTTCCAACCGGCTTCCCAATTAACCCGCTAACTTTCGCGTTCGGGCACCTTAAGCATCCTTATCTAATCATCGTTCGAGGGTCGCGGTGCCTGCGAAAGCGACATGGGTCGAGCGCAAAGGCGACAGCGGAAACGGCTTTGACGGCGAGCACGCGTCGCACGCCTGTGAATCGTTCGTCACGTCGAAAACGGGAAGGAGAAAGAGGCCTCCCGCAGCGGCAGGCAGTCGCATATCGCACAACGGCGAATGCGCGGGTGAGAGGCGGTTCCTGGCCGGTCTAGGACTTCGGTTCGTTCCGGAAGACCTGCGAGGGCATCTCGCAAGCGATCGAACGGGCGCGTTCCAGATGCTGGCGCATGCAGGCTTCGGCCGCAGCCGCATCACCGTCGAGCATGGCCTGCGCGATGGCGCGATGCTCCGCCAGCGAAGCAGCGATATTGGCGATTGTCAGCCGCTTGTTCAGCTGGAACATCAGCAGCGGCAGCTGTAGTTGATTGGTGATGACGAACAGCGTCTCGTTGCCGCTCGCCCGGATGATCGCGTCGTGGAATGCCTTGTTCTCGGCGATATAGTCGCCGCTCGGCACACGCTGCTCGGGAAGCCAGATCGGCTGGATATCGCTCTCGAAGCACGCCCGTATCGCCTGATCGGAAAGATTGGCCGTGCCTTCCCGCACCGCCAGGCATTCCAGCGCGATGCGGATGGAAAACAGTTCCAGCATCTCGCGCATTGAAAGCCGGCGCACGATAGCGCCCCGATTCGGCACGATCTCAAGCAGCTTGTCAGCGGCAAGCCGATGAAGCGCCTCGCGCAACGGGCCGCGGCTGACGCCGAATTCACGTGTGAGATCCGCTTCGATCAGGCGCTGGCCGGGCGCATACTGTCCTTGAAAGATACCTTCCCTGACACGATGCAACAAATATTCGACGGTTGCGCCACGCACTCGTCCCTGTTCACCCGGATCAGACAAGTTTTCCATGCACCCTCCTTCTTGTGCTCTAGCAGCGCGAAACCTGCTTGACAAGAAGTCGTCATGCAATATTGTCCTACAATAATGACTGACAAGCTACGGCTATCCCGTGTGGCTGTCTGGGAGGAGAAGGGATGACGCAGCGATCGACGCGGCGCGCGAAAGCGTGCTCAATTTGCAGCGACGCCTTCATGGCGGATGCGCTTTGCCGGATAGCCCGGCCATGATGATCGGAAAGGCCGGCGAGGCCGTTACCAACATCTGCACTTCCGATGCCGCTAGCATCGAAGTCCATGGCCGCGATCTCTGCAACGACCTGATGGGTCACAAGAGCTTCACGGACTTCTTCTTCCTGCTCGTCACCGGCAAGGACCCCAGCGAGGAGCAGCGCTTCTTCCTCGATACGCTGCTGATCGCGATTGCCGAACATGGCCTTACCCCCACCGCACAGACTGCCCGCATGACGCTTGCAGCCGCACCCGACAGCCTGCAGGGGGCGGTCGCCGCCGGCATTCTGGGCTGCGGAACAGTGGTTCTCGGCACCGCAGAACTGTGCAGCCGAGTTCTTGTCGAGGCGCGCAACCGCGTCGACAAAGGTGGCGATCCGGACCAGGTCACACAGGCTCTCGCGACGGAAGTCCGCGCGCGCGGCGAAAAAATGCCCGGTTTCGGACACCCGATCCACCATCCCGTCGATCCGCGTTCCGAGCGCATTCTGGCGCTTGCGGATGAGCGTGGCGTGAGCGGCGCCCACATCGATCTGCTGCGCCGGCTGAAGCCGGCCGTCGCTTCGGCCTGGGGCAAGGAACTGCCGCTCAATGTTTCAGGCCCGATTGCGGCCGTGCTCCTCGACCTCGACTTCCCGCAGGCGATGATCAAGGCAATCCCCCTGCTCGCAAGAACCGCTGGTGTTCTGGGCCATCTTGCCGAGGAACAGGAACGGCCCATCGGCTTCCTGATGGCGCATCACGCCGAAAAGGCGATCACCTACAAACGCAAAGCCTGACTGCCTCGGAGCCGCATGAATGGTCTACCAGCCTGAAATCGAAATGCTTCCATGGTCCGAGCAGCGCCGGCTGGACGAGCCGTTTTACCGCAAGCAGGTGGCCTATCTTTTCGAAAAATCCCGCTTCTTCCGTGACAAGCTGCACCAGCATGGCTTCAATTCCGCTGCCGATGTCGGCGGCCTCGACGACCTCCATACCCTTCCATTGACCGAGAAGGATGAGTTGCGCGCCAGCCGCAGCGATGCCGACCCCATCGGCACCTATTTTGCCGCTCCGATGTCGGATCTTACCCGGATATTTTCCACCAGCGGCACGACAGGGCTGCCGAGCTATGTTCCGCTGACGGTAAGCGATCTCGACAATTGGGTGACGACTTCCTGCCGCAGCTATTCGGCCTCGGGCACGAAAAGGGGCGAGGCGATCGTTTCCACCTACAACGCTGGCCCCTTCGTCGCCGGTGCCGCGCTCGAAGCCTTCAATCGGCTCGGCCTGTGCCACATCCCCGTCGGCACCGGCAACACCGAGCGCCTGCTGGCCGCGATCAAGCTGCTGAAGCCGTCCACCCTAGCCTGCACGCCTTCCTATGCGCTGCACCTTGCCGAGATCGGTGCAGCGCGCGGTCTCGACCTGCCGGCGAGCAGCATCAAGCGCATCATGGTCGCGGGCGAACCCGGCGGCGGTGAGCCCGCCATGCGCGAGAAGCTGCAGCAGGGCTGGGGCGCCAAGGTCTATGAGGCCATGGGCCTGGGTGATATCTCCGTCTCGCTATGGGGCGAGTGCGAACATCAGGCCGGCATGCATTTCAGCGGCCGCGGTTTCGTACATTTCGAACTGATCGATCCGCAAAGCGGCGAAGTGATCCCCGTAACGGATGGTGCGACGGGTGAACTCGTCCTGACCCATCTCAGGCACCAAGCCGCACCTTTGCTGCGGTTCCGCACACGCGATCATGTGGTGGTCTGGACCGAGGCCTGCCGCTGCGGGCGAACCTCGCCGCGCATTCGCTGCATCGGCCGCACCGACGACATGATGATCGTGCGCGGGGTCAACGTGTTCCCCTCGGCCGTACGCGAAGTGGTGAACCGCTTTGCCCCTGACGTGACCGGCGTGATGTCCATCCGGCCGGGAGCCAAGGGCGTCAAGCAGGCACCCCCGCTGAGGATCCTCGTCGAAATCGCCGACCATCTGTCAGAGCCCGGCGATCTTGCCGAGCGCATCGAAAAGGACATCCGGGCGACATTGATCGTCACCACCAAAGTGGAACTCGTCTCGAAGGGAACCCTGCCGCGAAGCGACTACAAATCCCGCCTGGTCGATTTTTCTGAGGCGGGCGCCGCCTTGGCGGACGACTGACGGACATACAGCCAGGGAGGATCGACCATCATGACGTTGGCCTCTATCGCACAAGCAGTCCTGCTGTCGCTGACTGTTGCCGGGCTTTACGCCGCAATCGCGGCCGGGTTGACGCTGACGGTCGGCGTCACCCGGATCATAAATTTCGCCCATGGCGAGTTCGTCATGCTGGGCGCCTTCCTCACCTATTTCCTGTTCATGCAGCATGGCGTCTCGCCCTGGGTCGGCATGATCATTTCCGGCGTGGTGATGGGGCTGTTCTCTGCGCTCGTCTATCGCGTCTTCCTCGCGCGGGTGCTCAAGCATGACGAGCACAACCAGCTTCTGGCCACGCTCGGCCTGTCGATCCTGCTCGTCAACATCGCCATCATTCTGTGGACGCCAGACCCGCGCGTGATGCAGGCTCCCCAGCTTCTGCCGGCCTTGCAACTGGGCGGCGTGACCGTGCCGGGCAACAATCTCGTCGTCGCTGGCGTCGGCGGGCTGCTCTTCCTGGTGCTCCAATACATCATGCGCCACACGCGCTATGGCACGCAGATGCGGTTCGCCAGCGATGATGCCGAGCTTGCCATGCATTGCGGCATCAATGTCGACCGCATTTTCGAGCTGTCATTCGTGATCGGAGGCGTGGCAGCCGGCGTCGCCGGCGGCTTGGTCGCGCTGATCCTCTATGTCCATCCGGTTGTCGGGCTCGACCTTGTGATCCGGGCCTTCGCCATCATCACCCTTGGCGGCCTCGGCAACATCCCCGGCGCCCTGATCGGCGCGGCCATCCTTGCACTGGCTGAAGGGCTGACCAGCACCTTCGTGCCGCATGGCGGCAGCTTCGGCTATGGCATCGCCTTCCTGCTTCTCCTGCTGGTGCTCATCATCTGGCCGAACGGCCTGTTTGGAAAGCAGGCCCATTCATGAGCGCGCGCTACAACCTGCTCACCTATATCGGCGTCGCAGTCGTACTCGGCGCGATAGCCCTTGCCGGGAACGCCTTCCTCATCCAGGCCGCAATCGGCGTGGCGATCTCGGCGATCCTGGCGCTGTCCTGGGATATACTGTCGCGCACCGGCCAGGTTTCTCTAGGGCAGTCGGCATTCTTCGGCATCGGCGCTTATGGCTCCGGCCTGCTTACGCCGCAACTCGGCGTCGTGCTCGGCTGGACCGGCGGCATCCTGCTGTGCGCGGTCGCAGCCATCCTGATCGGCCTGGTGACCTTGCGCCTGCGGCGGCTCTATTTCACCATCGCCACCCTCTCCTTCGGCCTGTCGATGCAGGTGCTGATCCTGGTGACGCCCGGCATCACCGGCGGCTCCACCGGCATCATGCCGCCGGTGCTGATGGGCGGCTCGCCGACGGCACAATTGCTGCTGATCACCGGCTTCCTGGTGGTGGCCGCGATCGTCAGCGATATCTTCCTGTCGGACCGCTTCCGTCCCGCCTTCTTCATGATCCGCAGCAATCCGGCGCTTGCCGCATCCTCCGGCGTTCCGGTCGTTGCCACAAAGATCATGGCCTTCGCCGTCTCCGGTATGGTCGCGGGTATTGCCGGCGCCTGCTATGGCGGTCTCTATGGCTACGTCATCCCCGAAGACGTCTTCACACCGAACTGGAGCATCCTGCCCCTTGCCGTCAGCATCCTCGGCGGCATGGACACCACGCTCGGCCCCATTCTCGGCGCGCTGGTGCTGCGCGTTCTGGAAGAGATTGCCCGTCACTATGTCGGCGGCGTCGGCTACCAGGTCGTCTATGGCGCGGTGATCATCCTGTTCATCGTGATCCTGCCCAGGGGGCTGGTGGGAGGCCTGCGCCAATTGCTTCGCAGGCTGGCCCGGCACGATAAGGTGCCGGCGAGATCGGGATCGGAGGTCAAGGCATGACCGACCTTTCCGTCAGCGGGTGCACGGTTGCTTTCGGCGGCCTGAAGGCGATCAACGACCTTACCTTGACCATTCCAGCCGGCGCGATCACCGGCCTGATCGGTCCTAACGGCTCGGGCAAGAGCACCTTCTGCAATATGGTGTCCGGCCAGATCCCGCCAAGCAGCGGCCGTGTGATGCTTGGCGAAAAGGACATCACCGGCTGGCGCAGCGATCAGGCCGTGGCCGCAGGCCTTGCCCGCACCTATCAGGTGCCTCGCGTACCGAAGGAACTCACTATCGGCGAGATCATCGGCGTACCGTTCCGCTATGCACGCTCCAGCCGTGAACTGCCGCGGCAGATGAGCACGACGGCAGACCTCACCCGCTTCTGCGGCCTCACCCCGGCGCTCGACACGGCATGTGCCGACCTGTCGACCTCCGATCTGCGGCGACTGGAAATCGCCCGCGCGCTTGCCTGCAAGCCACGCGTATTGTTGCTGGACGAAGCCATGGCCGGGCTGAGCCTCGAGGACACCGAGCAGGTGATTGAACTGGTGCGCGAGGTGCATGCGGCCGGCATCACCATCGTGGTGATCGAGCACGTCATGCGCATCATCGCCGCTTTGTGCCAGCACGCCGTCGTGCTCAACAACGGCCGGCTGCTGTCGCAAGGAACGCCGGAGGTGGTGCTGCGCGACCCGGCCGTGCGAGAAGCCTATCTCGGCAAGGGGTTCGGGCCATGAACCGTTTCGATGTTGCCCTTGCCGGCGCAGGCTATGGCGCGCTGACGATCGTTCCCGAACTTTCGCTGAATGTTTCGGGAGGGGAAGTGATGGTTCTGCTTGGCTCCAACGGAGCCGGCAAGACGACCTCGCTGCGTGCCGTGGTCGGTACGGTCCGGACGACAAGCCGCTCGGTCAAACTCGACGGCGAGGATCTGTCCTCGCTCAGCGCCTGGCAGCTTGCGCGCCGGGCAATCGCTTTCGTTCCCGACGGCGCACGCTGCTTTGCCAATGCCAGCGTCATCGACAATCTGACCGGCGCGCTGGAAGCGCTGAAACCCAAGGCGACGCCTGGGGAACGCAAGCTTCTGTTCGACCGCGTGTTCGATCTTTTCCCGATCCTGCACGAAAGGCGCCGGCAACTGGCCGGTTCCATGAGTGGCGGGCAGCGCCAGATGCTGGCGATCTCGCGCGCCTTGATGATCGAGCCGCGCGTGATGATCCTCGACGAGCCCTCGGCAGGGCTGGCACCGAAGCTGGTCGAGGAGGTGTTCGAGGCGCTCGGGCGGATCAAGGCGGCAAGCGGCTGCGCCATCCTGATGGCGGAGCAGAACGTTGCCGCAGCCATGAGCATTGCCGATCGTTGCCTGATCCTGAGTGAGGGGCGCGTCATGCTCCAGGGCAATATCGACGATGTTCGCAACGATGAGCGGCTGCGCGTCGCTTATCTGGGCCTGTGAGGTTGAGCCGCACAGCCAATCGGAGGAAGGGAGGAGAAGGAAATGTGGTTACATCTAACCCGGCTTGTCGGGGCTGCCGCCATGGCGGCAGCCATGACATTGCCAGTACAAGCGCAGGACAATGCGCCCATCAAGATCGGCGTCCCGTTGCCGCTGACCGGACCGTTGGCCGGTGCAGGAACGCAACTGCAATGGGGCATCGAATATGCCGCCAAGGAGGCGAACGATGCGGGCGGTGTGCTCGGCCGCGAGCTCGAACTCATCATCGAGGACACCAAGGGCGAGCCCAATACTTCGGCGACGGTCGCCGCCAAGCTGGGCGGGCAGGACAAGGTCGATGCGGTGGTGGGCGGCTTCGGCAGCACGTCGGACTTCGCACTTCTGAGCGCCATCCAGCGCTACGACACCATCTTCGTGCATCCGGGCTCATCCTCGGTGCGGCTTGAGGAGAATTTCGGCAAGAACCCGTGGTATTTCCACGTCTATATCTGGGATTATCATCGCCAGAAGGCGGCGGTGAATTTCTTCACCAGCGTGCCCGGACTCAAGACAGTGGCAATCGCCTATGAAGACAAGCTCTACGGCACCGACGGCTCCAATTTCACCCAGAAATTTGCCAAGGAGGCCGGGCTTGAAGTGGTGATGAACGAGCCGTTCCGCGCCGGAACGCCCGATTTCTCGCCTATCCTCAACCGCGTGAAGACGCTCGATCCCGACGTGCTGTTCGTGATCGGCTATTCGGGCGACAATCTCCAGGTGGCCAGGCAGGCCCAGCAGCTCGGCATCAAGCCGAAACTGATCGTCACGCAGGGGGCCGGCGAGAAGCGGTCCGACTATGGCGATGCCGGTGACAATGTCGTGGTCCTCGACCTGTGGTCGTCGAAACAGAAGACGCCGGGCCTCGATGAATGGGTGGAAAAGGCCGATGCCGCGCGTGGCGGCGAAGTGGTCTCCACCGCCGTCCAGGGGTACACTGCTATGAAGACCCTGATCGATGCGGCCACAGCCGCCGGCGAATGGGATCGTGACGCCATCATTGCCAAGCTGTCGGAAATGACCTTCGACACGCCCTACGGGCAGGTCAAATATGGCCCTTCCGACCTCGGCGGCCTGCATCAGCTCATCACCGAAAAGACGATGATCGCCGTCCAATACCAGCCGAACAACGAGTTCAACGTGATATGGCCAGCCGACAAAGCGGCGGCCGAGCTGGTCTATCCGGCGCGTTGAATGACTGGCCTCGCCGGCGAGACCCTTCCGGCGGGGCATTTTTTTTATGGATGAAGCATTGGAGAGGCGGCACATGACGCCAGGCTTGGCGCAACGGCTTCGGAAGCCCGGACTGATCACCGCACCGGGCGTGTTCGACATGATCTCAGCGAAACTTGCCGACGGTCTTGGCTTCGACGCCCTTTACATGACCGGCTACGGCACCGTCGCTTCGCATCTCGGCTATCCCGACGCCGGGCTTGCCACTTATAGCGACATGGTGGGCCGTGTGAAGCAGATCGCCGATGGAACGCGCACGCCGCTGATAGCCGATGGCGATACCGGCTATGGCGGCCTGCTCAATGTCGAGCATACCGTGCGCGGCTATGAGGCGGCAGGCGCACAGGCCATCCAGCTCGAGGACCAGGAGTTTCCGAAGAAATGCGGCCACACGCCGGATCGCCGCGTCATTGCGATTGCCGATGCCGCAGCCAAGATCCGCGTGGCAGCGGAGACGCGCAATTCGAAGGATTTCCTGATCGTCGCCCGCACCGATGCCCGCACTGCGCATGGGCTGGGCGAAGCGCTGCGCCGCGGAGAAGCCTATGCCAAGGCCGGTGCCGATATATTATTCATCGAATCGCCGGAAACGGTTGAAGAAATGGAGAAGATCGCCGGCAGTTTCGACCTGCCGCTGCTGGCCAACATGGTGGATGGCGGGCGCACGCCCATCCTTGGCAAGGCCGATCTGGAACGACTTGGCTTCAAGATCGCCATCTTCCCGGTAACAGGTTTCCTGGCTGCAAGCGCTGCCATGGCCTCTGCCTATTGTCACCTCAGGCAAACCGGGTCGAGCAAGGACTGGCAGGGCACGCTCTACCCGTTCAATGATTTTTCAGTGCTCATGGGCTTCGACAAGGTCTGGGCATTCGAGCTGGCACACGCCGATTATACGAACCCCGGCCAAGGCCCCGACTGATTTCCGAGCAAGAGACATTGATGATGCAGGCAACCACCGCCGACCTCTACGACGCGCATCCGCAAACGGTGCGGGTGTGCGACCTTCAATTCCGCAGCTTCGGCAAGCGCATGCGCTTCTTCGGGCAATGCGCGACGCTTCGCACCTATGAAAATCACCTGCCGATCCTGCGGGCCCTGAAGGCCAATGGTGCGGGCCGGGTCCTGGTCATTGACGGCGGTGGTTCCCTGCGGGTGGGGCTGGTCGGCGACCGCATCGCCGGCATCGCCGTCGAGAACAACTGGGCAGGAATCGTCATCTTCGGTGCGATCCGGGATTCCACCGCCGTCAACCAACTCGACATCGGCATCAAGGCACTGGGCGCGACGGCCCGGCGTGGCTGGAAGGACACGATGGATGCGCAAGACGGTCCGGTCGAATTCGGTTCTGTCCAGTTTCTGCCGGGATCGTGGGTCTATGCCGACGAAGACAGCGTCATCGTCAGTCCGGTGGAACTCGAATTGGAGGTCCAGCCGGTGGGCGAGATACTGACGGTGCAGAAATAACCCGTCAGCCGTTTCCCTGCTGTCCCCAGGTGGCATCGGCGGCCATGGCCGGTTGCGGCAAGCGGTCGGCCGTCCAGAGCTTGAGGCCGCCCTCGTATGGGCGCGCATTGATCCGGATTTCCTCGCCATCGAACATCGGCCGCAAGCCGCGATAGCTGAATTCCTGCGGGCATTCGCCACGAATCCTGGCCGCGAACTGCAGCAGCAATGTCGCCTGAAGCGGCCCGTGAACGACCAACCCCGGATATCCCTCCACCCCGGTAGCATAGGGATGGTCGTAGTGGATGCGGTGGCCGTTGAACGTCAACGCCGAATAGCGGAACAGAAGCAGCGTGTCGGCCCTCACCGAATGCTGCCATTCAGGCGCCGGCGCTCCGGTAGCCTCGCCCTTTGCCTGCGAAGGGTGCACCTGAGAGTCGCGATAGACGATGTCCTGCCGCTCCATGATTGCCAGGCTGCGCCCGGTGCGGAACTCATGCTCGACCGAAACGAAACAGAGTTGGCCGCTGCGACCGGTCTTGGCGGTGACTTCGGCGATACGGGAGACACGCGTCACCTCGTCACCGACCCGCAGGGCATCGTGGAACCGCAGGCTGCCACCCGCCCACATGCGCCGTGGCAGGCTGACCGGCGGCAGAAAGCCGCCCTTGGCCGGATGGCCGTCGCGGCCCGCCTTGTCGGGCGGGACCATCGCTGGTGCAAGACACCAGTGAATAGCTAGTGGAGCGATATCGCCGGGCCGCAGGGGTCCTTCGCCAAGCGTTGCCTGGAACCCTGTCACCAGCCGCTCGGAAACGATGTCGGTCGCGGTCTCGATACGACCGATCCAGCGCCGCAGATGTTCGATATCGATGCCCATAGCCGTCCTGTTTGTGCATTCCTGGCAGCACCCGACCGGCAGGTTTCTACTGCCCGGGAAGATCAGTGCCCGCGCATTTCCTTCAGCCTTTCGGCCGCCTGCGCCGCCAGTTCCATATAGCGCTCCTCCAGCTTCTCGGCCGCCTTCACGATATCGAAGTCGTATTCATGCTGTTCGAGTGCCTTTACCAGCCGTTCAATGAAATCGGCCTGCTTTTCAAGCGCATCGAACAATGCCTTCACCTGGTCGGCGGTAATGGCGGGATCGGAGAGCATCTTCGGCACCTGCCTGCCCATGCGCTTGCCCTCGTCATTCTGCTGCTTGAGGATTTCCAGCCAATCCGTCACGCCTGCCTCCGTCATGGGAACAGCTTGTGCGGTTCGCACCCCATGGCGTCAAGCCAGTATGGCCGATCGTGCCTAAGTCGATTGCACTCTGTCCCAAGTCGTTGGGCACAACCAATTGCAACTTTAAAGATCATATGACTTTAATAATACAATATTAGAAGTTGTATTAGACCTTTGCATGCAGGCGCGAGCCTGCTCTTCCGCTTCAGGCGGTACCTCCGACCCCTTCCGTCACGCACCCCCGCAGGCGGAAGGGGTTCGGCACCGGCACGGGGACGCCGGAATCCAGAGGGCGGCGGCGCTGATCCGTTGGGCGCCCCGCCCACCGGGAGGGTAATGTGACGATAAGAAGTCTTTGTGCGTTGCTGGCCACGATGGCTGCCGTCCCTGCCCTGGCCGACCCGTCACCCATTGCCGTCACCACCAGCATCGAGCGCCACTACACCAGCAATGCACTCGACAGCTCGTTCGTCGTTCCGGACTGGTACACGCTCATGCGCAGTTCGCTGAAGCATCAATGGCAGCACGAAACCGGCATCGTGCGCCTCGGTGTCGAGGCCGAGGCCAGGCGCTACGATACGATCGGCATAGAGAACGACCGCGCCGCGGCGCTGCGGCTCGAGGCGACAGGAAAGGTTTCCCCAAGGGTGGAACTGCGCGGAACCCTCACCTACAGCATCTCCTCGCAAGGTGACGACCTGCCGATCGGACCGCTTATACTCGGCACGCGCACGACCAAGCAGGTTTTCGCCGCCAAAACCCAACTCGGCATAGATCTCGGCAGTGGTACGGCGCTGGTGCTCGAACTGGCTGACGCTTATGAAAAGATCGACGCCACGCGCTTCCAGCAGGCGCTGCTTTCGCCAACAAAACTCGACCCCGACCGCAACCGCCTCCTCGTCGGCGCCAAGCTGGTGCGCAGCGTCGGCCCGCTTGCCTACGGCGTTTCCGCCTCGGCAAGCAGCGTCGCGGTAGAAGAACTCGGTTTTCCGCCTGTCGGTCTCTCGCTGGCGCACTATGCGCTTCGGCTGGAGGGTGCCTGGACAGATGCCGATACCGGTTCGCTCAGCACAGCGATCGGCCTGGAAATGTTGCGCGGCGCGGACGGCATCTATGAAGGCATCAGTCCCACCTACCGGGTAGCCTTCGTCAAGCCGCTGCCGAAAGACCTTGAATTGCGTGGCGCGTTGTTTGCCCGCTTCGAAACGGCCGACAGCGACGATCCCCTCGCCTCATGGCTGCGGCACGGCGAGGTCGAGGCACGATTACGCATTTCGGAGAGGCTGCTGCTGGCCTCCGGTCTGTTCGGCAAGTTGAAGGACAACCTGCTGCTGGAAAACCAGGAGCGCGCCTATGGCGCCTATGCCGAAGCGACCTATGACGCCACGAAAACCATGGCGCTGGTGGTGCGCGTGGATTTCACCCACCGCTTCCTGACCATACTCGACGAGCGCCGCAAGTCGCTGGATGCCTTTGTCGGCATCAGGGCGAAACTGTAGAACCCGGCTCCGGAACTTCCATGCCAAACAGACGGGGCGGGAAGGCCATCGCCCTCCCGCCCCGTCGTTTTCCGTTCGGGATAGTCTCAGCGGCCGAGCTTGTGGCTCTTGCTGTTCAGGATACTGTTGCTGCCAAGAATGCCGACACCGATCCCGCTCAGAATACCGTTCCCGGTCTTGTTGCCGTTGAGGATACCAGAGACGTTGTTACCGCTGAGGATGGCCGAGCCATTCAGGATGCCGTTCAGCACATTGACGTCGCCGAGCCCGATCGAGGGCGAGACATTCACCAGCCCGCCGGTCGAGGTCTGGTTGTGACCGACATAGGCGTAGCTGGAATTGCCCCAGCCACCGGCATGAGCAGCAATGGCCGAGCAGGAAACGAAGGCAGCA
The DNA here is from genome assembly GCA_049646905.1 of Pseudaminobacter sp. Lineage (GTDB taxonomy): Bacteria > Pseudomonadota > Alphaproteobacteria > Rhizobiales > Rhizobiaceae > Pseudaminobacter. The sequence goes on along the minus strand of JBARWP010000466.1, from coordinate 12,703 downwards.
GCCAAAGTAAGCGTAAAGGTTTTCATGATGTAGACTCCCTTGTTGCACGAAGTATTTCTTCAACTTCCTGCGCCGTACCTCCGAGTTTGATTATTCATACCTTGCTCGGAGATACAATCTGGGAGTGCATCAAATCGCCTCTACAACCTGTTTTCCTTTCCTTAACCCTAATCCTTTACGTTAAGAGGACTGGTTACCGCCCTTCTCAGGGCAGTTCTTCCCAGCGCTCAAGAAACGCTTCTATCGGCATCGACTGCATATCGGGAACGGCATCGGCGAGCCGGGCAAGCGGCCAGTCCCACCAGGCAAGGGCCTCGATACGGACGGCGATTTCTTCCGGAAAGCGTCGGCGTAGCACTCTTGCCGGCACCCCCGCGACGATCTCATAGGCGCCGACATCGCGCGTCACCACCGCATTGGCGCCCACCACCGCGCCATTGCCGATGGATACGCCCGGCATGACGACGGCGCCGTGGCCGATCCAGACATCATGGCCGATGGTGACGGCCCTCGCCTGCCTGTGCTGCCGGAAAGCGGCGTTCACGCCGAGATAGCGGAAATATTCGTTCGGCCGATAGCTGACCTTGTGGCTGGTAATGCGCTCGATCGGATGTTCCAGCGCATTGAGCCGGCTATTGGCGGCAATCGAGCAGAACTTGCCGATCGTGGTGTAGATCGCCTCGCAATGGCGCTCGAAATAGGAGAAATCGCCGACCTTCACCTCACGCAGGATCGTGCGTTCGCCGATCGTCACATAGCGGCCAAGCTTGCAGGATTTCAACTCGGCCGTCGGATGGATGCGCGGCTCGGAATCCTTGAAGCGGAGATCGTCAGGCTCACTCATGCGCGGGCTTTACGCTGCCATGCCTCACCCGGCAAGCCGCGCGACTGCTATTCCGGCTTGGCTTTGCTCCAGGTGACCTTCTGGCCGTAGAGCGGAATGGTGGTGATTGCCATCTTGGCCGATCCGTCCTGCACCTGACGCGAATGCGACAGATAGATCAGCGTGTCGTTCTGCCTGTCGTAGATGCGGTTGACCACCTGCTTCTTCCAGATCAGGCTGATGCCCTGCTTGAACACCTCCTCGCCGTCCTTGCCGAGATCGATGTCACCGATGGTGATCGGCCCGGTCTGCTGGCAGGAAATGGCCGAATCGGACGGGTTTTCGAACCAGTTGCCCTTCTGCAGCCGATCCACCACGCCGCGATCGAAATAGGAGATGTGGCAGGTGATACCCTCGACGGCGGGGTCCTTCACCGCTTCGACGATGATGTCGTTGCCCAGCCAGTCGACACCGACCTTGCCGACCTCCTGTGTGGCGGCGGGTGCGACAGTGCCGAGAAACACTGCGGCAGCGGCTAGAAGCATCGAGCGCATGAATATCTCCCTGAAAGATCAGCCCATCAGAGTTGGGTTGGCATCGGCGCGGTTGCAAGTGCGATGGCAGGACAATCGCACAGCGGCAACTTGGCCCCTTTTGCCGGAAGTGCACACGGCCTATCTTCGCATCAGAGATAACCACCGGCGCCGATTTTGCCGGAACGATGGGTGTTCAAGCCGATGATGCGCGCAATTCTGATCGGAATCCTGGTTTTGATGGCAGGCGGCATCGGCTGGCTGACCTTCGACTGGTACCAGACCCGCTATGGCGGCGAGCCCTTCGGCGAGCCTTTCGAGCTTGTTGACCAGAAAGGCACAGCGGTCACCGAAGCCGCATTCCGTGGCCACCCCTCGGCGGTGTTCTTCGGTTTCACCCATTGTCCCGAGGTCTGCCCGACAACACTGGTCGAGCTCGATTCCTGGCTGGACAAGCTTGGCGACGAGGGCCGTGACATCAAGGTCTATTTCGTCTCGATCGATCCGGAGCGCGACACGCCGGAAATCCTCGACGCCTATGTCAGCAATGTCTCGGATCGCATCATCGGCCTCACCGGCGAGCCCGACAAGGTCGCGGCCATGGCGAAATCCTTCGGCATCTATGCCCGCAAGGTGGAACTGGACGACGGCGACTACACGATGGACCATACCGCCTCCGTGCTGCTGCTCGACCCGCGCGGCGACTTCTTCGGCACCATCGCCTATGAGGAAGACGGCGACACCGCCGTTGCCAAGCTCAAGCGGCTTGCAGCGCAAGGCTGAAACGGGCACAAGCTCGGGCAAAGCAACGGCCTTTCCCGAGCAAAGCACATGAGCCAGACACGCCTTTATCTGACGGCTACACGCAAGGATGCCGAGCGCATCTTTGCGGCCCTGGAGACCGAGTTCGAGGACGACGGCTTTCCGCTGGCGATGATCGAGCAGGATGAGGAACGCGATATCCACGAATTGTCGCTTTATGCCGGTGACGATGTGGACGAGACCGCCACGCGCATGCAGGCGGTGCTGGAAAGCCTCGGCCTCGACATGGCGATAAAGCGCGAGGCCTTGCCCGATATCGACTGGGTGACGCTGTCGCTGCAAGCACTGAAGCCGGTGCGCGCCGGGCGTTTCATCGTGCATGGCTCACATGACAGCCAGACGCCGCAGGCAGGCGAGATCGCCATCGAGATCGAAGCCGGGCTCGCCTTCGGCACCGGCCATCACGGCACCACCTCCGGCTGCCTGGAAATGATCGAGAAGGTCTTTGCAGCCGACCAGCCGGAAAACGCCCTAGACCTCGGCACCGGCAGCGCGGTGCTGGCGATCGGGCTTGCCAAGCTGGCCGGTATTCCGGTGCTTGCCACCGACATCGATCCAGTTGCCACCAAGGTCGCAGCCGACAATGCCAAGCTGAACGGCGTCCCCGATCTGGTGGAGACGTACACGGCATCCAGTTTCGACGATCCTATCTTCGCCGAGCGCGGCCCGTTCGATCTGATCGTGGCCAATATTCTCGCCGGGCCGCTGATCGAGCTTGCTCCGCAATTGCCGCAGCATCTGAAGGCTGGGGGCTCGATCATCCTGTCGGGCATTCTGGAACGCCAGCACGATGCCGTGCGGACGGCCTATGTCGGCCAGGGCTGCCGCCATATCGAAACGATCGCCCGTGAGGGCTGGGTGACGCTGCACCTGAAACGGTAAGGCGCTGCTTCGACTCTCCAACGGAGCATGATCTTTTCCGAAAACCGGTTTCCACTTTTCGGGATCATGCTCTAGGTTCATGCGCGATCCGACACAGGCTCGAAAACGAGACAACCCATGTTCCAATCCTTTGATTCCGCCAGCGATCCGACCACCGCCGCCGCCCGCGTCGGCCTGTTGCGCGATTGGCTCGCGGCCCACGATCTCGACGGTTTTGTCGTGCCACGTTCGGACGAGCATCAGGGCGAATATGTCGCCCCGCATTCCGAAAGGCTGCGCTGGCTGACAGGCTTTAGCGGCTCGGCCGGCGTGGCGATCATCCTGGCCGACAAGGCCTATATCTTCGTGGACGGGCGCTATCAGTTGCAGGTGCGCGAACAGGTCGATCTCGGCATCTTCACCATCGAAAGCCTGATCGACAACCCGCCTCCGGCCTGGATCGAGGACAATCTTGCAAGAGGTGTCCGGCTCGGCTTCGACCCGTGGCTCCACACCATCGGCGATGTCGCGGCGCTCAGGAAGGCCGCCGAGAAGGTTGGCGCACAATTGGTGCCGCTCGATCGCAACCCCATCGACGAAATATGGACGGACCAGCCGCAACCGCCCGCCGAGCCGGTGGAAATCCACCCGATCGGCTTTGCCGGCGAACTGGCAAAGGACAAGCTTGCCCGGCTGGCCGAAGCATTGGCCAGGCAGGGCGCGACCCATTGCGTGCTGACCGACCCCTCCTCCATCGCCTGGGCGTTCAATATCCGCGGCGGCGACGTACCCCATACGCCGCTGGCGCTGGGTTTCGCCATTCTGGCCGCCGACGGCAAGCACCGGCTGTTCCTGGATGCAAAGAAGCTGTCGCGCAGCGTCAAGGCTTATCTCACCCAGCTTGCCGAACTGCGGAAGCCGGACCAGCTTGAAGCCGACATCATCGAACTTGGGAAGGCAAAGGCCAAAGTCGCTCTCGATCCCGTGCTGGCTGCCGACAGGCTGCGAGCGCTGGTCAAGGACAATGGCGGCTCGGTGATCTCCGAACCCGATCCGGCCCGCCTGCCCCGCGCCACCAAGAACCAGGCCGAAATCGCGGGCTCCCGCGCCGCCCATCGCCGCGACGGGGCAGCGGTGGCGAAGCTCCTGTGCTGGCTCGACAGGCAGGAGGCCAACTCACTCGACGAGATCAAGGTGGTGACCAAGCTCGAGGACTGCCGCCGGCAGGTGGGCGAGGAAACCCAGATGCCGCTTCGCGACGTCTCCTTCGACACGATCTCCGGTTCCGGCCCCAACGGCGCCATCATGCATTACCGCGTGTCGCACGCCACCAATCGCAAGGTCACCGAGGGCGAACTGTTCCTGCTCGATTCAGGCGCGCAGTATCAGGACGGCACGACCGACATCACCCGCACCATGCCGATCGGCCGACCGAGCGAGGAGATGCGCGAGCGCTATACGCTGGTGCTGAAGGGTCTGATCGCCATATCGACGCTGCGCTTCCCAACCGGCACGCGCGGTTGCGACATCGATGCCTTTGCCCGCCATGCGCTGTGGCAGCGCGGCCTCGACTTCGCCCACGGCACCGGCCACGGCGTCGGCTCCTACCTGGCCGTGCATGAAGGGCCGCAACGCATCGCCAAGACCGGCACGCAAAAGCTGCTCGAAGGCATGATCCTTTCCAACGAGCCCGGCTACTACAAGGAAGGCCATTACGGCATCAGGCTGGAAAACCTCATCCTTGTCACCAAGCCGGAGGATATTGCCGGTGGTGACCTGCCGATGCACGGTTTTGAGACATTGACGCTGGCGCCCTTCGACCGTCGCCTTCTGAACGCCGACCTGCTGACAGCGCCCGAACTGGAGTGGCTGGACGCCTATCATGCCCGCGTACTGGACGAGATCGGTCCGATGGTCGACGGCGAGACGCTAAAATGGCTGGAGGCGGCGACTGCGCCGATCGGATAACTATCCGATCAGATAGCGCATCGCGATCAGCACGGCAGCGCCGGCAAGGAACATGCTCATCATGCCGCCGCGCAGCGCCACCAGCCCGGCAACCAAAAGGGCGGTCAGTTCAGCCGGCCTAGCCGAAAGCGCCGCCGGCGCGACCAGTGTGGTCAGCACCGCGGCCGGCACGGCATTGAGACCCGCCTCGACGCGCGGATTGATGCGCTCGAAGCGCGAAAGCACAAGGTAACCGCCGATACGGGTCAGATAGGTGAGCACCGCTCCGGCCAGGATGATCCAGACTGTCGTGCTCATGAGTTTTCATCCCTCTCGGCCGACGCCTGGGGCGGCAGGACCACCGCCAGCAGGATACCGGCCATCGCACCGAGCGAAACATGCCAGGGCGAGCCGACGAATTTGTAGGCCACGATCGACCCGATCGAACTGGCAATGACGACCGGCAACCAGAGCGCGCGCTTGCGAAAACTCATGACCAGACCAAGAAAATAGATCGCCAGCAGGAAATCCAGCCCAAGCGCATGCGTATCCGGAAGCAACTGGCCGAATACCGCGCCGAGCGCCGACTCGGCGACCCAACTCAGGTAGATCGCCAGACCTATTCCCATATACCAGGCGAAAGTGACCTCCTCGCCGCGCTCAGCCTTGATCTCAGCCTCAGCGATCTGCGGGTCGGACAGGAAGAAAAAGCCCACCGCCTTCTGCAGCGGCGGCCAGTGGCGAATACGCGGCCCGATCGCTGCCGAATAGAGGATATGGCGGAAATTGACGGCAAAGATCGAGAAAGCGATCAGCCATGCCGGCACCTGCTGGCCGAACAGTTCCAGCCCGACCATCTGGCTGGCTCCGGCAAAGATCGTCGCGCTCATCAACAGCGCTTCGAAAACAGTGAAGCCGTTTTCCATCGCAAGTGCGCCATAGAGAATGCCGAACGGAAAAAGCGCCACCACCACCGGAAAGGCGACGCGCACGCCGCGCCAGAATTGGCTCGCGCTGCCGCGCGTGGCTATTGCTTCGACTGACATGAATTCTCCACCGCACCCGGATCGTTCGATTCGGATAGTCAGTGGCCCTTTTCTTCAAGCTAACGCGAAATGCCGGCCCTGAGCCGCTTGCATTCCATCCCGGCCATGGGACCTACAGTGATGTAGGTGAGCCTTGAGGCGCTGTCATATGAATTCGCTTGAGCCAATGATCAGGCCAAATGAAGCATCAGCCCGCAGTCACACTCCCACACGCTCAAACCATTGATCCTCGTCGATCACTTCGATGCCGAGTTCTGTGGCAAGTTTCAGTTTGGAGCCCGCGCCAGGGCCGGCCACCACCAGATCCGTCTTCTTCGAGACCGATCCCGCCACCTTCGCGCCGAGCCGCTCCGCCATCGCCTTGGCCTCGTCGCGCGACATCTTTTCCAGCGAACCGGTGAAGACGACGGTCTTGCCCGAAACCGGTGTTTCGACCGCGCCGACCGGCTTTTCGTCAAGCGGCGTCACCTCGGCAAGCAATGCATCCAGCACCTCGCGATTGTGGTCCTCGGCAAAGAATTCCACCACCGCCTCGGCCACGATCGCGCCGATACCGTTGACCCCGTTAAGCTCCTGCCATTCGGCATTGCCCTTGTCGCCCTTGTCTTCTGGCGGCCTCGCCGCCTCGCTCACACGGCGAAACTCGGAGAAGCTGATGAAATGGCGGGCCAATCGCTTGGCGTTCGTTTCGCCGATATGGCGGATGCCGAGCGCGAACAGGAAGCGGGAGAACTCGACCCTGCGACGCTCGTCGATGGCGGCAAAGAGCTTGCGCACGGAAGTCGTGCCGAAGCCATCGACATTCTCCAGCTTGGTCAGCGATTTGTCCTGCCGCGCCTTCAGCGTGAAGATGTCTGCCGGCGAGCGGATTTGCAGCGCCGGATCCTCGGAGTTGAAGAAGAAAGCGATCTGCTTTTCGCCCAGCCCCTCTATGTCCAGCGCGTTGCGCGAAACGAAATGGCGCAGCCGTTCCACCGCCTGGGCGGAGCAGATGAGCCCGCCGGTACAGCGCCGCACCGCCTCGCCTTCCTCGCGCACGGCATGGCTGCCACAGACCGGGCAAGTATCCGGGAAAACATAGGGCACCGCATCGGCCGGCCGCTTCTCCAGAATGACATCGAGGATTTGCGGAATGACATCGCCGGCGCGCTGGATCAGCACGGTATCGCCGACGCGGATATCCCTGCCCTCGCGGATCGGCTGGCCGCTGTTGCCGATGCCGCGGATATAATCCTCATTGTGAAGCGTGGCATTGGTGACCACCACCCCGCCGACCGTCACCGGCTGGAGCCGCGCCACCGGCGTCATCGCACCTGTGCGTCCAACCTGGATGTCGATGCCGGTCAGCACCGTGGTCGCCTTCTCCGCGGCGAATTTATGCGCGGTCGCCCAGCGCGGGCTGCGTGAACGGAAACCGAGCCGTGCCTGCAGGTCGAGCCGGTCGACCTTGTAGACCACGCCGTCGATGTCGTAGGGCAACTCGGCACGCTCAGCTTCGATCGCCTTGTAATGCACCAAAATCTCTTCGATCGACCGGCAGCGCACCATGCCGTCATTGACCACGAAACCCCAATCGGCGAAGCGGCGCACGACGTCGAACTGGGTTTCACCGAGCGGTTCGCTGGTTTCGCCCCAGGCATAGGCAAAGAACCTCAGCGGGCGCGAGCGTGTGACTTCGGGATCGATCTGGCGCAGGCTGCCTGCCGCCGAATTGCGTGGATTGGCGAACACCCGGCCCGTTTCGGCCATGCGCTGGTTGAGCGCGAAGAAATCGTCGCGGCGCATATAGACCTCGCCGCGTATCTCGATGACATCGGGCGCATCTGGTGGCAATTGCTGCGGAATCTCGCCGATGGTGCGGATATTGGCAGTGACGTTCTCGCCGGTCGTGCCGTCGCCGCGCGTGGCCGCCGTCACCAGCCGGCGATTTTCATAGCGCAGCGACATCGATAATCCGTCGATCTTCGGCTCGGCCGTGAAAACGAGTTCCCGGTCGGCCGGCCAGGCAAGAAAGCGGCGCACGCTGGTGACGAAATCGACCACGTCTTCATTGGAAAACACATTGTCGAGCGACAGCATCGGCACCGAATGCGCGACAGGGCTGAAGGTGGCCGAAGGCGCCACCCCCACCTTGAGCGAAGGTGAATCGGTGCGGACCAGTTCGGGAAAGCGGGTCTCGATGGCGGCGTTGCGAAGCCGCAGGGCATCGTATTCGGCATCGGAGATCGTCGGCGCGTCTTCGCTGTAGTAGCGTCGGTCATGCTCCGCGATTTCTTGTGCCAGCCGCGCCAGTTCCGCTTGGGCCTCGGCTTGGGTCAGGTCTTCGACGGGCTTTACAACGTCAGGCATGGTTCAAGAATCCGGCTGGTCGGCATAGGACACTATCCTGCGAAGCAGGTCTGTGGGAGCTATACCGACATAGAGCCTTTCATGGTCATACGGAAGCATTCTGCCGGCGGGAATTCGGGAGCAAGGCCGAAGGCTATAGCGAGGCCGTAGTGTTTTCCCGCAACAGGCGCTCGGCTGCGGCGCGCGCTTCCTCCGTAATGCTGGCACCGGCAAGCATGCGCGCGATCTCCTCCTGGCGCGAGCCGCGATCCATCTCCGCTATGCTGGTGGAAACCTGTTCGGCACTGCCCGACTTGGCAATCAGGAAATGGGTGTCGGCCCGCGCCGCCACTTGCGGCGCATGGGTGACGGACAGCACCTGGACCTTGTTGGCAAGCCGCGCTAGGCGCTGCCCGATGGCATCGGCGACGGCACCGCCCACGCCGGTGTCGATCTCGTCGAACACCAGCGTCGGCGCAGAGCCGCGGTCCGCAAGGGCGACCTTCAGCGCCAGCAGGAAGCGCGACAGCTCACCCCCCGAAGCGATCTTCATCATCGGCCCCGGCTTGGTGCCCGGATTGGTACGCACCCAGAACTCGACCTGGTCGACGCCCTCTTCCATGCGGTTGTCGGGTTCGCTCGTCATCTCGACGATGAACTCGGCGCGCTCCAGTTTCAGTGCCGGCAGTTCGGCCATGACGGCCTCGCGCAGTGCCTTCGCAGCACCTTGGCGCAAGCCGGAGAGACTGGCGGCAACGCCGTCATAGGCTTCGCGTGCTGCAACCGCCTGCTTTTCCAGCACATGCAGCCGGCCCTCGCCGGCATCGAGATCGGCAAGGTCGGCTGCCATTGTATCGCGCAACCGGGCGAGATCATCGACCGGCACATTGTGCTTGCGGGAAGCGGCACGCAGCGCAAACAGCCTCTCCTCGGCCTTTTCAAGCCGCTGCGGATCATATTCGGTCGCGCACAAGGCTGCTTCCACCCCGGACTGGGCGGCATCCAGCGACAGCATCGCCTCGTCCAGCGAGGTGACGACCTCATCCAGCAGGCCCGGCACCTCGCCAGCCTTGCGCTGCAGGCGCCGCAGCAGGCTTGCCAGTTGCGGCAAGGGCGAGTTGGGACCGGACAGCACGTCCTGGGCGTCGTTGATCTCGGTTGCGATCTTTTCGGCCCGCATCATCTGGTTGCGGATGTCGGCCAGTTCCGTTTCCTCGCCCGGCTGCGGATCGAGCTGGGTGAGTTCGGTGACCGCGGCACGCAGATAATCGGCCTCGCGCGCTGCCGCCTCCACCTTGGCCCGGTGGCGGGCCAGTTCCTGCTCGCAGTCGCGCCAATGCCGCCATGCCTGGGCACAGGCGCGGGCTTCGCCGATATGGCCACCGAAGGAATCCAGCAATTCGCGATGCGCCGCCGCATCGACAAGCGCGCGATCGTCATGCTGGCCGTGAATTTCCACAAGCGCACGGCCGATATCGCGCATCAGGGCGACGCTTGAAGGCTGATCGTTGACGAAGACGCGTGAGCGCCCGTCCGCGGTCTGCACGCGGCGCAGGATGATGTCGCCCTCGTCATCCAGCGCATTGTCGATGAGGATCTGGCGGGCCGGATGATTGTGCGGCACATCGAAAACTGCGGAAATCTGCCCCTGCGCCGCGCCATGGCGAACCAGCGAAGCATCCCCACGCGCACCAAGCGCCAGGGAAAGAGCATCGAGCAGTATGGACTTTCCTGCGCCAGTCTCACCGGTCAGGACGGACAGGCCCGGCGAGAAATCGATGTCCAGCCGCTCGATCAGGACAATATCGCGGATCGAAAGCCGGGAGAGCATCGCCTGAAATATTAGCCCGTAATGAGTTTTCCGGCCTTGGAGAGCCATGAACCGGCGCTTTCACGCGGCTCGAGCCCACCGGTTTGCAACAGCTTGTAGGAATCCCGATACCATGGGCTGTCGGGGTAGTTCTGTCCCAGCACCGCGGCGGCCGTCTGCGCCTCCGACGTCAGGCCCATCGCGTAATAGGATTCGGTCAGACGGGCCAGTGCCTCCTCGACGTGACGGGTATTGGAATAGCCCTCGACCACACCGCGGAACCGCTTGATGGCAGCGATGTATTCACGGCGCTCGAGATAGTAGCGGCCGATCTGCATTTCCTTGCCGGCAAGCTGGTCGCGGGCAAAGCGGATCTTTTCCTTGGCGTCCTCGACATATTCGGACTCCGGCCAGCGATCGACCACTTCCTGCATCGCCTCGATGGCCCGGCGTGATTCCTTCTGGTCCTGCGTCACGTCGCGGATCTGGCGAAAATAGCACAGCCCGATGATGTATTGGGCATAGGCGGCATCTTCAGTCGAAGGATAAAGCGCAAGGTAGCGCTTGGCCGAATTTACGGCATCGTCGTAGTTGCCCTGCCGGTAATTGGCGAAGGCGCCCATGACCATCGATTTGCGCGCATATTCCGAATAGGGATGCTGGCGGTCAATGGCGTCGAACTTGCGGCTTGCTTCCTTCAGGCGGCCTGCGCTCAGATTGGCGAGGCCCTGATTGTAGAGCATATCGGCAGGCTCGGTCTGCTCGACATAGGTCGATAGGTCGAGATCGTTGTCGGACGACATACAGGCGGAAAGAAGAAGCGGCGCAGAAAGCATCGAAAGCGCAAGAAAGGCAGCGCGCGCCGGCGATCGCGTCTGTGCAGCTCGCTCAAAAACCATAATCGGACTCTGCCCTTTCGGCCTGATTACACTTGATGCCCGCAGTCATAGACCACAACTGCCGTTGCACGGCAACGCTATCATCCGGCAATGGCGCATTTTTGTGGCAGCACAGACGGGTTGATACAACCTGTCTGTGGATTTCCAAGCCGTGAAAATGCAGATCGACCGATCAAATCGCCCAGGGCGCATTCGCCGGCGCATTCACCGCGATCATCTCCGAGGCGCGCCCCCGCTCGCGGCGGGTTTCCACCACCTGGAAGGCAGACCGGTCGGAGAACAGGCGGCGCAAGGCGGCTGCATTGAGCTTGTGGCCACCGCGATAGGAGCGGAAGCAGCCGATGAAGCGCGAACCGGCCAACGCCAGATCGCCCATGGCATCCAGCGTCTTGTGACGCGCGAATTCGTTTGCGAAGCGCAGGCCTTCCATATTGATGACCTGGCCATCCTCGCCGATCACCACCGAATTCTCCAGGGACGAGCCGAGTGCAAAACCGGCGGCCCACAGGCGCTCGACATCCTTCATGAAACCGAAGGTGCGTGCCCGCGCGATCTCCTTGCGGAACGTATCGGCCGTGATGTCGGCCGCAAAGGACTGGCGGCCGATGGCAGGGTTCTCGAAATCGATCTCGACCTCGAAGCGGGTGCCGACATAGGGCCGGAACTCGGCCCAGGAGGCACCGGAATCGATCCGCACCGGCTTGAGGATGCGGATATAGCGGCGTTTTGTCGTCAGGGTCTCGAGACCGACGCGGTCGATCGCCTCGACGAACAGGGCCGCACTGCCATCAAGGATCGGCATCTCGTTGCCGTCGATCTCGATGACGACATTGTCGACGCCAAGGCCAAGCAATGCGCCCATGACATGTTCAACGGTCGCGACATGGTGTCCGGCCGGGTCACCGAGCACGGTCGACAGATCGGTGCTGCCTACCTCCGAGACCAGGGCGCGCAAATCCTGCTGCGGCTTGCCTGGCCCCGCATGATGGAACACCACACCGGTATCGGCGGCGGCCGGCAGGAAATGCACGGAAACCGGCTTGCCGCTATGGACGCCAAATCCCGACAGCAAAACGTCCGACTTGAGTGTGGTCTGATAGTCGTTCAAAGGAATCCCCAATATGCCCGTTTAGCGCATGTCCGCTACGCTAGCCCATCGGCTTAAGATGCGTGCCTCGATCGGCGGACACGGCCCCTCCCCAAGGGCCTCCACGGATCGACTCCGTTCGCCTCAGAAGATAGTGAGGCACAGAAAAGACTCCAAATCACGGTTTTTTTCCCGATGTTACGGGACAACCAAACCGTATCCACATCTCAAGCCATTGTTTTCTTTGCATTTAATACATTAACGGGCAGGCACCTGCGTGCCCGCCCGTTAATATTCGTTACAATCCGTTAACGGATCAATTGGCCTGCCGGCGCAAAAATGCCGGAATCTCCAACTGGTCGTCTTCCTGCGGCCTTGCCTGCGGAGCAATGCGGCCATGCTCATCCAGTTGACCACGCCGTGGCGCATAGAGCTGCGCGTCGTGGCTGGTGGCGCGCCGAACCTCCGGTGCGACCTGGCGCAACTTGGGCTCGCGCGGCTGGGCCGGCTGAAGCCGTGCAGGCTCTTCCTCACGGCGGGTCAGACC
>JBARWP010000465.1:0-8656 GCA_049646905.1 Pseudaminobacter sp. | reverse complement strand
GCTCCATACACATCCGAACTATCTGCCGACCTCGACAGGCCGCAACTTCGCCACACCCTAGACGATGTTGCTTGGCCATGCCCTCGGCGGATCGAAATTCCAGCTGCTGTCCACAACTCATTTGTTCTTTTTTTGTTCTAGTCGAAGCCAGCCTACGTTTCAATAACGAATTTGAGCCCGCATCGAAGAGGAACCGCCAGAGGCGCTCCCAGCAACAAATGAGAGGCCTCGCCGCTCGTTCAGGAGCGCACGAGGCCATCATGGCATTCTAGCCACATGCCGGGAGTGGTTTACCGGCTTTGATTTCGGATGCATCGCGGCACTCGGCCGACGATCCGACTACAGTCTCTGATTTTCAAGGGGACATCGGCTTGCCTTGATCGGGGAAACCCGAGGGCTATGCCTGATGCGGCTTTGCTCCATTGCAAAGCCCTTTGGAACTGTCAGGTGGGGTCATGCCTCGCTCCTCTGTCAGTTGCTCCAAAGTCTTCCGAAGCACCTATTCGCCTGTCTGCGGCGTCTCGCAGACTGCCCATCGGCGGCGAAGAGCATCAGGGGATGCTCGGCTCCAGATGACGGCTAACTTTGCCCCGTTTACCATACCGGCGTCAACAGCACAGCGCACAAGGTATGAAAATGTGATTGAAGGGACGGCAACAGTTCGACCATGAACAATCAGCAGGCTTTGAACGTTTTTTCAGCCGTAGTTTTGTTCTCAGGAGATGTCAGGAACTTGTTCGGCCTTTGTTCTTTTTGCTTGCCCCACGGCCGCAAAAACGGCAAAACCTGCTGACGATAGGGATGGGCCGCCTCGACAGCGCGGCAGGAGTACCTACATAGGGTTTGGCCGGACAAACCAGCCAATCCGAAACATTGTTGAATTGAGGCGGCGGATCCGGCATGGCCGACCATAAATATCTCTCGGTTCGCGGTGCGCGCGAACACAATCTGAAGAATATCGACCTCGATCTGCCTCGGGATTCGCTGATCGTCATGACCGGTCTTTCCGGCTCGGGCAAATCCTCGCTCGCCTTCGATACGATCTATGCCGAAGGCCAGCGCCGCTATGTCGAGAGCCTGTCGGCCTATGCACGCCAGTTTCTGGAAATGATGCAGAAGCCGGATGTCGACCAGATCGACGGGTTGTCGCCGGCAATCTCGATCGAGCAGAAGACGACCTCGCGCAACCCGCGCTCGACGGTGGGCACCGTCACCGAGATCTACGACTATATGCGCCTGCTGTTCGCGCGCGTCGGCGTCCCCTATTCGCCCGCCACCGGCCTGCCGATCGAAAGCCAGACCGTTAGCCAGATGGTCGACCGGGTGCTGGCACTGGATGAGGGCACGCGCCTCTATATCATGGCGCCTATCGTGCGCGGCCGCAAAGGCGAGTACCGCAAGGAACTGGCTGAACTGCAGAAGAAGGGGTTCCAGCGCGTCAAGATCGACGGCGCCTTCTACGAAATCGCCGAAGCACCGACACTGGACAAGAAATACAAGCATGACATCGACGTGGTGGTGGACCGCATCGTCGTCCGGGGCGACCTGGGAACACGGCTTGCGGATTCGATCGAAACCGCGCTGAAACTTGCCGATGGCCTGTGCGTGGCCGAATTCGCCGACCGGCCACTGCCAGCCAATGAAACGGCGGAGGACTCGGTCAACAAGTCCAAGAACGAGACGCATGAGCGCATCCTGTTCTCGGAGAAATTCGCCTGTCCGGTGTCGGGCTTCACCATCCCCGAAATCGAGCCGCGGCTGTTTTCCTTCAACAATCCCTTCGGTGCCTGCCCGGCCTGCGATGGCCTGGGAACACAGCGCGCCATCGATGCCAGCCTCGTCGTGCCTGACGACAATGTCTCGCTGCGCGCGGGCGCGGTGTCGCCCTGGGCCAAGTCGACCTCGCCATACTACGCGCAAACGCTGGAAGCGCTGGGCAAGGTCTATGGCTTCAAGCTTGCCGACAAGTTCAGCGATCTGGATGAAGAAGCCAGGAATGCGATCCTCTACGGCACCGACACTCAGGAAATCACTTTCCACTATGATGACGGCCTGCGTTCCTACAAGACGACCAAGACGTTCGAAGGCGTCATCCCCAATCTTGAACGCCGCTGGAAGGAGACGGAATCGGCCTGGATGCGCGAGGAGATCGAGCGCTTCATGTCCTCGACTCCCTGCCCCGCCTGCAACGGCTATCGCCTGAAGCCGGAAACGCTGGCGGTCAAGATCGCCGGCAAGCATATCGGCCAGGTCTCGGAAATGTCGATCCGCGCCGCAAACACCTGGTTCAAGCATCTGCCGGCCGAACTGAACGAGAAGCAGAACGAGATCGCGGTTCGCGTCTTGAAGGAAATCCGCGAGCGGCTGCGGTTCCTCAACGATGTCGGCCTCGACTACCTGACGCTCTCGCGCAATTCCGGCACGCTGTCGGGCGGCGAGAGCCAGCGTATTCGCCTCGCCTCGCAGATCGGCTCGGGGCTTACCGGCGTGCTCTATGTGCTGGACGAGCCCTCGATCGGCCTGCACCAGCGCGACAACGCACGCCTGTTGGATACGTTGAAGCACCTACGCGACCTCGGCAATACCGTCATCGTCGTCGAACACGACGAGGATGCAATCCTCACCGCCGATCATGTCGTCGATATCGGACCGGCCGCCGGCATCCATGGTGGGCAGATCATCGCCGAGGGCACGCCGGCCGAAATCATGGCCAATCCCGGGTCGATCACCGGCAAATACCTGACAGGTGAACTCGAAATCGCGATGCCTGTGGAACGGCGGCAACCCAAGAAAGCGCGGCGGCTCAAGGTGGTCGGCGCGCGTGGCAACAATCTGAAGAACGTGACCGCCGAGATTCCGCTTGGCACCTTCACCGCGGTTACCGGCGTGTCAGGCGGAGGCAAATCGACCTTCCTGATCGAGACGCTGTTCAAGGCCGCTTCACGCCGCATCATGGGCAGCAGAGAGCATCCGGCCGAGTACGACCGCATCGAGGGGCTGGAGTTCCTCGACAAGGTGATCGACATCGACCAGAGCCCGATCGGCCGCACGCCACGCTCTAATCCGGCGACTTATACCGGCGCCTTCACACCGATCCGCGACTGGTTTTCCGGCCTGCCGGAAGCCAAGGCGCGCGGTTACCAGCCGGGCCGCTTCTCCTTCAACGTCAAGGGCGGGCGCTGCGAGGCTTGTCAGGGCGACGGCGTCATCAAGATCGAGATGCACTTCCTGCCGGACGTCTACGTCACATGTGATGTCTGCCACGGCAAGCGCTACAACCGCGAGACGCTCGACGTCACCTTCAAGGGCAAGTCGATCGCCGACGTGCTGGAAATGACGGTGGAGGAAGGCGTCGAGTTCTTCGCCGCCGTTCCGGCGGTGCGCGACAAGCTCGAGACGCTGGCAAAGGTCGGGCTCGGCTACATCAAGGTGGGGCAGCAGGCCACCACGCTATCGGGCGGAGAGGCCCAGCGTATCAAGCTCGCCAAGGAATTGTCGCGCAAGGCGACCGGCAAGACGCTCTATATTCTCGACGAGCCGACGACCGGACTGCATTTCCACGATGTCGCCAAGCTGCTGGAAGTGCTGCACGAACTGGTCGAGCACGGCAATACGGTCGTGGTGATCGAGCACAATCTCGAGGTCATCAAGACGGCAGACTGGATTCTCGATCTAGGTCCGGAAGGCGGCGACGGCGGGGGTGAACTGGTGGCCAGCGGAACGCCGGAAGACATCGCCCGTGAGCCACGCAGCTATACCGGCCAGTTCCTGAACGAACTGCTGGAACGCCGGCCGAAACGGAAGGCGGAAGCGGCGGAGTGAGGAACCTTCGGGCCGCTTCGGCTCCGAGGATCGAGGGAGAGGACGATGATCCTTATCGGTCAGTACGACTCGCCGTTCGTGAGGCGTGTCGGTATCGCCATGACCATCTACGACCTGCCCTTCGAGCACCGGCCCTGGTCGACTTTCCGCGATGCAGAGAAGATCCGGCAATTCAACCCGCTCGTTCGTGTCCCCACGCTCGTGCTTGAAAATGGCGACGTGCTCATCGAGAGCCACGCCATCCTCGACTATCTCGACGGGTTGGTGCAACCGGACCGGCGCCTGTTTCCAACCGACGAGCCTGCGCGTCATCAGGCGTTGAAGGTCGCTGCCGTCGCGACCGGCACATCCGACAAGGCGGTAAGCCTGTTTTTCGAAAAGAAGCTGCATCAGACTGTATCGGACCTATGGGTCGAACGCTGCCGTGCCCAGATCGAGGCGTCGCTTCGCATGCTGGAGACGGACCGGGCCGGCCGCGGCGGCGAGCATTGGTTCGGCGGTATGGGCCATGCTGACATCGCCGTGGCCGCGATGTGGCGTCATCTTTCCGAGGCACATCCGGACCTCGCCGACGCGGTACGCTATCCCGCTTTGGCCGCTCACGCCGCGAAACTGGAGGCCCTGCCGGCCTTCAGGCTGATTTCGCAACCCTTCATCCCGCCTGCATAAGGAGGATCGCAAATGACGGCCAGTGGAAAAATCCGTGCCGGCATGGGTGGCTGGACCTTCGAGCCATGGGAAACCTCCTTCTATCCGGAGAAACTTGCCAAGGCCAAACAGTTGCAATACGCCAGCCGCCAGGTGCCCACCATCGAGGTCAACGGCACCTATTATTCCTCATTCAAGCCCAATACTTTCGCAAAATGGACGAATGAGGCACCGGAAGGCTTTGTTTTCTCACTGAAAGGCAATCGCTTCGTCACCAATCGTCGGGTGTTGGGCGAGGCTGGCGAGTCGATGACCCGCTTCCTGGAATCCGGCGTGTCGGAACTCGGCGAAAAGCTCGGGCCGATCCTCTGGCAGTTTGCCCCGACGAAGAAATTCAACCCCGAGGATTTCGAGGCCTTCCTCTCGCTGCTTCCGGAAAAGCAAGACGGCGTGCCCCTGCGCCATGCCATCGAAGTACGGAATCCCTCCTTCGTGGTGCCGGAATTCGTTGCGCTCGCGCGCAAGCACAATGTCGCGATCGTCTATGCCGATCATGCCACCTACCCGGCGATCGCCGATGTCACCGGCGATTTCGTCTATGCACGCCTGCAGACCGGGCACGATGAGATCCCCACATGTTATCCGCCCTCGGCGCTGGATGCATGGGCAGCTCGCGCCAGGCTGTGGGCCGAAGGCAAGGCGCCAAGCGACCTGCCGCTTGCAGCACCTGCACAAGAGGCACCGGTGAAGCCGCGTGACGTGTTCGTCTATTTCATCACCTCGGGCAAAGTGCACGCCCCACATGGCGCGATGGCCTTCATGGAGCGGATCGGCTAGCCGCTAGGCTTGAGACAGCAGATCACGAATGGCAGACAGCAGGGCGAGCGGCAGGTCTTCGGCGATCAATCCTGGCCCGAAACGCGACGCGGCGTCCGCATGGAGCCATACCGCTGCTGACGCCGCTTCGAAGGGCGGCATGCCTTGGGCCAACAAGCCGGCACACATGCCGGAAAGCACGTCACCCGAGCCGGCAGTCGCCAGAAGCGGCGTACCATTGGCGTTGATCGCTGCCGAACCGGACGGAGCCGCAATCACGGTGTCGGGTCCCTTGTAGACGATGAAGGCTCCGGAGCGTTTTGCCGCCGCCCGCGCCTTCTCCAGCTTCGAGGTCTGGTGATCTCCAGCAATATCGGGAAAAAGTCGGCGAAACTCGCCTTCATGCGGAGAAAGCACGGCGGCCGGAGCTCCGTCCCTGTGCAATGCCTCGAACAGAAGCTCTGGCCGGCCCGCGAAAGTGGAGAGCCCATCGGCATCAAGGATGAGGCTTGGCAATGCACCGCCGGTTTTCACCAGGATGGCGAGCAGGAAATCGCCGACATCGGGCTCGGCGCCGAGGCCCGGCCCATAGACGAGCGATTGCGGGCGGCGAGCCTCCAGGAATGCCATCACCTCGTCGAGCGTGTCGGTCTCGCGCAAGATAATTGATGTCAGATGCGCTGCGTTGACTGCGGTCGATGCGGAAGGCGACAACATGGTCACCGCCCCGGCGCCGATCCTTGCCGCGCTCATCGCCGCAAGCCGCGCGGCTCCCGTTGCAGCCGGTCCACCGGAGAACACGCCGACATGGCCGCGGCTATATTTATAGCTGTCGATGCCCGGCACCGGGAAATGCGCGATCCATCCGGCGGGCGTGTTTTCCAGGCAGGTACTCCCCACCGCCTCAATCACGCTGTTGCTGATACCGATATCCACCACCATCACATCGCCGCAGAAACGCTTGCCGGGCAGCAGCAGGTGCCCCGGTTTCTTGCGCGCAAACGTCACGGTCACGACCGCATGGAAAGCAGCCCCGAGAATCGCACCGGTTTCGCCGGAAACACCCGATGGCAAATCCACCGCCACAACCGGGATCTCGCGTGACGAAACCGCCTCTACGATCCGGCACAGTTCCGGCGACAATGATTTCGACAATCCGGCCCCGAACAGCGCATCGACGATGATGGAGCCTGTTTCCGGTTCGAAGTCAGCCAGCGGCAGTGGCTGGAGTGGACATTCACGTGCTGCAATCGCGGCATCACTGCCAGCCCTTGGCTGCCCCTGTGCGAACAGCGCGACATTCATCCCGGCCTGGGAAAGCAGGCGGGCGATGACATAACCATCGCCGCCATTATTGCCTGGGCCACACAGCACATCGACTTTGGCGGCATCGGGAAATCGCTTCAGGATGAGGGCGGAAACTGCATGTCCGGCATTGTGCATCAGGTCGATACCACTGAACGGACCGCCCTCTATCGCCTTCCTGTCGGCCAGGCTCATTTCGGCGGGGGTGAGGATCTCATGCGCCATGCCGGTGCCCAATCGGTTTTGCTGACCCTGTCTATCATAACGCCATGGCTGCTGCCTGAACCAATGGCGCGTTCGCAGTCTATGACCTGCCTAAAAATTAGGCGCATTGCATAATCATTAATCCGACCCACTTTTGAGCCTTGGCAACGCAGAAGGCCGGTTGCGCCAAACGGTCTAGAATTCGGATAATATGCAACTTTTCTCTACGCTTCCCACCATCTGCGCTGACTTCTTGCTTGGCATGCAAACTGGCACGCTTCCTGCTTAAAGAAGGGCAAGCGGCGCACGGCCGTGTTGTTTCTCCAGCGGAGGCCTATCCCAAGATGTAAAAAATCGAAGCGATCATCAAGCCGTTCAAGCTCGATGAGGTGAAGGAAGCCCTTCAGGAAGCCGGCCTGCAAGGCATCACGGTGACCGAGGCCAAAGGTTTCGGCCGCCAGAAAGGCCACACCGAACTCTATCGCGGCGCCGAATATGTCGTCGACTTCCTGCCCAAGGTGAAGATCGAACTCGTTTTGGGCGACGATTCCGTCGAGGCGGCGATCGAGGCTATCCGCAAGGCAGCCCAGACCGGCCGCATCGGCGACGGCAAGATCTTTGTCTCGAACATCGAGGAAGTGGTGCGCATCCGCACCGGTGAAACCGGCATCGACGCCATCTGAACCGGCACTGCCGGACATCTTTTAACGTCATCATACAGGAACATCACATGACGACAGCCAACGACATCCTCAAGCAGATCAAGGAAAACGATGTAAAGTTCGTTGACCTGCGCTTCACCGACCCGAAGGGCAAATTGCAGCATGTCACGATGGACGTCACCGAGGTCGATGAGGACATGTTCGCCGATGGCGTCATGTTCGACGGCTCCTCGATCGCTGGCTGGAAGGCCATCAACGAATCCGACATGGTGCTGATGCCGGACCCCGACACCGTTCACATGGATCCGTTCTTCGCGCAGTCGACTATGGTCATCCTGTGCGACATTCTCGATCCGGTGTCCGGCGAGGCCTATAACCGCGACCCGCGCGGCACAGCTCGCAAGGCTGAGGCCTATATGAAGGCCGAAGGCATCGGCGACACCATCTACGTGGGCCCGGAAGCCGAATTCTTCATCTTCGACGACGTCCGCTTCAAGGCAGATCCCTACAACACCGGTTTCAAGCTCGATTCCAACGAGCTGCCCTCTAACGACGACACGGACTACGAGACCGGCAACCTCGGCCACCGGCCGCGCGTGAAGGGCGGCTATTTTCCGGTGCCGCCGATCGATTCCTGCCAGGACATGCGCTCTGAAATGCTGACTGTGCTCACCGAAATGGGTGTGCGCGTGGAAAAGCACCACCACGAGGTGGCGCCGGCCCAGCACGAACTCGGCGTGAAGTTCGACGCGCTGGTGCGCAACGCCGACAAGATGCTGCTCTACAAATATGTCGTGCACCAGGTGGCCAACGCCTATGGCAAGACCGCGACCTTCATGCCCAAGCCGCTGTTTGGCGACAATGGCTCGGGCATGCATGTGCATATGTCGATCTGGAAGGACGGCAAGCCTACCTTTGCCGGCAATGAATATGCCGGCCTGTCGGAAAACTGCCTCTACTTCATCGGCGGCATCATCAAGCATGCCAAGGCAGTCACCGCTTTCACCAACCCGCTGACCAACTCCTACAAGCGACTGGTGCCCGGTTACGAAGCACCGGTGCTGCTGGCCTATTCGGCGCGCAATCGTTCGGCCTCCTGCCGCATTCCGTTCGGCTCCTCGCCGAAGTCGAAGCGCGTCGAAATCCGCTTCCCCGATCCGGGCGCGAATCCCTATCTGGCGTTTGCGGCGCTGCTCATG
>JBARWP010000464.1:0-8574 GCA_049646905.1 Pseudaminobacter sp. | reverse complement strand
GTCATCAGCATCTTCAGCGCATAGATTTCCTCGACTGCCGCCAGATCGCCGACAATGGCGCCGATACGATCGGCGGATGTCCTTGCGACTGCTTCCTTTAAGGCGGCGAATGCCTCGGCCCAGCTTGCCGGCTGGAGCTTGCCGTTGCGGCGCACATAGGGCCGGTCCAGGCGTTGCGTGCGCAACCCGTCCCAGATGAAGCGCGTCTTGTCGGAAATCCACTCCTCGTTCACCGCATCATTGTTGCGCGGCATGATGCGCATCACTTCTCGGCCCCGGCTGTCGACGCGGATGGCCGACCCGACGGCATCCATCACGTCGATGGATTCGGTCTTGGTCAGTTCCCAGGGCCGCGCCTGGAAGGCGTAGGGCTTCGAGGTCAACGCGCCGACCGGGCACAGGTCGATGACATTGCCCTGCAACTCCGAAGTCATCGCGCGTTCGAGATAGGTAGTGATCTCCATATCCTCGCCGCGCCCGGTGGCGCCAAGCTCGGAAATGCCGCCCACCTCGGTGGTGAAGCGGATGCAGCGCGTGCAATGGATGCAACGCGTCATGATCGTCTTGACCAGCGGGCCGATATATTTGTCCTCGACCGCACGCTTGTTCTCATGGAAGCGCGAGGAATCCACACCATAGGCCATGGCCTGGTCCTGCAGGTCGCATTCCCCGCCCTGGTCGCAGATCGGGCAGTCGAGCGGATGGTTGATGAGCAGGAACTCCATCACGCCTTCGCGTGCCTTCTTGACCATCGGCGTGGTCGTGAAGATTTCCGGCGTCTCGCCGTTGGGGCCCGGGCGCAGGTCGCGCACGCCCATGGCGCAGGAAGCCACCGGCTTGGGTGGCCCGCCCTTCACCTCGATCAGGCACATACGGCAGTTGCCGGCAATCGACAGCCGCTCGTGGAAGCAAAAGCGCGGCACTTCCGCGCCTGCCTCTTCCGCCGCCTGCAGCAGCGTATAGTGATCGGGAACCTCGATCTCCGTGCCATCGACCTTGAGTTTCGCCATGATTAGACCCCTGCGGTGATCCGCAACTCTTCACCGGACGCTCGCTGTCCGGCCAACCAATTCAATGCGTCGTCTTTTCAGCCGTCAGTCGCGCGGCCTGTTCGGTCCAGCCATCGCGCTCGATACGTCCCTTGAACGACAGATAATCCTCAACCCATAAAATCTCTGCCGCATCCCAGCCGGCAACCTGCCCGTAGGTCCAGATACCGAGCCCGTTCAGCACCTGCTCGAGCTTCGGTCCGATACCCGAAATCCGCTTCAGGTCGTCGGGCGAAGCCGGACGGTCAAGCGCCTGCGGCTGCTTTGCCTTCACGGCGGGCTTCTCCGCACCGGTCAGGCCGGGGGTTGCCTCGCTCACATTCCGCACCACCGAGCAGACATCGGCCATGAGCGTCCTGGTGGCGGCACGCGCCTGCGTCGTGGCGGATTTCTCATCGGGAACGATGGCTTCCATATCTTCCGCCCCCTCCTCGTCGAGTGCGATGAAGAAGCGTTGGGAAGCCTGTGCCACGCCGGCGACCGCGCCCATCCAGACACCCATCGCGTGGCTGGCCATGCCAAGCCCGAGTGCCGAGCAGGCGGCAGCGCTTGCGACCGGGTGCACCATCAGATTGACGGCACCGCCGAAGTCATCCCGCAATGTGAAAGCCAGTTCTTCGTTCATGTCTTTCCGGTGTCTCGCATCGGCCGTGAAATCCTCGGATCTGGAAGATGTCGACATTGATCGGCTCCGTCCTTTCCCTGGTCACCTCACGACCGCCTTGCAGCCGTGTCCGCTACGAGTTCATTTCCTCATTCCGCCGCCGCCAGCACAGGCTGCGCGCGATGCGCATTGCGTGTGAATTCATCGATACGCCGCTCGATCTCCGGCCTGAAATGCCGGATCAGGCCCTGGATCGGCCAAGCCGCGGCATCGCCCAGCGCACAGATCGTGTGGCCTTCCACCTGCTTGGTGACGTCGAGCAGCATGTCGATCTCGCGCTTCTGCGCTTCGCCGCGCACCAGACGCTCCATCACGCGCCACATCCAGCCCGTGCCCTCGCGGCAAGGCGTGCACTGGCCACAGCTTTCATGCTTGTAGAAATAAGACAGCCGCGCGATTGCCTTCACGACATCGGTAGACTTGTCCATCACGATTACGGCTGCCGTTCCGAGGCCGGACTTCAGATCGCGCAGGGCATCGAAATCCATCGGCGTATCGATGATCTGCTCGGCCGGCACCAACGGCACCGATGAACCGCCCGGAATGACAGCGAGAAGATTGTCCCAGCCGCCGCGAATGCCGCCGCAATGCCTGTCGATCAGTTCCTTGAACGGGATCGACATCGCTTCCTCGACCGTGCACGGATTGTTGACGTGGCCCGAGATGCAGAAAAGCTTGGTGCCGGCGTTGTTCGTCCGCCCGAAGGATGAGAACCAGGCAGCCCCACGGCGCAATATCGTCGGTGCAACAGCGATCGATTCGACATTGTTGACCGTCGTTGGGCAACCGTAGAGGCCGACATTGGCAGGGAAAGGCGGCTTCAGGCGCGGCTGGCCCTTCTTGCCTTCGAGGCTTTCCAGCAGGGCTGTTTCCTCGCCGCAAATATAGGCACCGGCGCCGTGGTGCACATAGATGTCGAAATCGTAGCCGTTCCTGTTGCCCTTGCCGATCAGCTTGGCTTCGTAAGCCTCATCGATCGCTCGCTGCAATGCCTCGCGCTCGCGCATGAACTCGCCGCGCACATAGATGTAGGCGGCCACCGCGCCCATGGCGAAGCCGGCAATCAGGCAGCCCTCGACCAGCGTGTGGGGATCATGGCGCAGGATCTCGCGATCCTTGCAGGTGCCGGGCTCGGATTCATCGGCATTGACCACCAGATAGGACGGGCGCCCATCGCTCTGCTTGGGCATGAACGACCATTTCAGGCCGGTCGGGAAACCCGCACCGCCGCGACCGCGCAGGCCCGAGGCCTTCATCTCGTTGACGATCCAGTCACGCCCCTTGGCGATGATGCCGGCGGTATCGTCCCAGGCCCCGCGCGCCATCGCGCCTTTCAGCGACATGTCGAAGCGGCCGTAGATGTTGGTGAAGATGCGGTCTTTGTCCTGAAGCATTTTTCGTCCCTCAGACCGGCTTCTTGCCGAAGACGCGGATATATTCGGCCACACCGCCCTTGGCGAGCGCCTTAGCCTGCTTGCTCCAATCCTCGCGCTGGATGCGACCCTTGAAGTTCAGATAGGCGTCGACCCACTCGCGCTCGGCCTTTTTCCAGGAAGCGACCTGGGCAAAGGTGAATATGCCGAGCGAGTGCAGTATGGCCTCGTTCTTCGGCCCTACGCCGGAGATCAGCTTGAGATCATCCACCAGCGCCGGCTTGTCGATCCCCTTGGGCCGGCTCTTGTCATCCAGCGACGGCTTTGCAACGGCACCGACCTTGCGTCCGCCAGCGCCGATCGGCTCGCCTTTCAGCCGCTCCGGCGACTTGAAGGCACTGGCGGGCTCGCGTTTGGACACCGGTCCCTTGCGCTGCTTGTCGACTGCTTCAACCAACGGCTCGGCCTTGTTGGCGGCCACCGTATCGGCGGCCGGCGTCGGCGCACTTTGCTTCTTTTCCGCCTTGGCGCTGACCTTGACCGGAGACGGCGATTTCACCGTTCCATTGGTCTCCTCGGCATGGGTTTTCGGCTTCGCGGCCTTCGATGGCGGCACGACCGCTCCCGCCTCGGCCTTGGCTGCCTTCGCGGCAGCCTTGGCTTCCGCATCGCGCGTCGACTTCAGGACCGCCTTTTCATCCTGCAGGCTGGTCAGGCCGGCCTGCGGCGCAGAAAAGACGCGATCGACTTGCGGGCCGGGCTTCACGCTGTCGCCCCTGCCGGCTTCGAACAGGTCGATGATCTCCGCCAGGCGCTCCGGCGTCAGATCCTCATAGGCGTCCTTGAAGATCATGACCATCGGTGCGTTCACGCATGCGCCCTGGCATTCCACCTCTTCCCAGGAGAGCGTGCCGGCTTCATTGGTATGGAACTGGTCGTGATGGATCTTGGAGCGGCATACATCCATCAGCGCTTCGGAACCGCGCAGCAT
Source organism: Pseudaminobacter sp. (assembly GCA_049646905.1). GTDB lineage: Bacteria > Pseudomonadota > Alphaproteobacteria > Rhizobiales > Rhizobiaceae > Pseudaminobacter. The sequence continues at coordinate 4,497 of JBARWP010000464.1, read as the reverse complement.
GCAGGGCGTGGTGCCGCAAACCTGGATGTGGGCGCGCGTGCCCACCGGCTGCAACTGGAACTGCGTATAGAAGGTCGCGACTTCGAGCACGCGGATCAGCGGCATGTCGAGCATCTCAGCGACATGCTCGATGGCTGCTCTGGTCACCCAGCCTTCCTGCTCCTGCGCCAGCATCAACAGCGGGATCACCGCCGACTGCTCGCGGCCCTTGGGATATTTCTTTATCCACGTCTTCGCCTGCGCAGTCATGGCGCGGTTGAAGGCAAAGCTGGCTGGCTGGACGTCAGCTTCTGCAAGACGACGAACTGACATTAGCGATCGACCTCACCAAACACGATGTCGAGGGAGCCGAGGACGGCCGAGATATCGGCCAGCATGTGCCCCTTGCACAGGAAATCCATCGCCTGGAGATGCGCAAAGCCGGGGGCGCGCAATTTGCAGCGATAGGGTTTGTTCGTCCCGTCCGACACCAGATAGACGCCGAACTCGCCTTTCGGCGCCTCGACGGCAGCGTAAACCTCGCCCGCGGGCACGTGGTAGCCTTCGGTGTAGAGCTTGAAGTGATGGATCAGCGCTTCCATCGACCGCTTCATGGCCGCCCGCTTGGGCGGCACCACCTTGCCGTCGAGATTGGAGACCGGGCCGGTTGCCTCTGCGCCGAGAAGCCGATCCACGCATTGGCGCATGATCTTGGCCGACTGGCGCATCTCTTCCATGCGGATCAGGTAGCGATCGTAGCAATCGCCGTGCTTGCCGACCGGAATGTCGAACTCCAGTTCGGAATAGCACTCATAGGGCTGGCTCTTGCGCAGGTCCCAGGCCGCGCCTGAGCCGCGCACCATCACGCCGGAGAAGCCCCAGGCCCAGGCATCGTCCAGCGAAACGACGCCGATATCGGCATTGCGCTGCTTGAATATGCGGTTGTCGGCCAGCAGCACATCGATGTCGTCGAGCGTCTTGTAGAACGGATCGATCCACTTGCCGATGTCCTCGACAAGTTGCTGCGGCAGGTCCTGGTGCACACCGCCGGGGCGAAAATAAGCCGCATGCATGCGCGCGCCGCAGGCCCGCTCATAAAACACCATCAGCTTTTCGCGCTCTTCGAAGCCCCAGAGCGGCGGCGTCAGCGCACCAACGTCCATGGCCTGCGTGGTGACGTTGAGCAGATGCGAAAGGATGCGCCCGATCTCGGAATAGAGCACCCGGATCAACTGCCCGCGCTTCGGCACCTCGATGCCGAGCAGCCGCTCGACGGCCAGCGCGAAGGCGTGTTCCTGGTTCATCGGCGCGACATAATCGAGCCGGTCGAAATAGGGTACGGCCTGGAGATAGGTCTTGTGTTCAATCAGCTTTTCGGTGCCGCGATGCAGAAGCCCGATATGCGGATCGACGCGCTCGACCACCTCGCCGTCAAGCTCCAGCACGAGGCGCAACACGCCATGCGCGGCCGGATGCTGAGGGCCGAAATTGATGTTGAAGTTGCGGACGTTGGTTTCAGCCATTGCGACACACCGGGTGAATGGTGAATGGTGAATGGTGAATGGTCAAAGAGGCGACCTTGAACGATCCAGAGACCAGATGAACGAAACCAGCCTTTTCCCCAATCGCTCGCACTGCGCAGTCAACTCTGTACACTTCTCGGCGGGCAGAAGCCCCACCCTCACACATAGTAATGCATGTGTTTCGAGTTCCTTCAGAGAACCCTGCGCTATCCTGAGAAATTGTATGAACGGTCGACGCTGAGCGCGCCCAAATCCTTCGGCGATATTGGCCGGAATGGAACTTGCCGCCCGCCGCATTTGAGCGGTCAGGCCAAAAGCCTCCTCGCGCGGAAATGTCCGCGTGAGCAAATAGACCATTTCGGCGATATCCATCGCCTCTTTCCAGACGATCAGATCGCGGTAGTCGCGTATCTGGTCCGGCTTGGTGTCCATTCACCATTCACCATTCACCATTCACTGCTTCGCCTTTTCATCCCCCGGCAGGACATAATCCGTCCCTTCCCAAGGCGACAAAAAATCGAAATTGCGGAATTCCTGCTTGAGCTCCACCGGCTCGTAGACGACGCGCTTGGCCTCGTCGTCGTAGCGAACCTCGACAAAGCCTGTCAGCGGGAAGTCCTTCCTCAGCGGATGTCCCTCGAAACCGTAATCCGTCAGCAGCCGGCGCAAGTCCGGATGGCCGGAAAACAGGATGCCGTAGAGATCATAGGCTTCGCGCTCGAACCAATCGGCACCCGGATAGACACCTGTCAGCGAGGGAACCGGCGTATTTTCGTCGGTCGCCACCTTGAGCCGGATGCGCAGGTTCTGGCGCGGCGACAGCAGGTGATAGACGACGTCGAAGCGTTTTTCGCGTGCCGGATAGTCGGCGCCCGAAATATCGATGAAGGACACGAACTGGCACTGCACATCGTTGCGCAGGAACGTGGCGACACTGACGAGATCGGCCGCCGAAACCGACAGCGTGAGTTCGCCATAGGCAAGCACGCTTTCGCCGATCTTGCCGCCGAGCTTTTCCGCGAGATAGGATGCAAGGTCCTTCAGGGCTTCACTCATCGGAGGTCACCGTTCGATCGTGCCGGTACGGCGGATCTTCTTCTGCAACAGAAGGATGCCGTAGAGCAGCGCCTCGGCCGTGGGCGGACAGCCCGGGACGTAGATATCCACCGGTACGACGCGATCGCAACCGCGCACCACCGAATAGGAATAGTGATAATAGCCGCCGCCATTGGCGCATGAGCCCATCGAGATCACGTAACGCGGCTCGGGCATCTGGTCGTAGACCTTGCGCAGCGCCGGCGCCATCTTGTTGGTCAGCGTGCCGGCAACGATCATCACGTCCGACTGGCGCGGGGATGCGCGCGGCGCAATGCCGAAGCGCTCCGCGTCATAGCGCGGCATCGAGATGTGCATCATCTCCACTGCGCAGCAGGCCAGGCCGAACGTCATCCACATCAACGAGCCGGTGCGCGCCCAGGTGATCAGCGCCTCGGACGAGGTGACGAGGAAACCCTTGTCGGAAAGTTCGCTGTTGATGTCACCGAAGAACGGATCGTCCGCTCCGACGGGCTTGCCCGTATTCGGATCGATGATCCCTTTCGGCTTGGCCGCGACCAGTGTGGGAGAGGCGTCGTTCAATCCCATTCCAGCGCTCCCTTTTTCCATTCATAGATGAAGCCGATGGTCAGTACGGCAAGGAAGACCATCATCGACCAGAAGCCGAGCATACCGACGTCGCTGAACGAAACCGCCCACGGAAACAGGAATGCAACTTCCAGGTCGAAGATGATGAAGAGGATGGACACCAGATAGAAGCGGATGTCGAACTTCATGCGCGCATCGTCGAACGAGTTGAAACCGCACTCATAAGCCGACAGCTTTTCCGGATCCGGATTGCGGTAGGCGATGATGAAGGGGGCGACAATCAGCGCCAGCCCGACCACGAGTGCCACACCGATGAAGATCACGACAGGAAGATATGAACTCAGAAGCTCGTTCATGCTCCGACTTTCCGTTGGCGGCCACAACCTGAATATAAACTCTGAAGCGAACCGGAGAACCGTGACAGATTGGCCCTATTGAACCGGCGTCCGAAACGCCATGCTGCAATGCGGCGAGGGTTAGCGCAGGCAACCCTGCGAAGCAAGTCCAACCTTGGTGAAACCCCGGGCCCGACAGTTAGATTTCCGTCAAAAGCCTCCAAGCTGCACATATTTGATTTCTATACTTTTTCACTCAACTTTTTCTCCTGACATGGATGGCAAGTCAAAGCCTGCTAGTTTCGGGTGGATTTGCTGATTCACTTGTGTGAGCGCACTTCAATCAACGTGTTTTTCGGGCGGAACAAATGAAGGAAACGATATCGGCCGCCATGGCCAGGCGCATCGCGCTTGCCGCGCAGGGTTTCACCGACCCACGGCCAAAAGGTATGATCGACAGGCGCCATATCAACCGGGTGCTTTCACGCATCGGCCTGTTCCAGATCGATTCCGTCAGCGTCGTGGTACGGGCGCATTACATGCCGCTGTTTTCGCGCCTGGGCCCCTATCCCCTCGCGCTGCTCGACAATGCCGCATCGGGCAGGAAGCGCTCGTTGTTCGAATATTGGGCACACGAAGCCTCCTTCCTGCCGGTCGAAACCTATCCGCTGATGCGCTGGCGCATGGAGCGCGCGGCTCGCCATGAGGAGATTTACGGCGGCCTTGCCAAATGGGCGCGTGCCAATACCGGCCTGATCGGCGACATCTATAAGGAGGTGGCCACGCGTGGGCCGGTCACCGCTTCCGACATCGACGGAGCAAAGGGCTCCGGCGGCTGGTGGGGATGGAGCGACGAAAAACACGCTTTCGAATGGCTGTTCTGGGCCGGGCGTATCACCACCGCCTGGCGCCGCGGCTTCGAGCGCGTCTACGATCTGCCGGAACGCGTCCTGCCCGCCTCCGTCGTCAACGCTCCTGTCCCGGCTGCGGCCGACGCGCAGCGCGACTTGCTGCGC
>JBARWP010000463.1:0-20193 GCA_049646905.1 Pseudaminobacter sp. | reverse complement strand
TGCTAGCGTCGCGCGCATTCAGCCTACGCAACAATGGATACGCATGGCTTATCTCGACAATATCGCCGTTTTCGTCCGCGTCGTCGAATTGGGCAATCTGTCGGCAGCCGGCCGCGACATGCGCATTTCGCCGGCGGTGGCCTCAAACCGCATCAAGGAGCTTGAAAAGCATCTCGGCGTGCGGCTGTTCAACCGAACCACGCGACAATTGATGCCTACCGAGCACGGCACGGTCTTCTACACCGGCGCCAAGCAGGTCCTCCAGGCCGTCATCGAGGCGGAGGCCGCCGTCAGCGCCCTTTCCGGCCAGCCGCGCGGCACCATCAGGGTCACCGCCCCGCTGGGGCTGGGCCGCCGGCTGATCGCCTCAGGCATCCCGGAATTCCACGACAAATATCCCGATATCGAAGTGCGGCTCAGGCTTTCCGACCACAATGTCGATATCATGAAGGAGGGCATAGACGTCGCCTTCCGGCTGGGCCTGCTGGAGGATTCCAGCCTGCGCATGCGCGGCCTTATGGAGTGTGAGCGCGTGTTGGTGGCCTCGCCCGATTATCTGGAGCGGCGCGGCGTGCCGCAGACCCCGCAGGAACTGATCGACAAGCGCCACGATTGCCTGATGCTGCGCTTTCCCGGCCTGCGCGAGCACTTCTGGATGTTGACGACGCCGGAGGGCCCGGTGAAGTTCGAGGTGCACGGCCCGTTCGATTCCGACGATGGCGACGTGCTGACCGGCTGGGCGCTGTCGGGCCGCGGCATCATCAACAAGCCGCGTTTCGAGGTCGAGCCTTATCTGCGGGCGGGCCAGTTTCGCATCGTCCTACCCGACACGCCCCCCACGCCGATCCAGCTTGCCGCGATCTATCCGCACAAGAAGCTGCAGGACCCAAAGGTGCGCCTGTTGCTCGACTTCATGGCCGATCGCTGCCAACGACTTATCCGCGAAATTCTGTCTGGCAAATAGCCGCACCGGTTGAGGAACCAAATCCGGCAACCCATGTTGTTGGCGTGGGCGCTGCTTGCGCCTACAGATAGCCTGGCATGATCCGCAAAAATGGGGACCGGTTTTCGAGAAAAGATCATGCTCCGGCAAGGAGAGTCTTTTCCAAGGAGATTTGCATGACCACTCACTCTACCCGCAACGACCTCAAATCCAACGCCAAGAAGGTCTCGATTGAGCTCCTCAACGCCCGGCTGGCCGATGCGATCGACCTGGCGCTCGTCACCAAGCAGGCGCATTGGAACGTCAAGGGCCCGCAATTCATCGCCATCCATGAGATGCTCGACACCTTCCGCACCGAACTCGACATCCATGTCGACACCATCGCCGAGCGTGCCGTGCAATTGGGGGGAACGGCCGTAGGCACCAGCCAGTCGGTAACGGAGGCGACACAACTCAAGCCCTACCCGACCGACATCTTCAAGACAAAGGACCATCTGGCGGCCCTCATCGACCGCTATGCCGATGCCGCCAGGCTTGTCCGCGCGGCGATCGACGAAGCCGACGAGGCGGGCGATGCCGACACCGCCGACATCTTCACCGCCTATTCGCGCGCGCTCGACAAGTCGCTGTGGTTCCTTGAGGCCCACATCCAGGAAAAGGAATGATCAGGCAGCGGCGGCGGTTCTCGCCGCAAGCGCCGTCATGATTTCGGCAGCGGCCAGCGCGGCAATCACCGCCGGCCGCTTGTCCCTCACCGCCTCGCCACCGATCGGCGTGATGAGGCGTGTGAACTCGGCCTCGGTGCCGCCCGCGGTCTTGAGATACCAGCTGCGGAACGTGGCCTTCTTGGTCTTCGAGCCGATCATGCCGACATAGGCGGCATCTCCGCGCTTCAGCGCCTCGCCGACGATCAGGAAATCCAGGGCATGGTCATGGGTAAGCACGACGAAGGCCGAACCCGCAGGCGCATCGCGCACCACCTCTTCGGGCACCGGCGTCAGCTTCCTGTCCACGGCGGCCGGCATGCCTTCCAGCGCATCGGCGCGGGTTTCAACCACCTGCACATGCAATGGCAACAGCGAGAAAGCAGTCGCAAGGGCGGTGCCGACATGGCCGCCTCCGAAGACATAGACATGTGGAAGCGTCGCATCTTCCTGCCGCGCCTGCGCGATGAGATCGGCCTTCAAGGCCTCGCCAACAACGCGGATGGCGAGCGCGACACGGCCGCCGCAGCACTGGCCGATCTCCGGCCCGAGCGGAATGTCGAGCTCGGCCTGTGCCTCGCCGTCGCGCAGCAATTCGCGCGCGCGATGGATCGCCATGAATTCGAGCTGTCCGCCGCCGATCGTGCCATGGATCCGCTTATGGGACACCAGCATCCTCGCGCCGCTCTCGCGCGGGGTCGAGCCTTTCGCCTCCGCCACCTCTACCAGCGCGACCGGCGCCTGCGTCTCGAGGAAGTCTTTCAACTCTTCAGCCGGCGAGGTCATGGCCGCACCGCCTGGGTACCATGCCCGAAAATGAAGCATTCTCTCGCACTCCCCTCTGGCCTGCCGGCCATCTCCCCCTCAAGGGGGGAGATCAGCCCGCACCCGCTTCGCCACCTCCTCTCCCGCGCTGGCGATCGTGCGCAGGGGCTGCCGCCCGCGTAATCTCCCCCCTTGAGGGGGAGATAGCCGGCAGGCCAAGTGTGCGAGGCAAACCCGGCAGGCCAGAGGGAGGCGCGAAGGAGCGTTGCCATTTCATGAATATAGTCGTTGGTTGCTCGTCCCGCTATTTCGCCGCTTCGGCCTTCACCCGCTCGATCGTCATCAGCACCCGTTCCGGCGTTGCCGGCGCATCGAGACGCGGGCAGATCTTGTGATCGGCGACGCTTGCCACCGCATCCGACAGCGCATGCAGTACCGACATGCCGAGCGGGAATGGCGGCTCGCCCACCGCCTTGGAGCGATGGACGGCAGGTTCCGCATTTTCCGACCAGTCGGCCAGCGTGACATTGAAAATCTTCGGCCGGTCGGAGGCGAGCGGGATCTTGTAGGTCGAAGGCGCATGAGTGCGCAGCCTGCCCTTGTCGTCCCAGACCAGTTCTTCCGTCGTCAGCCAGCCGGCACCCTGCACGAAGCCGCCCTCGATCTGGCCGATATCGATCGCCCGGTTCAGCGAGCGACCGGTCTCGTGCAATATGTCGGTGCGCTCGATCACATATTCGCCAGTCAGCGTATCGACCGACACCTCTGAGCAGGCCGCGCCATAGGCGAAGTAGTAGAACGGATGGCCGCGGCCCTTGTCGCGGTCCCAATGGATTTTCGGCGTCTTGTAGAAGCCGGCCGCCGAAAGCTGGATGCGGGCATTGTAAGCCTGCCGCACCAGTTCGGCGAAGGAGATCTCCTCATTGCCGATGCGCACGCGATTGGGCAGGAAGATCACCTGGTCCCTGGGTACCTGATGCGCCTCGGCAGCGAAATCGATCAGCCGGTCCTTGATCTGGCGGGCACCGTTCTGCGCCGCCATGCCGTTGAGGTCCGACCCGGAAGAGGCCGCCGTCGCGGAGGTATTCGGCACCTTGCCGGTGGTGGTGGCGGTGATCTTCACCCGGTCGAGGTCGATCTGGAATTCCTCGGCCACCACCTGCGCCACCTTGACGTAGAGCCCCTGCCCCATCTCGGTGCCGCCATGGTTGAGATGCACCGAGCCATCCGTATAGACATGCACCAGCGCACCGGCCTGGTTGAACTGCGTGGCGGTGAACGAGATGCCGAACTTCACCGGCGTCATTGCCAACCCGCGCTTGATGAAGCGGCTGTTGGCATTGAAGGCCGCGATCTCGCGTCGCCGGCCGGCATAGTCGGCGCTCTGCTCCAGTTCGGCGATGATACGCTGGATGATGTTGTCTTCCACCGTCTGGTGATAGGGCGTCACATTGCGGTCAGTCGTGCCGTAGAAATTCTTCTTGCGGATCTCGAGCGGGTCCTTGCCGGTCGCGAACGCCACCTCGTCGATGACACGTTCGGCCCCCACCATGCCCTGCGGCCCGCCGAAGCCACGGAACGCCGTATTAGACACGGTGTTGGTGTAGAGCGGCGCGGATATGGCATTGACCGCCGGCCAGTAATAGGTGTTGTCGCAGTGGAACAGCGCCCGGTCGGTCACCGCACCCGACAGGTCGGCGGAAAAGCCGCAGCGCGCGCCGAAAATGAAATCCACACCGAGGATATTGCCCTCATCGTCGAAGCCGACGTCGTAGTCGATGACGAAGTCGTGGCGCTTGCCGGTCGCGGTCATGTCGTCGTCGCGGTCGGGCCGCAGCTTGACCGCGCGCTTCAGCTTCTTGGCGGCAATCGCCGCAATCGCAGCAAACTGGTTGGACTGGGTTTCCTTGCCGCCGAAGCCACCGCCCATGCGGCGCACCTCGACCGTGACGGCATGGGAAGGAACACCCAACGCATGCGAAACCATATGCTGGACTTCGCTCGGATGCTGGGTCGAGGAATAGACGGTGACGTCGTGGTCTTCGCCCGGAATGGCAAGCGCGATATGGCCTTCCAGATAGAAATGGTCCTGGCCGCCCAGCCGCATCTTGCCGGTGATGCGGCGCGGCGCCTTTTCGATCGCCTCCCTGGCATCGCCGCGCTGAAGCCGCAGCGGCTTGGTAACGAGCTTGTCCTTCAGCGGGTCGAGCCCACCGATGTCGGTCACGAAGGGCAGTTCCTCATAATCGATCTTCGCCAGCCTGCAGGCGCGACGCGCCTGTTCGCGCGTCTCGGCAATCACGGCAAAGATCGGCTGGCCATGGAATTCCACCTTGCCCTCGGCCAGCACCGGTTCGTCGTGCAGGCCGGTGGGCGAAATGTCGTTTTCGCCGGGCACATCGGCAGCCGTCAGCACATCGACCACGCCAGGGGCTGCCCGCACCGCCGAAAGGTCCATCGCGCGTATATTGCCGTTGGGAACCGTGGACAGGCCGAGGCAGGCATGCAGCGTGCCGGCAGGTTCGGCCATGTCGTCGATATAGATCGCCGTGCCGGTGACATGCTTATGCGCCGAATCGTGCCGCTGCGAGGTGGCAACCCCGCCGAGGATCTTTTCTGCCTTGAGATTGGGCGTATGTGTGGTCATGACGTACCTTCCTTTCCTTCTCCCCGTTCACGGGGAGAAGGTGTCCCAAAGGGACGGATGAAGGGCAGAGCCGACATCAACATGTTTCGCTCCACATTTCCTCCTCCGTGCCGCCCCTCATCTGCCCGCCGGCATCTTCTCCCCGTGAACGGGGAGAAGAAAGCTAAGCCACCTCATGCCGGGATATCTGCACCGGCGCGGTGCCGCCCTGTGTCTCCGCAAGGAAGCGCAGCAGCAGGTTGCGCGAGGCGAGCATACGGTATTCAGCGGTCGCGCGCATGTCGGAGAGCGGTGCGAAGTCCTTGCCATAGGCGTCGAGCGCGGCTTCCACGGTGGCTTGCGTCCACTTGCGCCCCAGCAGCGCCTTCTCCACCTCACTTGCCCGTTTCGGCGTCGCGGCCATGCCGCCATAGGCGATGCGGATGGAGGCAACGGTACCATCAGGACCAAGCGTCAGGTTGAAGGCTCCGAGCGTCGCCGTGATGTCCTCGTCGCGCCGCTTGGTGACCTTGTAGGCAGCAAAATGGCTACCCTTTGCCGGCACCGGAACATGCACCGCTTCCACGAATTCGCCTGGCTGCCGGTCCTGCTTGCCATAGGCGATGAAGAATTCTTCAAGCGGAAGCGTGCGCCGCGTAGCCCCCTTGCGCAGCGTCAGCGTGGCGCCAAGCGCAATGAAGGGCGGCGGCGTATCGCCGATCGGCGAGCCGTTGGCGATATTGCCACCGATCGTGCCCATGTTGCGCACCTGCTCGCCGCCGATGCGGGTAATCAACGGCCCGAGCGCCGGAATGCGCTTCGACAGCGTCGCGAAGGCTTCGCTATAGGTCACGCCCGCACCTATGGTGACGACGCCGCTGGTCTCCGAAACGCCCTTCAACCCATCAAGATGGCCGATGAACACCACCGGCGCAATCTCGCGCATGAACTTGGTCACCCAAAGCCCAACATCGGTGGAGCCCGCAACGATGGTCGCCTTCGGCTCCGCCTCCAGGATTGCTGCAAGGTCGTCCACGCTTGCCGGCACCAGCAGTCGCTTCCCGCCCGTATCGATCTCGACACGGGCGCCGTCATTCATCGCGGCCAACCGGGCGACAATGCTTTCGCGCTCACGTTTCAACGGGTCCTGCGCCACCTTGCCATAGGTGGAAATCGCTCGGGCGGCACGGATGATCGGCTCATAGCCGGTGCAACGGCACAGATTGCCCTGCAATGCCTTTTCGATCGCCGCATCGGACGGCTTCGGCTCGCGCATCCAGAGCGCATAAAGCGACATCACGAAGCCCGGCGTGCAGAAGCCGCATTGCGAACCGTGGAAATCCACCATCGCCTGCTGCACAGGGTGAAGCTTGCTGGTTCCGTCGCCCAGATGCTCCACCGTCACCACATGGCAGCCGTCGAGCGAGCCGACGAAGCGGATGCAGGCATTGACGCTTTCATAGACGAGTTTTCCGCCCGAAAGGCGTCCGACCAGCACCGTGCAGGCGCCGCAATCGCCCTCCGCACAACCTTCCTTGCTGCCGCGCAGGCTGCGGCGCAGGCGCAGGTAATCGAGCAGCGTCTCGTCCGGTGCGACATCGGCCAGCACCACATCCTCATTATTGAGGATGAAGCGGATTTCGTTGCGTATTGAGGCCATCTCAGCTCCCCCTGTAGGTCGAATAGCCATAGGGCGAGACAAGCAACGGCACATGATAATGCGCTGCCTCGGCCATGCCGAAGCGGATCGGTATTTCATCGAGGAACGGCTGGCCCGGCAACTCGACACCGGAAGCACGGAAATAGGCCCCGACAGAGAAAATCAATTCATACTGGCCGGTCTGGAATGCCTTGCCTTCCAGCAACGGAGCGTCGCAGCGGCCATCCTTGTTGGTCGTCACGGTCTTCAGCTTGCGATGCGAATTGCCGCTGACCCGGTAAAGACTGATGGAAAGGCCGGCCGCCGGCTTGCCCGAAGCCGTGTCCAGCACATGGGTCGTCAGCCGCCCGCTATCGTTATTCGACATTCCGCCTCCCTAGCCACCCTGGGTTGATACCTTGGATCGCATACCTGCTGATACTGCGCCAAATAGCTCTCTTGTATAAGCCCCTGGGGCATGTGCGGTCCCAAAAAGACTTTCAAAAATAAAGAGGGGAATGCATGGCGCGCCACTTCGACTATTCTCGCCCTTGAAATCGGCATCCGCGCTCGGGGATAACCATGCGATACAAGAGAGACATGCGCGGCTATGGCGCAAATCCACCCGATCCGAAATGGCCGGGCGGCGCCCATGTCGCCGTGCAATTCGTCGTCAACTACGAGGAAGGCGGCGAGAATTGCGTCCTGCATGGCGATGCCGCCTCCGAGGCCTTCCTGTCCGAGATCGTGGGCGCTGCCCCATGGGCGGGCGTGCGCCATTGGAACATGGAATCGATCTACGAATATGGCGCGCGCGCCGGCTTCTGGCGGCTCCACCGCATGTTCACCGCCGCCAGTGTTCCCGTCACCGTCTATGGCGTCGCCACCGCCCTTGCCCGCTCGCCGGACCAGGTGACCGCCATGCAGGAGGCGGGCTGGGAAATCGCCTCGCACGGGCTGAAATGGATTGACTATCGCGACTACACTGAAGAAGACGAAAGCCGCGACATCGATGAGACGATCCGCCTCCACACCGAGGTGACCGGTGAGCGGCCGACGGGCTGGTACACCGGCCGCACCTCCGTCAACACGGTGCGGCTGACAGCCGCCAAGGGCGGCTTCGACTACATTTCCGATACCTATGACGACGATCTGCCCTACTGGATGGATCATGACGGCCACGGCAACGCCATGACGCCGCAACTGGTCATCCCCTATACGCTCGACGCCAACGACATGCGCTTTGCCACCCCGCAGGGCTTCAACTCCGGCGATCAGTTCTTCGCCTATCTGAAAGATACCTTCGACACGCTCTATGAAGAAGGCAAGGCCGGCCGCCCGCGCATGATGAATATCGGCCTCCACTGCCGGCTCATCGGCCGCCCGGGCCGGGTCGCAGCCCTCCAGCGCTTCATCAACTATGTGAAGGGCCACGACAAGGTCTGGCTGGCGCGCCGCATCGACATTGCCCGCCACTGGCGCGAGCATCACCCCTATCAGGCCCCGGCGCTACGGCCCTCGCGCATGGGTGCTGAGGAATTCGTCAAGGCTTTCGGCGGCATTTTCGAGCATTCGCCCTGGATCGCCGAGCGCGCCTTCAAGCTCGAGCTCGGCCCGGCCCATGACAGCGCCGGCGGCCTGCACAATGCTCTCTGCCGTGCCTTCCGCTCGGCAACGGCCGACGAGCGGCTCGGTGTGCTCACCGCCCACCCGGACCTTGCCGGCAAGCTTGCGGCGGCAAAACGCCTGACGCCGGAATCGACCAGCGAACAGGCCTCGGCCGGCCTCGACGCGCTGACCGACGCCGAACGCGAGAAATTCACCAAGCTCAACGCAGCCTATGTCGAACGCTTCGGCTTTCCCTTCATCATGGCGGTGAAGGGCAGAAGCAAGGACGATATCCTTGCCGCCTTCGAACAACGCATCGGCAATGATCGCGACACCGAATTTGCCACTGCCTGCAAGCAGGTCGAGCGCATCGCTCTGCTGCGCCTCAAAGACCTGTTGCCCGAGTAAAGGACCGACGCATATGGCCCGCACCTATTACGCCCCGACCGGCGGCCACTCACTGCAGACCGAACTGCTGACCGGCCGTGCCGTCTTCACGGAAGCCTATGCCGTCATCCCCAGGGGCACGATGCAGGACATCGTCACCAGTTGCCTGCCCTTCTGGGACAAGACCCGGCTGTGGGTGCTGTCGCGTCCCTTGTCCGGCTTTTCCGAGACCTTCTCGCAATACATCATGGAAGTGCAGCCGGGCGGCGGCAGCGACAAGCCGGAGTTGGACCCAGGCGCCGAGGGTGTGCTGTTCGTGGTCGGCGGCGAATTGACCGTCACGCTCGACGGAAGCAGGCACACCATGCGGCCGGGCGGTTTTGCCTTCATTCCGCCTGCCTCCAACTGGAGCGTGTGCAACGAAGGCGCCGAAACAGTGCGCTTCCACTGGATTCGCAAGGCCTATGAATTTGTCGACGGCATCGAGGCCCCGCAGGCCTTCTTCGCCAACGAGGCCGAGATCGAGCCGGCACCGATGCCCGACACCGAAGGCAAGTGGGCGACGACACGCTTCGTCGATCCGGCCGACATGCGCCACGACATGCATGTCACCATCGTCACCCTGCAGCCGGGTGCTGTGATCCCCTTTGCCGAAACGCATGTGATGGAACACGGGCTCTATGTGCTCGAAGGCAAGGCGGTCTACCGGCTCAACCAGGATTGGGTCGAGGTCGAGGCCGGCGACTATATGTGGCTGCGTGCCTTCTGCCCGCAGGCCTGCTATGCCGGCGGCCCCGGCAACTTCCGCTACCTGCTCTACAAGGACGTCAACCGCCACATGAAGCTTCCAAGGCGCTGATCGCTCCATGTTTATGCTGCTCTCTACCCCCCTCCGGCCTGCCAAAGGGCACACACACCTTCAAATACCGTTGGAGGCAGCATGACCGACCGCGTCATCATCGCCCGACCCCTCACCCGCGAGGCCTTTGCACCATTCGGCGACGTCATAGAAACAGAGGGCGCGCACCACTATCCGATCAATGATGGCCGCTGCGAGCGCTACCACGACCTTGCCAAGGTCGAGGCGAACGGCCCCAATGCGCGGGTGCTGGTCAGCCTGTTCAAGGGCACGCCCTATGAATTCCCGCTGAAACTGTCGATGGTCGAGCGCCATCCGCTCGGCAGCCAGGCCTTCATGCCGCTCTCGCCCGCACCCTTTCTGGTGGTGGTCTGCCCGGACACGAACGACGGCCCCGGCGAGCCGCAGGCCTTTCTCACCCGGCCGGGACAAGGCGTGAACTATCCGCCGAACCGCTGGCACGGCGTGCTGACGCCGATCGGTAACCCCCAGGAGTTCCTCGTGGTGGATCGTGGCGGCGACGGCTCCAACCTGGAAGAATTCCACTTCTCCCACCCCTATGAAATCCGGCTGCCGGAAGGCATGGGCGCATGAGCGGTGCCGCGCTCATCGACAGGCTGTTCGATGTGATCGAGCACGATATCGTGCCGAAGACGCAGGAAGGCGTGGCCAAGGGCAACAAGCTGTTTGGCGCGGCGATCCTGCGCAAGTCCGACCTCTCGCTGGTGCTGGCCGAAACCAACAACGAGATCGAAAACCCGCTCTGGCACGGCGAGGTGCATTGCCTGAAACGTTTCTATGAGATGCCGAAGGCCGACCGGCCCGAGACGCGCGACTGCATCTTCCTTGCCACCCACGAGCCCTGCTCGCTGTGCCTGTCGGCCATCACCTGGAGCGGCTTCGACAATTTCTACTATCTGTTCAGCCATGAGGATTCGCGCGACAGCTTCGCCATCCCGCACGATCTGAAGATCCTGAAGGAGGTCTTCACGCTCGAGCCCGGCGGCTACAATGCCCAGAACGCCTATTGGAAAAGCTACTCACTGCGCAAATTGCTACGCGACCTGCCGCAGATCGAGCGCCAGCGCCTGGAAACGCGCGTCGCGACGATCTCGGCAACCTATGACGACCTTTCCAGCCACTACCAGGACAGCAAGGCCGACAACGACATACCGTTGAACTGAACTGGGACGACCGTCCTCAGCGCTGGCCCGCGAGGCGATAGATTTCCAACCGGTCTCGGCGGCAGATGGCAATCACCAGCACCACCAGTTCACCATCTATGACCTCATAGACCAGCCTGTAGCCGGAACTGAGCAGCTTGATCTTGTACCGGTCCCTGGCGCCGCGCAGCTTGGCTGCCGGCACGCGCGGGTTTTCGCAGCGTTCTTGCAACTTCTTGCGAAACTGCTCCCGCGTATTGGCATCGAGTTTCTTCCATTCCTTCAGCGCGGATTCGAGGAATTCCAGCTCATAGCTCATCGAGCTTCACGCGAATGCGTTTCTCGCCTCTGCGCACATCGGCAATTGCATTGAGTTCGATATCTTCAAGCCGATCCATCATCGCCTCAAACGCCTTGGCCGGCACACAATAGAAAGCCGGCTCGTTGCGGTTGAGGATGGCAACTGGAAACCCCTCGCCGGCCGCTACCGTACCCATGGGATTCTTCTTCAGCTCGGTGACGCTGGCAGTGATTTCCGCCAAAATCATATGCGGCATGATCGCCTCCTGTTTAGAGCTTTTAATAGTATTTTTAATAGGTCTTTTCAATCTGTATCGCGGCGCAAACAGCGATCCCGGCGGCGCTCGCCCGCCTTGCGCTGATAGCGTCCCCATGTCTCAATCGCAGCCAAGGAGGACTGCGCATGAAGACCGTCACCGAATTTCCCCGCAAGGTCATCGAGATACCCGACATGGGCATCGTCATGCCTGACGGCTGCCGGTTGTCGGCGCGTGTCTGGATGCCGCAGGATGCGGCAGACGACCCGGTTCCCGCCATCTTGGAGCACCTACCCTATCGCAAGCGCGACGGCACCACGGCGCGCGATTGCCTGACCCACCCCTATTTCGCCGGCCATGGCTATGCCTGCATCCGCACCGACATGCGCGGCAACGGCGATTCCGAAGGGCTGATGGAGGATGAATATACCGAACAGGAATGGCAGGACGCCTGCGATGTCATCGCCTGGGCAGCCAGCCAGCCCTGGTGCAACGGCAATGTCGGCATGATGGGCATTTCCTGGGGCGGCTTCAATTCGCTGCAGGTTGCCGCCAGGCAGCCGCCGGCGTTGAAGGCCATCATCACGCTCTGCTCCACCGACGACCGCTATGCCGACGACATCCACTACAAGGGCGGGCTCTTGCTCAACGAGAATCTCGGCTGGGGCTCCACCATGCTGTCCTATTCCTCGCGCGCGCCCGACCCGGCGCTGGTGGGCGACAAATGGCGCACCATGTGGCTCGACCGCCTGGAAAACGAACCCTTCCTGCCGGCGGTCTGGCTCCGGCACCAGACCCGCGACGCCTACTGGAAGCGCGGGTCCGTCTGCGAGGATTTCCCGCGCATCAAGGCCGCCACCCTTGCCATCGGCGGCTGGGGCGATGCCTACAAGAATGCCGTGTCGCGCCTCGTTGAAGGCATAGAGGCGCCGGTGAAAGGCATCGTCGGCCCGTGGATCCACAAATATCCGCATTTCGCCGTGCCCCGGCCCGCCATCGGCTTCCTTCAGGAGGCGCTGCGCTGGTGGGACCGTTGGCTGAAAGGCATCGACGCCAGCGTCGAGGACGATCCGGCCATGCGGCTCTATCTGATGGAGTCGGTGCCGCCGCGCGACTGGTACGAGGAGCGCCCCGGTCGCTGGATCGCCGAACCTGAATGGCCCGGTACAAATATCTCGGCACATCGACTGCATCTTGCCGCAGGCGGCATGCTTGGTGACGAGCCCGGCACGCTTCCCGCCATCACGGTCGCCTCCCCGCAGGATTGCGGCATGAGCGGCGGCGAATATTGCGCCATCTGGCTGGGGCCGGAATTGCCGGGAGACCAGCGCGAGGACGACGACAAATCCATCTGCTTCGACACCGAACCGCTGGAAAGCACGCTCGACATTGTCGGCGCACCGATAATCCGCCTGAAACTTGCCGCCGACCGCAGGAACGCCATGGTGGCCGTTCGGCTCTGCGACGTACAGCCCGACGGCGCGTCCACACGTATTACCTATGGCGTGCTCAACCTCACCCATCGCGATAGCCACGAATCTCCGCAGACGATAGCTCCCGGCGAGGTCATGGACATCACTCTCAAGCTGGATGACATCGCCTATAGCATCGCTGCCGGCCATCGGCTGCGCGTGGCAATCTCCTCCACCTATTGGCCGCTTGTGTGGCCCTCTCCGGAACCGGTGACGCTCTCGCTGCACGAAGGCGCCATCGACCTGCCTGTCCGCCCGTCCGGCAACGGCAATGAAATATCCTTTGGCGAACCCGAAGGTGCCACGCCCTGGCAGATCGAGACCCTGCGGGAGGCCTCCAACAGCCGCAAGGTCGAGCGCAATGCCGAAACCGGGGAAGTCTCGCTCGTCATCGTCGATGATTTCGGCCAGTTGCGCGACAAGGATCACGGCCTTGTCGAAGGCGGTATCGCGCGCGAATGGTGGACCATCCATCCTGACAATCCGCTGTCGGCTTCGGGCCGCACGCACTGGACCGCAACGCTGTCGCGTGATGACTGGTCGCTGCGTACCGAAACCTACTCCGAGATGCGTTCGGATGCGCAAAATTTCTACCTGAAGGGCCGGACCGAGGCCTATGAAGGAGAAAAACTTGTGTTCGATCGTGATTTTGAGGATAGAATTCCCCGGAACCACGTTTGACATGCCCATCCTGCTCGCCTAAGAGGGCATCCTGTTTGCGACATTCTCTGTCGCCTTTCTGCCTGTGCGCAAGCGAAGATGACAGTCACACTCCTGCATCGGGAGTGGCGGCATCGTGCCGCGCGAAAAGTGGGGGAGTATCCAGAACCGTTCGTTTTTCCTTGCCGGGCCATTGACCCTTCCCCCATGCGCAGCGCCCTATCGGCAGGATGCATCAAGGGTGAGAGCAACCGTCTGCCTTGGTCCAGCGAGGCGCAATATTTACGCCACGGCATGTCGCAATCGGTCTTGCGCCGGACATGACGTTGAGATCAATATTCCGGTAACGATAAAAAGACCGAACACGGTCGACTAACAGAGTGAGGAACCAAGAAATGTCCAATGAGCTTGAATTCCTGAGCCACCGCGTCGTCGTAGGCAAACTTAGCCGGCGTGACTTCCTCGGCCGTGCCGCAGCACTCGGCGTCAGCGCCACTTTCGCCAATTCTTTGCTCGGCAGCGCGGCCCAAGCCGCCGGCCCGCAGAAGGGCGGAACGCTCAAGGCCGGCATGCAGGGCGGCGAGTCGACCAACAGCCTCGACCCCGCCTCCTGGCAAAGCCAGGTGCCCTATAAGTTCGGCCGTCAGTGGGGCGAGCAGCTCGTCCAGCTTTCCGCCGACGGCGAAGTCCAGCCGGCACTCGCCGAGGAATGGGGCGCCTCTGACGACGCCAAGGTGTGGACCTTCAAGATCCGCAAAGGCGTGCAGTTCCACAATGGCAAGGAACTGACCCCCGATGACGTGCTCGCCACCATGGAGCGCCATTCCGACGCCGACTCCAAGTCGGGCGCGCTCGGCATCATGGGCGGCATCGACAGCATCAAGGTCGATGGCGACACCGTCGTCTTCACGCTCAAGGAAGCCAATGCCGACCTGCCCTATCTGCTCGATGACTATCACCTGATGATCCAGCCCAATGGCGGCAAGGACAATCCGGGCGAAGGCATCGGCACCGGCCCCTACAAGGTCGTGGTCAACGAACCCGGCGTGCGCCACGTCGGCGAGAAGTTCGCCGATTACTGGCGCGACGACCGCGGCTTCGCCGACACGATCGAGATCATCGTCATCAATGACGCCACCGCTCGCACTTCGGCGCTGCAGGGCGGCCAGGTCGACATGATCAACCGTGTCGAGCCCAAGATCGTCGAACTGGTCAAGCGCGTTCCCGGCGTCACCATCCAGAACGTCGCCGGCAAGGGGCACTATGTCTTCATCTGCCACTGCAACACCGCTCCCTTCGACAACAACGACCTGAGGCTGGCGCTGAAATACGCGCTCGACCGCGAGGAGATGCTGCAGAAAATCCTCCAGGGCTACGGCTCGGTCGGCAACGACACGCCTATCAACAAGTCCTACCCGCTCTTTGCCGAGATCGAGCAGCGCGCCTTCGATCCCGAAAAGGCCGCCTTCCACTACAAGAAGTCCGGCCACAGCGGCGCGGTCCTGCTGCGCACCTCCGACGTCGCCTTCCCCGGCGCGGTCGACGCCGCCCAGCTCTACCAGCAGAGCGCGGCCAAGGCCGGCATCACGCTAGAGATCAAGCGCGAGCCGGGCGACGGCTACTGGTCGGAGGTCTGGAACAAGCAGCCCTTCTCTGCCTCCTATTGGGGCGGGCGCCCGACCCAGGACCAGATGTACACCACAGCCTATTATTCCAAGGCTGACTGGAACGATACGCGCTTCTTCCGCGACGACTTCGACAAGATGCTGTTTGCCGCACGTTCGGAGCTCGACAAGGACAAGCGCGTCGCCATGTACCAGTCGATGGGCGAGATGGTCCGCGACGAAGGCGGCGTCATCACCCCGATGTTCAACGACTTCATCGACGCGACCGGCCCCAAGGTGGGCGGCTGGACGCCCGATGGCAATCAGGAGATGATGGGCGGCTACGCGCTGTCGAAGTGCTGGATCCAGGCCTGAGCCCGGCCTTGCGCCCATGTCCTCACCTGTCGTGACTCTGGTGGCCCAGCGCATCGCGCTGGGCCTGCTCCTCCTTCTGGCCGTCTCGGTCCTGATCTTCGCCGGCACGCAGATCCTGCCCGGCGACGTCGCCCAATCCATCCTAGGCCAGTCGGCAACGCCGCAGGCGCTTGCCAATCTGCGCGAGGAGCTTGGCCTCAACGATCCCGCCTATATCCGCTATTTCAGATGGCTGGGCGGCGTGCTGACGGGCGACCTCGGCACGGCCCTTTCCAGCCGCCAGAACATCGCCGCCTCCATCGGCGGACGCCTGTGGAACACGCTTTTCCTCGCCTTCTGGGCGGCAATCGTCTCGGTACCGCTGGCAATCATCCTCGGGCTGATCGCGGTGCGCTATCGCAACGGCTTCGTCGACAAGCTGATCTCGGGCCTCGCGCTGGCGTCCACCTCGCTGCCGGAATTCTTTATCGGCTATCTGCTGGTGTTCTTCTTTGCGGTGAAGATGCAGTGGTTTCCCGGCATTTCCACCGTCTATGAAGAAATGTCCTTCGGCGCGCGCATGCAGGCCATTGCGCTGCCCGCCACCGTGCTGACGCTTGTGGTGCTGGCGCATATGATGCGCATGACGCGTGCGGCCATCCTCAACGTCATGCAGTCGGCCTATGTCGAGACGGCCGAACTCAAGGGCCTCTCGGCCTTCGAGGTCATCCGCAAGCATGCTTTCCCGAACGCCATCGCCCCGATTATCAACGTGGTGATGCTGAACCTTGCCTTCCTCGTCGTCGGCGTGGTCGTGGTCGAGGTCATCTTCGTCTATCCCGGCATGGGCCAGTATCTGGTCGATCATGTCGCCAAGCGCGATGTACCGGTGGTGCAGGCGGTGGGGCTGATCTTTGCCGCCGTCTATATCGGCCTCAACATGATTGCCGATATTGCCGCCATCCTGGCCAATCCGCGCCTGCGGCATCCGAAGTGAGGGCGAGATCATGCTGAAAACGATCCCCCTTGCCGCCTGGGTCGGCCTTGTCTTCACCACCCTGTTCCTGCTTGCCGCGGTCTTCGCGCCCTGGCTTGCGCCCTATGGCCTCGGCCAGATCGTCGGCGGGGTGTGGGAGCCCTCCTCCGGCCAGTATTGGCTCGGCACCGACAATCTCGGCCGCGACCTGCTTTCGCGCATGATCTACGGCGCCCGTACCACCATCTTCATCGCGGTGCTGGCCACGGCGCTGTCGTTTTCGCTCGGCTCGATCCTCGGCTTCACCGCAGCCGTCGTCGGCGGCTGGTTCGACACGCTGATGTCGCGCTTCGTCGATCTGCTGATGGCGATCCCGACGCTGATCTTCGGTCTCGTCGTATTGTCCGTTCTGCCCTCGACCATTCTCACCCTGATCCTGGTCATGGGCATCCTCGACTCCACGCGCGTCTATCGCCTGTCGCGTGCCGTCGCCGCCGACATCAACGTCATGGATTTCGTCGAGGCGGCAAAGCTGCGCGGCGAAGGCCGGATGTGGATCATCTTCCGCGAGATCCTGCCCAACGCCTTGTCGCCTCTGGTGTCGGAACTGGGGCTTCGCTTCATCTATGCCGTGCTGTTCCTGTCCGCCCTGTCCTTCCTCGGGCTTGGCGTCCAGCCGCCCGAAGCCGATTGGGGTGGCATGGTGAAGGAAAACAAGGACGGCATCGTCTTCGGCATCCCAGCAGCGCTCATCCCGGCAGCCGCCATCGCGGCGCTCGCCATTTCCGTCAACCTGGTCGCCGACTGGGTCCTGAACCGCACGACCGATCTCAAGGGAGGGCGCGGCAATGGCTGAGGCGAAGGCAAAATCGGGAAAGCTTCTCGATATTCGCAACCTGCGCATCGAGGCCAGGATCTATCCGCCCGGCGAGGAACCGAAGACCGTCACGCTGGTGCACGACGTGTCGCTCTCGCTGGAAAAGGGCAAGGTGCTCGGCCTTATCGGCGAGTCCGGTGCCGGCAAATCGACCATCGGCCTTTCGACCATGGCCTATGGCCGCGGCGGCGTGAAGATCACCGGCGGCGAAGTCATCATCAATGGCCGCGATATCCTGAAAAGCGGCAAGCGGGGCATCCGCAAGCTGCGCGGGCGCGAGGTCTGCTATGTCGCGCAATCGGCGGCCGCTGCCTTCAACCCCGCCCACCGGCTGATGGACCAGGTGGTCGAGGCGGCCCTGCTGCATGGCACGGCTACCCGCGCGGAGGCCGAAAAGCGCGCCGTGGCGTTGTTCCGCAAACTCAGCCTGCCCGACCCTGAAAACATCGGCAAGCGCTTTCCGCATCAGGTTTCGGGCGGGCAGTTGCAGCGCGTCATGACCGCGATGGCGCTGTGCTCGGAACCCGATCTCATCGTCTTCGACGAGCCCACCACCGCGCTCGACGTCACCACCCAGATCGACGTGCTGGCCGCGATCAAGGATGCCATCCGCGATACCGGCGTTGCCGCGCTCTACATCACCCACGATCTTGCCGTGGTGGCGCAGGTCGCCGACGAGATCATGGTGCTGCGGCACGGCAAGCTCGTCGAATGGGGCGGCACTCGCCAGATCATCAAGGAGCCGCGGCAGGAATATACCAACCAGCTCGTCTCGGTTCACCATATCGAGCACCAGGAACAGCATCCCGGCGATACGCCCTTCCTGTCGGTCAAGAATGTCACGGCCGCCTATGGCGGCGGGCAGGTCAAGGTGCTGAAAAACGTCTCCGTCGACATCTTTCCCGGCCAGACGCTGGCCGTGGTCGGCGAATCCGGTTCCGGCAAATCCACGCTGGCACGGGCCGTCACCGGTCTTTTGCCGCCGATGGAAGGCAGCATAACCTTTGCAGGGCGTAAGCTCGCCAATCGCCTTGCCAATCGCAGCCGGGACGATCTGCGCGAATTGCAGATGATCTACCAGATGGCCGACGTCGCCATGAACCCGCGCCAGACCGTCGGCACCATCATCGGCCGACCGCTGGAGTTCTATTTCGGTTTGCGCGGGCGCGAACGTGACCGGCGGGTGGCCGAACTGCTCGAAAAGATCGAGATGGGACAGGGTTTTGCGAACCGCTATCCGGCCGAATTGTCCGGTGGCCAGAAGCAGCGCGTCTGCATCGCGCGCGCGCTTGCCGCCAAGCCAACGCTCATCATCTGCGACGAGGTGACCAGCGCGCTCGATCCGCTGGTCGCCCATGGCATCCTGCGGCTTCTTCTCGATCTGCAGAAGGAAGAGCAGGTCGCCTATCTCTTCATCACCCACGACCTTGCAACGGTGAAGTCGATCGCCGACTCCATCGCGGTGATGTATCGCGGCGAAGTGGTGCGCTATGGACCGAAGAGCGAGGTGCTGACGCCGCCCTTTGACGCCTATACCGACCTGCTGCTGTCTTCAGTACCGGAAATGGAGATCGGCTGGCTCGAAAAGGCCATCAAGGGCAGACGCATGGAAAGCGCCGGAAACTGAACCACACCTTGCGCGCGACGCCAGTCCGGGACATTCCATGCCACTGAACGCGAAGCTTCTGCTTATCATCCTCGACGGCGTGCCTTATCGGAACTGGCGTCGATTGATGGGCAATCTCGAAGGCTGGGTAAAATCGGGCGACACCCGCGTATGGACCATGCGCTCGGTCCTACCTTCGACTTCCGCCTGCTGCTACGCATCCATCCACACCGGCGTGTCGCCGCAGATGCACGGCATACGCTCCAATGAGAACCGGTTCCGCATCGAGCAACCGGATATTTTCTCGGAAGTGACGAAAGCCGGCGGCACGACCGGTGCGGTGACGCATTCCTATTGGTCGGAGTTCTTCAACCGCTATCCGTTCGATCTCGTGCGCGATATGGAATATGACGAACCTGGCGGGCCGATTACCCATGGCCGGTTCCATACCATGACCGGTTACAATGCGTGCAACCAGATGACGCCGAGCGATGTCGATCTCTTCGCCACGCTGACGATGCTCACCGAACGCTTTTCGATCGACTACGGTATCCTCCACACCTGCACGCTGGATTCGATGGGCCATCGCTTCGGCCATGATTGCATCGAAATGGACCATGCCTGTTATGTGATGGACGGGATGCTGGCCGCCTTCTTGCCGCGCTGGCGCGCGGCGGGCTACGAGGTCATCGTCACCGCGGATCACGGCCAAACCGATCGCGGCCATCACGGTGGTCACGAAGACCTGCAGCAGGATTTCGCGCTGTATTATTTCGGGCGTGCCGCGGGGCCACAAGATGACGTGCTGCTCGATCAGTTGCAGCTTGCGCCGACGGTGCTTCAGCGTCTTGGCGTACCGGCACCGGCAACGATGAAGGCAAAGCCGTTCCTCGACTAGCTAACCGCTCACCACGGCCACTCGCCCCGCCCGAGTGCCGCCACGGCATCGACGATCCGTGAGAAGCTGGCGCGGGCACGGCCAACGCTATGGCGGGCACGCAGATAGCCATGGACAAGGCCAGGTTCCTCGAACCACCAGGCCTTGCCGCCGCCGGCAAGCACCCGCGCGCCATAGGCCTCGCCATCGCTCGACAGCGGATCGCATTGCGCGGTGATGATCACGGTCGGCGGCACGTTGGTGAAATCGGCGTCGTTCAGCGGCATATAGGTGATGTCGCCGGAAACATCGGCACCGCCGGTGCGGATGTCCTTGTAGAATTCAAGGTCGCGCAGGGTCAGCATCGGCGCTTCCGCATGGGTCACATAAGAGCCCTTCGACTGGTCGCCGCCGAGGCCGGGATAGATCAGCACCTGCCCCGCCGGGTGGCGCTTGTGCCCGCGCGTGGCATGCGCCACCGCCGCGGCCAGGTTGCCGCCGGCACTGTCGCCGCAC